>NZ_CP072309.1:1464639-1816779 GCF_017726655.1 Agrobacterium tumefaciens
GAAGGCGAAGACGCGCATGGTCTCCCAGTCGCCCTTGCGGTTGGTGGACCAGTGTACCTGCTCGAGCGCTTCGTCCTTGCGTAGCGCCTTGTTGCGAATGCCGGCCTTGAAGAAATATTGCAGCTCTTCCCAGCTTGGATAGGCAGGCGTGCAGCCATGCCGGGAGACGGCGAAGGCGCCGCAGGCATTGGCGTATTTCAGCGTTGTCGGCCAGTCTTCGCCGCGCAGCCAGCCGCGGAACAGCCCGGCCATGAAACCGTCACCAGCACCCAGAACATTGAAGACCTCGATCGGGAAACCTTCGCCAGTCTGCCCGTCATCCAGGCTTGCGGGAATATCCCCGGTGAAGACCGAAGCACCCATAGGGCCGCGCTTGCACACCAGCGTGGCATTCGAAACCTGGCGCACGGCCTTCAACGCAGTGAGCGTATCGGTCGAGCCGCCGGCAATGTGGAACTCCTCTTCCGTGCCGACGATCAGATCGAAGAGATGCAGGGTGGATTGCAGCTTGGCGGTCACCTTCTGCGATTCTACGAAACGGCTTTCGCCATCGCCATGGCCGGCCACACCCCAGAGATTGGGGCGGTAATCGATATCAAGCGCGGTCTTTGCACCATTTTCGCGGGCGAGTTTCAGCGCCTTCAGCACCGCAGCTTCCGTCTTCGGATGCGACAGATGTGTGCCGGTGGCGCAGACGCAGGCCGCCTCGGCAATGAAGGCGGGATCGATATCGTCTTCGCTCAGCGCCATGTCGGCACAGTTTTCACGGTAGAAAATCAAAGGGAACTGGTTCTGATCACGAATGCCGAGCAGCACCAGTGCCGTCAGGCGCTCCGGGTCGGTTTTCACGCCACGCACGTCAACGCCTTCGCGCACCAGTTGTTCGCGGATGAAGCGACCCATGTGCTCGTCGCCGACGCGGGTAATGACGGCGCTGTTAAGGCCAAGCCGCGCAGCACCGGCTGCGATGTTGGTGGGAGAGCCGCCGATATATTTGGCAAAGGAGGCCATGTCCTCCAGACGGCCACCGACCTGCGAACCGTAAAGGTCAACAGACGAGCGCCCGATCGTGATAAGATCAAGTTTTTTCAAAAGGTTCCTCCTTAGCACCGCGCTTTGACGCGGTGTACCTCATGGTGCGGGCAGTTCTGGTCAGAGTGCCGCCAGCTGTCGCCATTCCGCTTCGGCGAGCCTCCTCTGCTCGCTGATGCCGTTACGGAAAGGACGGTCGTGGAATGCCCGTTTCATAAATTTGGATCATAAATTCTATTTTTCCCGTTTTCAATAAAAATATTCAGGCGGTTTTGCGTGCGCCTACAGCGACCGCCAGCGTGATGGCCAGACAGAGAGTGGCCGAAAGCGAGCGGAACGCCCCAAAATCGATCTCGGTGACGGTTAGCAGGGTCGCACCGGATTTTCGGAGTGGGTTAACGGCGGAATCGGAAAGCGCGACAACCGGAATGCCATTGGAGCGGGCGTTTTCAGCCAATTCCAGCGTTTCGGTGGAATAGGGAGAGAAGGTGATCGCTATCAGCGCGTCGTCCTGTGAGATGGCGCTGACGTTGCCTAGCCCGCCGACCGCGCTGTGCAGAACCGCCGGCACCTTCATCTTCTCGAAGGCGTAGGCCAGATAGCTGGCGATGGGAAACGAGCGCCGCAAACCGATGATGTGAACGGTGCGTGCCTTGGCAAGCGCTGAAACCGCCTCATCCAGTTGCCGCGTATCCACCGATTTCAGCAGCATTTCGAGCGAAGAACGGCCAGCCTCCACGAATTCCGCCAGCAGACCGGAAGCACTCTCGTCGCCCTTTTCGCGCAGGTGATCGAGCCGGGTGGCATAATCCGGCCAGCCACCAACATAGGAATCACGGAAGAGCCGCTGCATTTCTGAAAAGCCGGAAAAACCGAGGATCTGGCAGAAGCGCATGAAGGCTGACGGCTGCACGCCGGCCCCCTCGGCCATTTCGGCAACGGTGGAGACAGCAATGCGGTCCTGATTGGAGGCGACATAGTCGGCACATTGCCGCAATCGTTTCGGAAGGCCCTCCGCAACCTGGAGCAATCGCTCCTCGAAAGCCTTCACCGAATCTGGCGCCTCGCTTGCCGTCATTGTTTTCCCTTTGCGACACGTAAAATTGCGGGCACTTTACCTTCAATGGAATTTTTATTCCATCGGGTTTTTAACGGGTCGATCAGGATGCACAGGCGGTCGACAATGCGGCGGTACGACGGTAATTGCAGGATGGCGCAAGAAACGGGTGGAGGCCGATACGCTTTGATGGTTTTCTATAAAGCGTTAGGAGACATGCGATGAACGCCAACATTTCGCTGAACGAAGACATCACCCCCATCGGCTCCGATTATGAAACGGTGCGCGGGGTCATTGAGCTTTTGACGCTGGATTATCGCGAGCAACCTTCCCTCGATGCCATTGCCGCACGGCTCGGTCAGTCACCGACGCAGTTGCAGAAGACCTTTACCCGTTGGGCCGGCCTTTCGCCTAAGGCGTTCTTGCAGGCGGTCACGCTCGATCACGCCAAGAGACTGCTGCGTGAGGAAGACCTGCCGCTGCTGGAAACGTCAATCGAGGTCGGAATGTCCGGCCCCGGACGCCTCCACGATCTGTTTGTCACGCATGAAGCGATGTCGCCGGGCGAATGGAAGGCAAAAGGCGGCGGTCTGACGATCCGCTATGGGTTTCATACGTCGCCCTTCGGTCTTGCCCTTGTTATGGTGACCGACCGCGGGCTTGCCGGCTGTGCATTTGCCGATCCGGGGGAAGAGCGCGCCTGTTTTGAAGATATGGCGGGCCGCTGGCCGAATGCGCGTTATGTCGAGGATCGTGAAGCGACCGCCCCCTATGCAGCCCGTATTTTCGAGCCATCGCTCTGGTCGGCGGATCGGCCGTTGCGCATGGTGCTGCTCGGCACGGATTTTCAGGTGCGCGTGTGGGAAAGCCTGCTGAAAATACCGATGGGTCGCGCCGTCACCTATTCCCATATCGCTTGCGATATCGGTCAACCCACCGCCTCCCGGGCCGTCGGCGCGGCGGTTGGCGCCAACCCGGTGTCTTTCGTCGTTCCCTGTCATCGCGCTGTCGGTAAAAGCGGGGCGCTGACGGGATACCACTGGGGCCTGACACGCAAACGGGCAATGCTGGGCTGGGAAACAGGCAAGGTGTGAGGCGGTGCTCGTCTTCGTTAGCCGATGAGAAGAGGCTCGATTAAAAAAAGTTCTGACCTCTTATTGTCAGCTTTCCAAACTTTTTTTCGATAACGCCTGAGTGCCCGCTTGCGCCCGCCGTCTCGCCCCCTATGTGAGACGGGCTGCGATGCGCAGCGCTCATCTCGCCGTCAAGGGGCGATGTGGGCTGGTCCTCCCAGGGAAAACGAAGATGCTTATCGAAAAACTCAACTGGCGTTACGCCACCAAGAAAATGGATCCTTCCAAGGCTGTGTCTGAAGACAAGGTCGAGCGTATTGTCGAGGCGGCGCGGCTGGCGCCCACCTCCAGCGGTCTTCAGCCCTTTGAAGTCATCGTCGTCACCGATCCCGACGTGCGCGCCAAGATCCGCGAGATTGCCTGGAATCAGGCGCAGGTGACCGATGGTTCGCATCTGCTGGTGTTTGCGGCCTGGGATAATTACACCGAAGAGCGGATCAACCACATGTTCGATCTGGTCAACGAGGAGCGCGGCATCAAGAATGAAGGCTGGGAAGCCTATCGTCAGATGTTGCTGTCCACTTATCCGCAGCGCGATGAAAAAGTGAATTTCGAGCACGCCGCCCGTCAGGCCTATATCGGCTTTGGCATGGCCGTGGCGCAGGCCGCCTTTGAGGGCGTGGATTCCACCCCGATGGAAGGCTTCGACCCGGCGAAGCTCGATGAAATCCTCGGCCTGCGGGAGAAGGGCCTGCGCTCGGTTACCATCCTGCCGCTCGGCTATCGCCAGCCGGAAGGCGACTGGCTGGTGAACCTGAAGAAGGTGCGCCGCCCAGTCGAAGAATTCGTCAGCCGCGTCTGATTTCTCCCAATCGCGAAAGCTAAAGCATTTCCAGGAAAAGTGGAATCCGGTTTTCCGTCCGGAAATGCGGCACACAAAGAGCTGAAGCATTTTTGCGCTTCGAAGAACGCAAAAAGCGCTCCAGACTGCCGCAGAGCCGCCTACGCGGCTTTGCGGTAGATTTTTCCCCTCTTTTCAGATAATTGAAAAAACATCCCTGTTAAAAGGTGGCGTGTGCGGGCAAGTATGCGCCATCGAATTGCCGATCCCCGGCATTTCTGAGTGAAAGCCTGACGAAATGACCCGGAAAATCAGCTGTCATCGAATGTGCCGCAAGGCTGCATGAAGAGAGCGGTTCAGCACCGCAACAGGATTTTTTGAGACCCGATCCGTCACGCATTCCCAGAGTTCACAATGACTTTCCCACACAGCACGGCATCCACCGTGCGCCAAAAGCAAGCGGTCCCGGAAGGGGCGGCAAAGGAGCCGATGGTTACGTTTGAAGGCGTGACCAAAACCTTTGGCGGCGCCGACGGCAAGCCCGGCTTCGCGGCCCTTGCCGGTATCGATTACGCCGTGCCGAAAGGCTCCATCACCGGCATCATCGGCCGCTCGGGCGCGGGCAAATCCACGCTCATTCGCCTCGCCAACGGTCTTGAGAAGCCTTCGACCGGCCGCGTGGTCGTCGATGGCGTCGATGTCGCGGCGCTTGATGAAAAGAGCCTGCGCACGCTGCGCCGGTCCGTCGGCATGATCTTCCAGCACTTCAATCTTTTGTCCTCCCGCACCGCTTTCGACAATGTGGCCCTGCCGCTGGAAATCGCCGGCCTGGGCAAGAAGGAAATCGAGGCCCGCGTCGCGCCGCTGCTCGATCTTGTCGGGCTTTCCGACAAGGCGAAACGATATCCGGCGGAGCTGTCGGGCGGCCAGAAGCAGCGTGTCGGCATTGCCCGCGCGCTTGCCACCCAGCCGAAGCTGCTCCTTTCCGACGAGGCGACCTCCGCGCTCGACCCGGAAACGACGCAGTCCATTCTCGAGTTGCTGAAGCGCATCAATGCCGAACTCGGTCTGACCGTGCTGCTCATCACGCACGAGATGGAGGTGGTGAAGACCATCGCGTCGCAGGTGGCCGTCATCGACAGGGGCCTGATTGTCGAGGAAGGCACGACCTTCGACATCTTCACGGCGCCGAAACACGAGACGACCCGCAGCCTGCTGTCGTCGTCTGTCGGCGTGAAGCTGCCGCACTGGGTTACCTCAGGACTGAAGCCTGAAGCCACGGAAGGAGATCGGGTTCTGGTTCGTCTGGTATTCTTCGGCGAGACAGCCTTCCAGCCGTTGACCGCCCGCCTCGTTGCCGAAATCGGCCCTGATGTGAACATCCTCGCCGGCACCATCGAGGAAATCTCCGGCGAGCCCTTCGGGTCGCTCGTCGTCTCCTATCCGGCCTCGGCTGAGGTTACAGCGCGCGCCAATCGCTTTTATGCTGAAACCGGTCTTCACACGGAGGTGCTCGGTTATGTCGCCTGATATGATCTTCAACCTTCTGCTGAAGGGCCTGCTGCAAACCCTGCATATGGTCGCTGTCGCCGGCATCGTTGGCTCCATCATCGGCGTGCCAATGGGCGTTTTCCTCGCCACCAGCGGCAAGGGCGAACTGTTTCCAGCGCCCATGACCAACCGCATCCTCGGCCTCATCGTGAATGCGGCGCGCTCGACGCCCTTCATCATTCTCGTCGTCGCGATCATTCCCTTCACCCGGCTGGTGGCCGGCACATCGATCGGCACCAGTGCCGCCATTGTGCCGCTGACGGTTGCGACCGTGCCCTTCATCGCGAGGCTGGTGGAATCAGCAATCCGCGAGGTGGACAAGGGGCTGATCGAGGCCGCCCGCGCCATGGGCGCGACCCCGCTGCAAATCGTCACCAAGGTGCTGCTGGCTGAGGCCAAGCCCGGCATCACGCTGGCGCTCACGCTGACGCTGGTCAGCCTCATCGGTTATTCGGCAATGGTTGGCGCGGTCGGCGGCGGCGGGCTGGGCGATCTCGGCATCCGCTACGGTTACCAGCGCTTCATGCCAGACGTGATGTTGGCCGTGGTTCTGGTGCTGATCGTGCTGGTGCAGCTGGTGCAGAGCGCCGGCGACCGGCTGGCCCGCAGCTTCGACAAGCGCACACGCAAGAATTAACAGCCTTTATAATAACAACCCAAGGAGACACCCATGAAGAAACTCATCCTCGCGGCCTCGCTCGCCGCTCTCTTCACCGCCGGTCAGGCGCTGGCGGAGACCATCAAGATCGGCGTCACCCCCGCCGAACACGCGCAGATCATGGAGCAGGTGAAGAAGATCGCCGCCGCCAAGGGCCTCGACATCGATATCGTCGAATTCTCCGATTACGTCGTGCCGAACCAGGCGCTGAATGACGGCGAGCTGCAGGCGAACTCCTTCCAGCACCAGCCTTACCTCGACAACCAGATCGCTGACCGCAAATTCGATCTCGTCAGCGTCGGCACCACCATCACCACTCCGATGGGCGTTTATTCGAAGAAGGTGAAGAGCCTTGACGAGTTGAAGGATGGCGCGACGGTCGGTATTCCGAACGATCCGACCAATGGCGGCCGTGCACTGCTGGTTCTCGCCTCCAAGGGCGTGATCAAGGTGAAGGAAGAGGCCGGTCTGAAGGTAACGCCTGCCGACATCACCGAAAACCCGAAGAACATCCAGATCGTCGAGCTCGACGCTGCCCAGCTGCCGCGCTCGCTTGACGATACCGACGCTTCGGTCATCAACACCAACTACGCCACGGCTGCCGGCCTGAACCCGAAAAAAGATTCCATCGCCATCGAAAGCGAAAAGTCTCCTTACGCGAATGTCATCGCTGTTCGTGCACAGGATAAGGACAAGCCCTGGGTAAAAACGTTGGTCGAATCCTACCAGAGCCCGGAAGTGAAGGCTTTCATCCTGGAGAAATATAACGGCACGGTCATCCCGTCCTGGTAAGAAACTTCGATTCTGACCGTTTGTTAGCCTCTCCCGTTCGCGGGGGAGGTTTTTGTTTAACACCAGCGGAAAACAGGTTTCCATGAAAAACCGGATGCATTTGGCGGAATGGTTTTTCACGTTTTCCGCCGGAGTACGGGTTCGTACCCTTTGTTTTTTGGGTTCGCGCGGCGGCGTGGTTTAACGGCTTTTGAATGTTTCCTTCGCAAAATGGTGCTTTCGAAGGGGGCTTTATGCGCATTGCGCCGCGCAACATTGGAGATTATCTGCCGGTCGGCCGTAGAACTGCGGTCGGCGTTGTGCTGTCCACTTTCGCGCTCGTGCTTCTCATCGTCACTGCGCTCGTTCTCTCCGCCCTCAGTCAGGTCCGCGAGAAGACAAATCTGCTCGATAATGCCCGTTCCCGTGAGACGACGGCGGGCGCTCTCGTGACATTTCGTGAGCAACTTGGCGCAACCCTGAACGACTACGCCGCCTGGGACGATGCCGCCGACAATATTTATGCGGCCGATCGCTACGACTGGGTGTCGAGCAATTATGGTGACGCGACCGTCAATAACGATCTTTTCGATACAGCCATCGTCATCGACGAGGGTGGCAGGGCTCGCATGGCCTACCAGAACGGTAAGCCGGTGGCGTGGACCTATGATACATATTTCTCCGGTGGGCTGACGGAGATGATAGCGGCTGCCCGGATCATGCCTGCCGGCATGAACGCACAGGTGACGGGCTTCGTCAAAACTCAGGACGGTATCGCCGCTGCCGGGGTCGCTCTCATACGGTTGAAGTCGGGGGCATTGCCATCGGTGGTGTCGGAGCGTCGTTATCTGATTTTCGCCCGTCATCTCAAACAGGCTACAGTGGACAAGCTTGCTCGAAACTACGTGATCGAGGGGCTGGAACTGAGGTACGGAGAGGAACCTACCGCCAACCACGTCGATATCGTCAATCCCATGGGGCAGGTGCTGGCGAATCTCGTCTGGCGCTCACATCTCCCGGGAGACGTCAGTTTTCATGAGGCGCGGCCAGTCGTGTTTACGGCGCTTGGCATCGCGGGCACATTCTTTCTCGTGCTTCTTCTCATCGGTTCGGCCACGCTCGATCGGCTGAAGGCCGATGAAGCAGCGGCGCGGGAGGAGGCGCTGCGCGATCGGTTGAGCGGGCTCGACAACCGTGCGGGCCTCTTTGCGCGGGTGAACCGTATGGTGGGTAAGGCCCGCCAGGACAGGACCGATATCAAGCTGCTTTATCTCGATCTCGATGGTTTCAAGGAAATCAACGACGCCTACGGTCATGCCGCCGGCGATCGGCTGATCAAGGGCGTGGCGGCGGCGCTGAAGGTGCTGGTGCCGGAAGGGGCCGTTCTCGCGCGGCTCGGCGGTGACGAATTCGCAATCGCCATCCAGGGCACAGATGTCTGGACCGAGGGCCGCAAACTGTGTCTGGCGCTTCTCGAACTGTTCACGGAACCCATCAGCATCGGGGACCGTGTGGCAAGCATCGGCTGCAGCATTGGAACGTCGATCTCCCGCGCCGGAGATATCAACGGCGAAGAGTTGCTGCGGCGCGCGGACATGGCCATGTATCAGGCCAAGGAGAGCGGGCGGGGCCGTTATGTTTCCTATGAGTTGAAGATGGATGCGCTGCGTGAGGAGAAACTGCAGCTCGAGGCCGATCTTCGCGCCGCAATCCTCAACGAAGAGATCAAGGTCGTCTATCAGCCTGTCGTGAATGCTGCCACACGCCACATAACCGGGGTAGAGGCTCTTGCCCGCTGGCAGCGACCTGGTTACGGCTTTGTGCCGCCCGATATCTTCATTGGCGCCGCCGAAAGCAGCGGACTGATAGACCGGCTGGGCCTTCTCGTCCTGCACAAGGCCTGCGAGACGGCAAGGCAATGGCCGTCCATCAAATTGTCGGTGAATATTTCTCCCGTCCAGTTCCGCAATCCTGCTTTTTCAAGGCATGTGGCGGATATTCTCGAGGAGACCCAAACACCACCCGAAAGGCTGCGGCTCGAAATGACGGAAGGCTACTTCATTCAGCATCCGGAACGTGCGAGCGCAGCCATCGAAAAGCTGAAGCAGCTCGGCCTGCACATTGCGCTTGACGATTTTGGTGCGGGCTTTGCGAGCGTCGGATATCTCCGCCGCTTCGGTTTCGACCGCATGAAGATCGACCGGTCGCTCGTCATGGCGCTCGAGCAGGGGGGCAAATCACTGGAAATGCTCCAGGCCACCGTGGCGCTCGCAAAGTCGCTCGATATTCCGGTCACTGCCGAAGGCGTGGAAACCGAAGAACAGGCGGCGATCCTGCATCTGTGCGGCTGCGATGAATTGCAGGGTTACCTGTTCTCGAAACCGGTTGCGGCGGAAGAGATCGCTGCCCTCCTGGACGGGCAGGATACGCCGCTTTTTGCGTTGCGGGCAGGCGCGTGAGGCTGATTACTTCCACCCATTCTTGATCACCTGAAGGTGCGGCCCATTTCTTCTCCCCGCCGGGGAGAAGGTGGCCCGAAGGGTCGGATGAGGGGGCACGTTGCCGGATTTCGGAGAGCTTGCCCCCTCATCCCGCTGCCGCGGACTTCTCCCCGGCGGGGAGAAGAAACACACGGCACCCGCTCAAACAAACCCCAACTGTTATGCAGTCAGATCGCCGCCCGGGCTTAGCGCCCCAGATGTCGCTCGCCGCGCTTCTTCGCCAGTTCGATCTGCTGCTGCCGGTCGCGGAACCGCTGGCGGTCGTCTTCGCTTCGCTCGTCGTAACAGCTCGGGCAGGACACGCCTTCCTCGAATTTGGGTGACAGGCGCACTTCCGGCGTGATCGGGTTGCGGCAGGCGTGGCAGAGCTGGTGATCGCCTTCGGCAAGGCCGTGGACGACGGAGACGCGCTCATCGAAGACGAAGCAGGCGCCTTCCCAGAGACTTTCTTCTTCCGGCACCTCTTCCAGATATTTCAGGATGCCGCCCTTGAGGTGATAGACCTCATCGAAACCCTGTTCCTTCATGAAGGCCGTGGCCTTTTCGCAGCGAATGCCGCCGGTGCAATACATGGCAATTTTCGGCTTGTTGTGCAGGCCGGGATTGTTTTTCACCCAATCGGGAAACTCGCGGAATGTTTTCGTCTTCGGATCGACTGCCCCCTTGAAGACGCCGATGGCGGTCTCATAATCATTGCGGGTGTCGATGACGATGGTATCCGGGTCGGAGATCAGCTCATTCCAGTCGCGGGGGTCGACATAGGTGCCGACGATGCGGTTCGGATCGATATCCGGCACGCCCATCGTCACGATCTCTTTCTTGAGCTTCACCTTCAGGCGCACGAAAGGCATGTGCGAAGCGCGGCTTTCCTTGTGCTCCAAAGCCGCGAATTCCGGTTGAGCGCGAAGGAAGGAGAGCACGGCGTGAACGCCCGCGTCAGACCCGGCAATCGTGCCGTTGATGCCCTCGGCGGCCAAGAGTAGCGTCCCCTTGACGCCGTCCACCTGGCAAAGTGAAAGCAAGGGATCGCGCAGGCTCTCGAACCGCGGCAGGCGGGCGAAATGATAAAGCGCGGCCACAAGGAAATCGCCAGAGGCTTCCGGGCGGGGGAGAATGGTCGTGTCGGTCATGGGCGCTGAAATACAGCGGCGGCGGCTGCAAAGCAATATTTATCAGCGGGGAGCGGTATTTTGAAAATCGTCAAATATCCGAGATAGACGGGCGATTGGCAGGCGGCCCATGCCTCAAGCCCGAGATGGCAAAACCTCTCTTCCATCATCCTTGCGCTTGCCCCAAGGATCTAATCACGTCGCATAAACCGACACGTTGCAGATCTT
Source organism: Agrobacterium tumefaciens (assembly GCF_017726655.1). Lineage (NCBI taxonomy): Bacteria > Pseudomonadati > Pseudomonadota > Alphaproteobacteria > Hyphomicrobiales > Rhizobiaceae > Agrobacterium > Agrobacterium tumefaciens. The sequence continues at coordinate 1,475,461 of NZ_CP072309.1, forward strand.
CGGGACAAGCCCGAGGATGACGCCGATTGTGGTCTACGCTCTTTCCCCAACATCTCCGTCTTCGGCCTACTTGGCCGCCTGCCGCCACAACAGCCCGACGATGCGACCCTCCTTGCGGGCGGGTCCAGAAAACACCTCGTCGGCCAGTTCGAGGGCTTCGGCTCGCAGTGCCTGCTGCCTTTCGATGATCGCGTCGAGAAGCAGTGCCAGCCGTTCACCATTGCCGAAGCGATCCGGTTCGCGGTCGGCAACGGCGGCGAGAACCGAGAGGTCGTGCTCGTGGCCGAGAATTGAGACCAGCCGCTTGGCATCGGCCCGTTTGGCACGCATGGCGGATGGCCAGAGTGATCGCATCAAGCCCAGATGCGTCCCATAGGCTTGAGAAGCCTTGCGCAGATCATGGAAATGCTCGACGCCGGCCTGTTCGTGGCAATGGGCGAGGGCTTTTCTTGCTTTTTTGCCCTGTTTGGACCATCCGGTTCTCACCAGTCGTGTGGTCGCTTTCAACTCATCGGGCAGCGACACAGCACCGAGTTTTTTGCGTGCCTCTTTGCAAGCGTCAACGGCGGCGGACATTGCGTCGCCGAGACCGCACTCCTGTTTTAAAATGTCATCGCGGCGGATGCGCAGCATGGCAGTGATCGAGCGCAGCGCGTCACCCTGTGCATCAGAGCGCGCGAAAGTCTCGAGATATTCCGCCGTTTCGACAAGTGCGGTTGCGTCCCGCGCGACGGCGAAAGAGCGAGCGATATCACGAATACGGGCATTTTCCTCGCGCACGAAGCCCGGCGCGGCGCTGCGGAGGAGGCGGTAGAGCGCCCGCAATCGCTTGAAACGTTTGCGAGCCTCGTGTACCGCCGCATGTGACCCAGCCGTATTGTCTCCAAGTATTGCGATCGCATCATCGATCAACGCCAGCCCCAAACGGTGGACTTCTTCGCTGAACGGTTTTTCAGGATCAATTCTGAATGACATCCGTCAGGTCTCCCTGCGGATCCATGGCGAGCGACTGGTTGGAAAAGCGACGGTCTCCGGTGACTTCCCTGCCTAACCATGCCGGTAAATCAGGATCCGCATTCTCATCGTGCATCTCCACCTCAGCGACGACCAATCCCTCATACTGGCCTTCAAATACGTCGATTTCCCAGGTAAAGCCGCCATGCTCCACCGTGTGGCGCGTCTTCTCTATCACCACACCGGGGGCGCTCTGCATGAGTTCTTCGGCGTCTTCGAGGGGAATGGCATATTCATATTCGTCGCGCACCAGAGCGCTGGCACCAATCTTGACGGTCAGTGTGGCGTCGCGCCGGTCGACGATCCTGACCCGGACCGAGCGGTCTTCCATCGAGGCGACATACGCCTGCCGAAAAGCCATGCTACGCGTGACCTGATTGCGCCATTCGCCACGCGCGACAAGAAACTTCCGTTCGATTTCCTTGGCCATGCTCTCTCCGCAAACTGGTGCGTCAGGTTATCGTAATATCGGACTGCGATGAAGCGAATTGGTTGGGGTCGCGGGCAAAAATGCGATGGTCGCGCCTCGACATGACCGCCGTGGCAGGCTAATCGATAAACAGAATTTCAATCGTTTCAATCCCTCAAGGAGGCTTGTCTTGGCCCAGGATTCCGAAAAACTTCTCTCCATTCTCAAGCTCCAGCCTGTTGTTCCGGTGCTGATCGTGGATGATGCCGCTTCCGCCGTGCCTTTGGCGCGCGCTTTGGTGGCAGGCGGCCTGAAGGCAATTGAAATCACCATGCGCACGCCTGCGGCACTCGATGCCATCCGCGCCGTTGCTGCGGAAGTCGAAGGCGCCAATGTCGGTGCTGGCACCATTCTCAATGCGAAAGATTTTGAAGCGGCCGCCGAAGCAGGCTCCACCTTCATTGTCAGCCCCGGCATCAATAAAAGCGTGCTGGATGCCGCGCGCGGCTCCAAGGTGCCGCTGCTTCCGGGGGCTGCCACCGCCAGCGAAGTCATGGCGCTGCGCGACGAAGGCTACAAGGTGCTGAAGTTTTTCCCGGCCGAACAGGCTGGCGGCGCACCTTACCTCAAGGCGCTGTCGTCGCCGCTCGCCGGTACCGTCTTCTGCCCGACCGGCAGCGTGTCGCTGAAGAATGCCAATGATTATCTGGCGCTGCCAAACGTCGTCTGCGTCGGCGGTTCTTGGGTTGCCCCACGCGAACTGGTGGCAACCGGCGATTGGGCGGGCATCACCAAGCTCGCCGCCGAAGCGGCTGCGCTGCGCGCCTGATTTGTCTCCTGTCAAACCCGTTCACGAAGGCGTGAGCGGGTTTGACATTTGTATTCGGCCCACGGCTTCCTATCTCCCCAGTAGATTTGACCTCTACAGGAGATTTTGATGTTCGACGCCAAGAAGCTTCTTGAACAATTCCTCGGCTCCCAGGTGCCGGGCCTTTCGGGAAGCGTCCGTGACAGAGCCGGGCAGGCCGCCGAAATCGCAAAAAATAATCCGATGAAGGCAGGCGCGCTCGCCGCCGCCATTCTCGGCACTAAGACCGGCCGCAAGCTCGCCGGCAATGTCGCCACCATCGGGGGCGTGGCTGCGATCGCCGGCCTCGGTTATCTCGCTTACAAGAATTACAAATCAGGACAGGCGCCTGAAGTTGCGCCGAAACCCGAGCCGGAGCTTCTCGCCCCGCCGGCCGATTCCGCCTTCCACCCGCAATCGCCGGCTCTTTCCAATGACTTTGCTCTGAAGCTCATCCAGGCGATGATCGCCGCCGCCAAGGCGGACGGTCATATCGATGAGAAGGAGCGCGCCAATATCATGGACAAGGTGCAGGTCTCCGGCCTCGATAGCGAAGCCGAGCGTTTCCTCGAAAAGGAACTGGCCGATCCGCTCGACATCAACGCGCTGGTGGCCGCTGCGCGGACGGAAGAGCAGAAGGTGGAGCTTTACACCGCCTCACGGCTCGCCATCGAGGCGGATACGCGGGCGGAGCGGGGCTATCTCGATCTTCTTGCCGGGCGGCTTGGGTTGCCGGATTCACTGGTGGATCACATCGAGGCGACGGTGGTGGCTGCGAAGGCTTGAGGTAGGCCTCGGCGGGCGCGGTTCACCCCCCTCGGCCCTGCCGGGCATCTTCCCTTCAAGGGGGGAGATCGACAAGCGGCTATGTCTTAGCTCTCTCACCGTTTATGGATGAAGTGCTGGTAGCGCCTCTTGCTGATCTCCCCCTTGAGGGGGAGATGCCCGGCAGGGCCGAGGGGGGAGCCACGCCCGCCAAAGCCACCGCATCCCACGCTACTTCCACTGTTGTCATCCCGCCTCGCTTGCCCTAATCCTTCTCCCAGCAAATGGGGAAGAGAATGCGCGATCTGAGTGATTTTAAGGGATGTCCGGCACCGCAGCCGGTGGTGCTGAAGGGTCGTTACGTCACGGCCGAGCCGTTTGATCGCGAAAAACACCTCACAAGGCTCTGGGACGCCCTTGGCGGCGAGGGCGTGAATGCGCTGCTCAGATATTTCCCGCAAAGCGCCTTTCCCGATGCCGATGCCTTTGGTGACTGGCTTGTCGGCTCGGGCGAAAAACTCAACTGGGTCACGCTGATCTTCGTTGAAAACGCCACCGGCGACGTTGTCGGCATGGCGAGCTACATGCGTCCAGATCCTGCCAATGGCGTGGTCGAGGTTGGCTCGGTCGCCCATGGCGCGAAGATGAAGCGCTCGCCACTTGCCACCGAGGCGCATTACCTGATGGCGAAACATGTGTTCGAGGATCTCGGCTATCGCCGTTACGAGTGGAAATGCCACAACGAAAACGAGCCCTCGAAGACAACCGCGAAACGGTATGGCTTCACCTTCGAGGGCGTTTTCCGCCAGCACATGGTTGCGAAGGGCCAGAACCGCGATACCGCATGGTTTTCGATGATCGACGGCGAATGGCCGCTGATCGCCAGGGCCTTCGAAGCCTGGCTTTCGCCTGACAATTTTGGGGCCGATGGCAAACAGAAACGCAAGCTTGAGGATATTCGCGCGGAGCTTGCCAATGCCTGATACGCCGACATCTGAGAAAAAGGACAGGTCGCCGGCCATTGCCGCCGCCCTCATCATCGTCGGTTTCGGGATCGTGTTCTTCGTCATGCCGAAGATCATGCTCTGGCTGGGCGACTATTCGCCCTGGCTCGCCGCCGCCTTCGGCGCAGTTGCCGTGCTGTGTTTCTTCCTGCTCTTCTGGCTGCGGGCGCGCTACCAGCGCCGCCGCGATCATCAGAACTGAAGCGACGCGCCAAGCAGCAATAATCCCATGATCAGCACGAAGAGCGCGCCGGCGATTTCAATCGCGTGGCTGATGCCGGCCGCCCTGCGGCTGCCGGGGCCGGCGAAGCGCACGGCGAGGCCCTTGGCCGAGACAGCCATGATGGCGAGAGCCGACACCGTGATGGCGGTGCCGAGCGACATGGCGAGCACGGAAAGCACGCCGCCGAGATAAAGCCCGTTCAGAAGCGCAAAGCTCATGACGATGATCGCACCCGAGCAGGGCCTGAGCCCCACGGCGATGATTGCCGACCATGCCTCGTGCAGGCTGAAATTCTTGCTCTTCAACAGCATGGGATCAGGCGCATGAGATTTCCCGCAGGCGCTGCAGAGATCACCCGTGCCGTTATGGTCGTGATCTGCAAATACGGGCTTGCCCTGAAACCGCAGTCCCGTGCCCATGCCGGTGGTTCTGGCGGCAGGTGACTCGCCCGCCGTAGCAAAGACCGGCACGGGTTCGCGTCGGATGCGCAACGACCAGAGTTTTCGCACCAGGAGCCAGGCGCCGAACAGCGCCACCATCGCGAAGCTTGCAATCTCCATCGCCTGCGTCGCCCTGGTCATGGTGATGGATGTGCCGCGCAGCACCAGCCAGGCGGCACCAACGAGGCCGATGGCCATCAAGCCCTGAATGAGTGCCGAGACGAAAGAAATGAGGATACCGCGTTTCAGCTGTGTTTCATTGGCGATCATATAGGACGAAATGACCGCCTTGCCGTGGCCGGGGCCAGCGGCGTGGAAGACACCATAAGCAAAAGAAAGACCGATCAGCGAGCCGAGCGCCCAGCCATCCTCACGCATGGCCTTCAGCGCACCGGTCAGCGCCCGATAGAACATCTGCTGGTGCACGTTGATCCATTGCATCAGCGGCGCAAACGGCCCGCCGACGGAGAAGGAAGGCTCGGCCGAGCCGATGCCGAGCGGCGACTGCGCATGGGCAGCGCTCGCCACGGCAACAAGGCCGATGGCAACGGCGGCAAGGCCTGCCCTGCGGCTCAGCATGATATCTCCAGCCGGGTGGCGAAGAGCTTGGTCATGTCGGTGCCCGTCGGATCGTTGAAAAAGGCGTCGGTCAGCGAACTCTGGTTCTGCGAGATCACTTCGTCGGGGTCAGGACGAACGATATGATGCTTGCAGGCATTCAGATCCTTGCCCTGTGTGGCGATATCGCTGTCCTTGGCGAAATCGATCGCCGTATACATGGTCGGGTCCCAGGCGCCGAAACTGAGCTTGCCCTTGACGGCAAGCGGTTTCACTGGCTTCACCGAGAAGAACATCAGGATCTGCTGGTCCTTGTAGTCGACATGAATGGTATCGGGCTTGGAAAACTCAACCGGTTTCCCGTTGTCGGTGATGAAGGTGTAATAGGAATATTCGGCAAGCGATTCCTTGACCGTATTGCCGATCTCGGCCAGCTCGTTCTTGTCCAGCTTCAGGTCGCTGTTCTTGTCGTAATCCATCACCACGCTTGCGGAGAACATCTCGTCAAAACGCCAGATGTTGCGCACTTCCTGAACGGTGCCATTCGGCCCCTCGACGATTTCCATGCGGGCTTCCGCAAAAATGTGCGGATGCGCCGAAGCCGCAACGGGAATGGAGGTCAGCCCAGCCGCAAGAAGCAATAGTCGTCTTTTCATTATACGGTCTGTCCTGACGTCGAATCTCGGAGGCCCGACTCTAGCAGAAATTGGGACCGAATTTCGACCTGATGCCACGCGGGCGTGCTGGGGAACGTCAGAGTGCGGGTTAACCCCGATGTGATACCGGAGCTTTCGCAACCAGGGTGGCTTATCGCGCCCGCCATGTGGCAGGCGGCTGAATACCAGTTTTGGGTAAAGCGCCGCAACTACCTCCAGGCGATCGCATAAATTCTAACTAATATTTTGGGGATACCGCTGGCATTAACGGGAATACGGCCGTTGTAGCGTCTCTACTGTAGCGCTTTACGGGAATTTAACCATGATGTGCTTCAATCTGTGGGTGCGTAAAACCCCGTCACAGGTCTGCGTTCCCGGTCGCGAAAATCGCGATCCGCAGGTGAGCAGGGGTTATTTTCAAGGAGCTATCGCATGTTGAAACAATCATTTTTCGCGTTCGCCATGTTAGGCGTTTCCTACGGTCTGGCTGCAGCCGCAGACGCGGTCAGCGACATTCCGTCCGCACCTGTTGTCAACGACGTTGCGCCCGCCTTTTCCTGGGATGGTGTTTATCTCGGCGCGTCTGCGGGCTACGGCAAGAACCGGGTCAAGTCGACAACTTTTGGTGTCACCACGAAGCACGACTTTGACGGCGGTCGTTTTTCTGGCTTCGTGGGCTACAATTCTGAGGTTGCTCCCTCCGTGATTCTCGGCGTCGAGGGTGATCTCGGCTACGCCTGGGGCGACAAAACCATCGTCACCAGCGAGGTCTCGTCAGGTCTGAACGGTTCTGCGCGTCTGCGCGCCGGATACGCGATCGACCGGGCGCTGATCTATACCGCCGCTGGTTACGCGGCAACTGACAGCGAAGTCAAAGCGCCGTTTGGCGCAGACAGCAAGGTATTGCACGGCTGGACGGTTGGTGCAGGTGTGGACTACGCGTTCACCAACAACCTGTTTGGACGCGTGGAATATCGTTACAACGACTTCGGCAAGGAAACCTACCATACCGGCCCAATCACTTCGACCGGTGACGTCTCTGAACACGTCGTCAAGGTTGGCCTTGGCGTCAAGTTCTGAAGGTCTATCCCTGGAAAGAGGGCGTCGCAACGCTGCGACGCCTACTTCGTCGGTCAGTTGTACGGCACCTATTCGCAGGATCGCGATGAGAACCGACCGCAATAATGTCAGCCTGTCGCGATGGCTCCAGCCGCGGTCGCGGCCATGAGTTCCGTCATTTCGGCATATCCAATCCCGGCTGTTGACTGATCGCCGTTTTTCGAAATGAGCGGTTGCCCGGTTAGCTCGTGTGAGCTATTGAAAATCGTGTGTGTCCACGTAGCTCAGCAGGATAGAGCACAGGATTCCTTAATTGGGGGTTGTACTGGGAAACCTATACAATCAAACTGCTCAAAGTCGGGGAACGCTTCGCTGGGCTTCCAGCATGCCAATCCCGAGCCAAGCCCCGGAGAAATTTGGGGAAGTGTGTAGAGACTGGACGGGCAGCACCTAACGGCATCAGTGCCTATGGTGAAGGGACAGTCCAGACCACGAACGCGCAAGCGGCGGCGAAAGCCGAAGTGGTATGAATCCTGGGGTCGGAGGTTCGAATCCTCTCGTGGACACCATTTTCCTGCGCGTGTCTTTCGAGACTGATAGACGGTGTGCGTTTCTCGAAAAAAGAAGGGCCGCAGCGCGGCCCTTTAGGCGGGGAGAAAAGGGGGATCAGGCGAGTCCGCCGATGTGGAAAGCCTTTGTTTCCAGATATTCCTCAATGCCAACCTGTGCGCCTTCGCGGCCAAGCCCGGATTGTTTGACGCCGCCGAACGGGGCGACTTCGGTGGAGATGAGGCCGGTATTGAGGCCAACCATGCCGAATTCCAGGGCTTCACCCACGCGCCAGGCGCGCTTGAGACTTTCAGTGTAGAAATAGGCGGCGAGGCCGAACGGCGTACCGTTGGCGATGGCGAGCGCTTCCTCTTCCGTTTCGAAGCGGAAAAGCGGTGCGACGGGCCCGAATGTCTCTTCGCTGGCCAGTTGCATTGCCGTGGTAGCGCCCGTCAGGACCACGGGTGCGGTATATTGCGGGCCTTTCGGCAGTTCGCGCGGCTTGGTGATGATTGTCGCGCCCTTTGATACGGCGTCGTCAACATGCGCACGGATTTTAGCGATGGCCGGTTCGTTGATCATCGGCCCGATGGAGACGCCTGCCTCGGTTCCAGGGCCGACCCGCATCGCATCGACGCGATCGGCTAGCTTTTTCGCAAAGGTGTCATACACGCCGGATTGGATAAGAAGGCGGTTGGCACAAACACAGGTCTGGCCGCCATTGCGGAACTTCGAGAGGAGCGCGCCCTCAACCGCAAGATCGAGATCGGCGTCGTCAAACACGATGAAGGGCGCATTGCCGCCGAGTTCCAGCGATAGGCGCTTAATGCTGTCGGCGGCGCCGCGCATCAAAAGCGAGCCAACGCGGGTGGAACCGGTGAAGGAAATTTTCCGAACCGTCTCGTTGGCCATGATTTCATTGCCAATATCAGTCGGCATGCCGGTGACAATGTTGATGACACCTGCCGGGATGCCGGCCCGCTCCGCGAGAACGCCAAGCGCCAGCGCCGAATAGGGGGTGAATTCCGAAGGCTTGATAACCACGGTGCAGCCGGCTGCGAGTGCGGGCGCGACCTTGCGGGTGATCATGGCATTCGGGAAATTCCACGGCGTGATGATGCCGCAGACACCGACAGGTTCTTTCAGGATAACGATGCGCCTGTCGGGCGTAGGTGAGGGAATGGTGCCGCCGCCGATGCGCCGCGCCTCTTCCGCAAACCATTTGACGAAGGATGCGCCGTAGCGGATTTCGCCCTTGGCTTCGTCAAGGGGTTTGCCCTGTTCGGTGGTCAGGATCAGTGCGAGATCGTCGATATTCTCGATCATCAGCGCAAACCATCTTTCAAGCAGCGCCGCACGCTCCGCGTGGGTTTTCTTTTTCCAGGGCGCAAAGGCGGCATTGGCGGCCTCGATGGCCGCGCGCGTTTCCGTGCCGTCCATGGCAGGCACGGTGCCGATCACCGCCTGCGTCGCCGGATCGACGACGTCCACCGCCTTGCCCGACGCCGCCGCTTTCCATGCGCCGCCGATGAAGCCCGTCTGGCGAAAGAGTTCCTTGTCCTTCAAGCCCTGCATCATAAGTCTCCGAAATCAGTCGAGTGCCGCGACAACCGCGGCGGTGATGGTGTCCGTCTTGTCCTTGCCCGGCACCGTGCCGATGCCGCGACCAGTCGTCGTTTCCAGCGCCGTCATGATCTTTGCTGCCGAATCCTTTTCGCCAAGATGCTCCAGCATCATCGCTCCGGACCAGATGGCGGCGATGGGGTTGGCGATGCCGAGATGGGCGATGTCAGGCGCGGAGCCATGTACCGGCTCGAACATCGAGGGCGCGCTGCGGTCGGGATTGATATTGGCGGAAGCGGCAAAACCGAGGCCGCCCTGAATGGCCGCACCGAGATCGGTCAGAATATCGCCGAAGAGGTTGGAGGCGACCACGACATCGAGGCTTTCCGGCGCCATGACCATGCGCGCCGCCATGGCGTCGATGTGGTAGCTGGTCACCTCGACATCAGGATATTCGACTGCGAGCTTGTGGGTTACCTCGTCCCAGAACACCATCGAATATTTCTGGGCATTGGACTTGGTGATGGAAGCGAGCTTGCCGCGACGCTTTTGCGCCTGTTCGAAACCGAAGCGCAGGATGCGTTCCACACCCTTGCGGGTGAAGATCGAGGTTTCGACGGCCACTTCGTCCTCCGTGCCCTGATGCACGCGGCCACCGGCGCCGGAATACTCACCTTCCGTGTTTTCGCGAATGCAGAGAATATCGAAGCCATCGGCTTTCAAGGGCCCTTGCACGCCTGATAGTAGCCGGTGCGGGCGGATATTTGCATATTGCACGAAAGCCTTGCGGATCGGCAGCAGCAGACCGTGCAGCGACACAGAGTCAGGCACTTCCGCCGGCCAGCCGACTGCGCCGAGCATGATGGCGTCGAAGCCGCGCAGCGTTTCGATGCCGTCCTTCGGCATCATCGCCCCGGTCTCCTTGTAGAAAGCGCAGGACCAGGGAAATTCCGTGCCCTCGAGCGCAAAACCGGACGACTTGGCTGCGGCGTTCAGTACCTGCCATGCGGCATCAGTGACGCTTTTGCCGATGCCGTCCCCGGGGATGAGTGCGATGCGATGCGTTTTCAAGAGAATTCCCCTGTTACAGTCCGATGAGGACGCTTTTGCTCTTACGGTTGGCGAGATAGGCCTCGCGCCCAAGATCCTTGCCGATGCCGGAACGCTTGTACCCGCCCGTCGGCAAAATATGGTCGCGCGACCGGCCATACCGGTTGACCCAGATCGTGCCCGCCTGAATGGCGCGTGAGAAGCGCAGGACACGCGAGACGTCGCGGCTGAAAAGACCAGCGGCCAGACCGTAGGTCGGATGATCGGAAAGCGCCAGAGCCTCCTCTTCCGTCTGGAACGTCTGCAGCGTCAGCACCGGCCCGAAGATTTCCTCGGTCACGGCAGGGGAACTCTGGTCGACATTGGCGATCAGCGTCGGCTGGTAGAAATAGCCGGGGCCGTCCATGATTGCGCCACCGATCAGGCATTCGCCGCCATGGGCGATCGCCGCCTGCACGATGCCGTCGATACGCTGGCGCTGCACTTCGGAGATAACAGGCGAATATTGGGTGGCCTCGTCCCAGGTTGGGCCGGGCTTCACCGCCTTCATGCGGGCGATGATCGCGGCGGAAAGGGTATCCGCCGCGCTCTCTTCGACAATGATGCGGGAGCCGGCAACGCAGGCCTGCCCGGCGTTGGAAAGAATATTGCCAGCAATGGCCGCCGCCGCCTTTTCGATATCCGCATCGGCAAAGACGATTTGCGGGCTCTTTCCGCCAAGCTCCAGCGTCATGGGCTTGATACCGGTGCGGGCGACATTGGCCATGATGGCGGCGCCGGCGGCCGTGGAGCCGGTGAAGCTGACCTTGGCGATGTTGGGATGTCCGGTAATGGCATTGCCAGTGACCGGCCCGTCACCCAGAACGATATTGATGAGGCCGGCGGGGAGCCCGGCCTTGATCGCCAACTGAGCCATGAATATGCTGGAAAAGGGGGTCATTTCGGACGGTTTCAGCACCACGGCGTTGCCGGCGGCAAGCGCGGGACCGAGCTTCCAGCCAGCCATGGAGACCGGGAAATTCCACGGCGTGATGGCGCCGACGACCCCGTAGGGTTCAGTCATGATCATGCCGAGGCTCGTATCGTCGGTCGGCACGAGATCGCCGCCTTCCTTGTCGGCGAATTCTGCGAAGAAGCGAATCTGTTCGGCGGTGACGGCAATGTCGCCTGAAATCAGCTGACCCACGGGCCTTGTCGAGGACAGCGCCTCGATTTTAGCCAGCGTCTCGGCTTCCTGCTCGATCAGATCGGCCCAGCGTTGCAGGACCTTGGTTCGCTCGCGCGGCCGAACACCACCCCAGTTGCTGTTTTTGAGCGCTGTCTTTGCCGTCTGCACGGCCTCATCGACAACCGATGCATCCGCCTTGGGGCAACCGGCATAGCCCACGCCATCCGAGGGGCGGTGCATGTCGATACCGGTTTCGGCCGGAATCAGCCTGCCGCCAATGAAGTGGCCGATCGGCAAGGAAATTCTCTCTGGATCGAAGCTCAGCGACATCTGAAACCCTCTGTGAATACGCCTCAAGCTAATCCCTGGTGGCAAGCAGCATCGGCCGACTGCTGCGGGGGCGGTGAACGAAAATCCTGTTTTGCCACTGACGGACAGTGCAATCTTCGGTGCGTCCATCCGTGGTGAAGTTCCCGGATGCAAACCAGTTCGGCCCACACCGGGAATTCAAAACGTCAACTCATCCGGTGACGGTGACGTAGATCTTTCGCACGGTCTCGATTGTCTTCCACACGCCAACGAAACCGGGCTTCATGACGAAACTGTCCCCTGCCGTATAGCGCAGCGGTTCGCCGCCATCCGGAGTGATCTCGATGACACCTTCAAGAATGTGGCAGAACTCGAAGGTTTCACCCTTGATAGAGCGGCTCTCGCCTGGAGTCGCTTCCCATATGCCGGTGTGCACGGTGCCGTCGCGGGCCTCGTCCAGCGGCCAGGTCTTGAAGGAAGGATCGCCGGAGATCAGGCGCTCTGGCAGGGCTTTCGAAGCCTTTGGTTCGAAGGTGGGTCTGGTATCGAGCGTCTTGAGGAGTGACATGAGGAGGTCCTTTCTTGGAACAGATGATCAATAGCCGCGGGCGCGGTCGACGAGGCCAAGCGCTGGTTCGCCGGCCTCATACCGCTTGATATTTTCGATGACGGTGCGGGCTGCGGAGTGGGGCTGTGTGACGCTGGCGATATGCGGCGTCAGCAAAATCTTCGGATGAGTCCAGAAGCGGTGGTCCTGTGGCAACGGTTCGGGTTCGGTGACGTCAATGACCGCGCCCGAAAGCATGCCGCTGTCCAGCGCATCGATAAGCGCATCATGATCCAGCTGTTTGCCCCGCCCCGCGTGAACCAGTCCCGCTCCTTCAGGCATCATGGCCAGTCGATGCCGGTTCAGCAGGCCCACGGTTTCGTCCGTGAGTGGCAGCAGGCAAACGAGAACATCACTTGTCGCGAGGATATCATCCAATCCCGCTTCGCCATGGTGGCAGGTGACGCCGTCGATCGCACGTGGCGAGCGGCTCCAGCCGGAAAGCGGAAAACCGAAGGGTTTCAGCCGCTCAAGCGCCGCAACGCCCAGCATGCCAAGGCCGAGAATGCCGACCCGACGCTCCTCGGCCTGTGGCTGGGGCAGGGCCTTCCACAATTTCTGACGTTGCTGATCCAGATAGGCGGGCATGTTGCGATGCAGCGCAAGCACGCCAAAGCTCACATATTCCTGCATCATGCGGATGATGCCTTCATCCACCATGCGCACGACCTTCACATGGGCAGGAACCGCATCGATCTGGAACTGATCAACACCCGCGCCGATGGAAAACAGGATTTCGAGATTGCGGTAACGGCCGATATCATCGGGCACGGTCCAGGTGATGAGATAGCGCACCCCATCCGGATCGACGGTCTGTGGCTCCATCGAAAAGGGAAGGTCGGGCAGATCACGGGCAAGAGCCTGCCTGAAAATCTCGCCGCGCCTGGCATCTGAGTTAAACAAGAACGTCATGTGATCCGGTTTCCGAAGGTTCAGGCCGCACATCGATGGGCAAGCCTTTCCAGCAGCGACTGGCAGGCGGACAGTTCTGTGGTGGTGATATATTCATCCGGTTTGTGGGCGCGGCCGATGTCGCCCGGACCGCAAATGATGGCGTCGATACCGGCAGCCTGAAAAAGTCCGGCTTCCGTACCGTAGCTGACGGCGTCAATGCATGGCGCGTCTGTCAGCTGCTCCATGAGGTTGACGAGCGGCGCGTCAGCGGCAAGCGAAAGCGCAGGGTAGTCGCTCATCGGTGCCCATTGAACGTCTGTCCCGTTGGCTGCAAGCCTCTCGACGCTCTCCCGCAATGGCTCGAGCAGGGCGAGCGGCGATACACCGGAAATAGCCCGTGCCTCCACTTCGATGGTGCACAGGTCCGGGACGATATTGATCGCCTGCCCGCCATTTACGGTGCCGATCTGCAGGGAGGAGTAAGGCGGCTCGAACGTGCCTTCGAAGGGGCCCTGCGTGAGGGCTTGGGCAGTTTCCACCGCCTTTGCCATGATGCCTGTCATGAGATGGATCGCGTTGACGCCCTGATCGGGCCGTGAGGAATGGCCGGAGCGGCCGCGGATGGTGATGCGTGCGGCTGCCTTGCCCTTGTGAGCACGCACAGCGCGCAGATTGCTCGGCTCACCGATGATCGCGCCCGCTGATTTTGCGCAAAGATCCGGCAAAGCGGCGATCAGATGGGGCACACCCCGGCAGCCCGCCTCCTCATCATAGGAAAAAGCAATGTGAACCGGCCGCTTCAGTGACATCTGCGCAAATGCCGGCGCCGCGGCGAGAACCGTGGCAACGAAACCTTTCATGTCGGTGGTGCCACGGCCGTAAAGACGCTCGCCCTCGGCTCTGAGCGCAAAGGGGTCGGAGGACCATTCCGGCTCCCCGGCGGGCACCACATCCATGTGGCCGGACAGGATGTATCCGCTGGCATCCGTCGGGCCGAAGCTCGCAAAGAGATTGGCGCGGTCCCCTTCCGGACCGGCAAGCAGCGAGACCTTCGCGCCGTGGCTTCGCAGATAATCGGCAATCCATCCGGCAATATCGCCATTGGCGGTTCCGACGACCGAGGGAAAGCCGACAAGACGCTCCAGAATTTCGATGGCGTTCATGGCTCTCTCCGCGCTTCACCGTCGCAGAGCCTAAAAGTCACCGGCTGCGTTTGTATGCTGAAGTGAAGAAGATTTCGGTAGATTGTTGTGTCCTTACAGCGGTTTCGGCGAAATCCTGCCGGGTCGATGGGAAAACTGACAGCCCTTTTTCCGATGCCGCCGTGTTGTTGAACGGAGACGTCAACCGTAAAGCGGCTTTTTAGCGGTTGGATTTTGTCGAAGATGCCGAGAAACTGTATCGCCTGCACGCTTGGGGCTTGTGGCCGGTTTTTAAGCCGGCCACCTCTTGACTTTTCATTGCGGCGGGCTAGCTGGCCGTCTTTGTTCCAAGCTGCGACACGATCGCAATTGACGCCCCGCCTCTTGCCCCTTATGTGAGTATATGACGGTTCCTGCAGCCGAAAGGCGAAGGGATTAATAGGGAACATGGTGCGGGCGATATTTTCGCCCAATGCCGTGGCTGCCCCCGCAACTGTAAGCGGATTGTCGTTCATCCCCGTGGCGCCTCATGGCGTCATGCCACTGTATTCTCCGGAATGCGGGAAGGCAGATGAGTGACGCAAATTCGTGAGCCAGGAGACCTGCCGTCAAAATATGAACCATCGTTACGGGCGGGGAAGCCCGGAGGAGGAGAATGTAATGTTATTACGTTACATTTTGTTTGCATCCGATCATCGTTCTCCGTACAAGACGTCCCGCTGTTGGTGCGCGTTCTAACGCCTGCTGCTCTGGAATAAGTTTACTTTCGACTGGAGAACACATGTTTCATTTAAGACGCCTGCCGTCTCTCGCCGGCATCGTGGCGGTTGCCTTTGCATCCTTGCCCGCCGTTGGCGCGCAGGGCGCCGAAACCACCTACCCCCTGACAATCAACAGCTGCGGTCAGGAGATCACCTTCAAGCAGGCGCCGGCCCGCACCGTATCTGTCGGCCAGAGCACAACCGAGGTCCTTTACCTGCTTGGTCTCGCCGACAAGGTTGTCGGCACGGCGCTGTGGATCGGTCCGGTTCTGAAGGGCTACGAAGAGGCCAACGCCAAGATCGAGCGATTGGCCGACAACGACCCCAGCTTTGAGGCGGTTGTCGGCAAGAAGCCGGATCTCGTGACGACACAGTTCCAATGGCAGATCGGCCCGGAGGGTGTTGTCGGAACGCCGGCGCAATTTGCCGAACTCGGCATTCCCGTTTACACCTCGCCGGCCGATTGCCTGGGCAAAGACAATTCCGGCGGTGGCGATGGCGTGCGTAACACGGTTTTCACCATGGAACTGATCTACCAGGAAATCCGTGACCTCGCCAAAATCTTCAACGTTCAGGATCGCGGTGAGGAAGTCGTCGCCGACCTGAAGAAGCGAGAGGACGCCGCCAGAGCCAAGATCGCTTCTGCCAATGGCAAGCTCTCGGCCGTCTTCTGGTTCTCGAGCGCCGAACTGGATATCGACCCGTACGTCGCCGGCCGTAACGGCGCTCCGGGTTACATCATGTCTGCTCTCGGATTGAAGAATGTCATCGAAAGCGACGAGGAGTGGCCGACGGTCGGCTGGGAAACCATCGCCAAATCCAACCCGTCTATCGTTGTCGCCGGCAAGATGGACCGCCGCCGCTTCCCTGCCGATGACATTGCCGTCAAGCTGAAGTTTCTGGCAACTGACCCGGTGGCAAGCATCATGCCCGCTGTCAGGCAAGGCCATGTGTTCGAAATGGATGCGCAGGCGATGAACCCGACCATTCGCACCATTGAAGGCATCGAAACGCTGGCCGAGGCGATTTCGGCTGCTGGCCTCGCCAAGTGAACGGCCTCTCCCTCCATCTCGGCAGGGCGGGCCTGGTTTTTGCCGCGCTCGCCCTGCTGTTGATAGCGCTTATGGCCGGAGCGGCCATCGGCGAGACAGCCATTCCATTTGACGTGGTCGCAAAAACGATAGCCAATCGCGTCTTTGATGCGGGTTATCCGCTGGAGCCGCTGGATGAGGGCATCGTCTGGAGCTATCGTCTGAGCCGCGCTGTCGTTGCCGCCTGCTGTGGGGCTTCGCTGGCGCTTGCCGGAGCGGTGTTGCAATCGCTTCTGCGCAATCCGCTTGCCGATCCCTATATTCTCGGTATTTCCGCCGGCGCCTCTACAGGCGCCGTCGCTGTCGCCCTCTTGGGATTCGGTGCGGGGTTTCTGACCATGCCGGCAGGGGCCCTGATCGGCGCTTTCATCGCGTTTTCACTGGTCAGCCTTCTTGCCGTGCGAGCTGGACACGGTAACAGCGCCATCATTCTGGCGGGGGTGGCCGGGTCGCAGTTGTTCAATGCCGTAACCTCGTTCATCGTCACCAAATCTGCCAATGCCGAGCAGGCACGCGGCATCATGTTCTGGCTGCTCGGCAATCTCTCCGGCGTGCGCTGGCCGGATGTCTGGCTGGCGCTACCTGTCAGCCTTGCGGGACTTCTCATCTGCCTCTGGTATGCCCGCGCGCTAGACGCCTTCGCTTTCGGCGGCCAGGCGGCAGCATCGCTTGGGATCCCGGTACGCTGGGTCTATACGGTGCTGATCTCGGTTTCCGCCATCATGACAGCTTCAATGGTGTCCCTGGTCGGGTCCATCGGTTTTGTGGGCCTTGTCATTCCCCACGCCGCACGCATCTTCGTCGGTGTTCGCCATGGTATCCTGCTGCCGGTGACGGCGCTAACCGGGGCCGTTTTTATGATCGTCGCCGACATTCTATCTCGCATCGTCATACCGGGTCAGGTTCTGCCGATCGGCGTCATCACCGCGCTCGTCGGCGCGCCCGCCTTTGCCTTCATCCTGGGGCAGAGAAGGGGGCGGTCATGAAGCTATCCGCCCGTGACCTGCATTTCCATGCCGGTAACGCCGATATTGTGCGCGGTGTTTCCCTTGAGGTCGGCTCCGGGGAGTTCCTCGGCATCATCGGGCCGAACGGCTCAGGCAAAAGCACACTGCTTTCCATGCTGGCCGGCATCCGAAAGCCGCGCCGGGGGCACGTTGCGCTTGGCGGCGAGCCGCTTGGTTCACTGGGGCGACGCGACATCGCGCGCCTGCTTGCCTTTGTGGAGCAACAGGCCGAAACCACCGAGCGCATCACTGCGCGACAGGCCGTGGAGCTTGGGCGCACGCCCTATCTCGGGCCGCTGTCCGCCTGGTCGCCGAACGACACCGCCATTGTCGATGCGGCACTTGTTAATGTCGATATGGCCGATAAGGCCGAGCGCGGCTGGCACCACCTTTCCGGGGGTGAACGGCAGCGCCTGCATATTGCCCGGGCCTTGGCGCAGGAACCACGAATCCTGCTGCTGGACGAGCCCACCAATCACCTCGACATCGGCCACCAGATCAGCCTGCTCGATCTGGTAAAGCGGCAGCGTCTCACAGTCGTCGCAGCGCTGCACGATCTCAATCACGCCGCTATGTTCTGCGACCGCATCGCCGTCATGCATCGCGGCGAGATGATCGCCGTCGGCCCGCCGCGAGAGGTTCTCACCTCCGGGACGATCGCCGAGGTGTTCGGAGTGGACTGCGTGGTTACCATGGACGAGAGAGGCTTTCCGCACATACGTTTTCTGCCGGCGCATGGACTGGCGGAGCATCCAAGGAAAGAACTGGCACGATGAGTAATTTGATGCTGGCAGACGCCCCGAAAAAGATCCGACCGTTTTGCATCGTTGCCGTGATTGCGGCGGCTTTCACAGCCTTTCCGCTTGAGGCCTCGGCCGAGACCTTCGAGGTGAAAATGCTGAACCGTGGCGAAAAGGGCCCGATGGTATTCGAACCTGATCTTCTCGAAATCGCGCCCGGTGACCGCGTGCGCTTTGTGCCCACCCACAAAAGCCACAACGCCGCGACCATCGACGGCATGGTCCCGGAAGGTGCCGAAGGTTTCAAGAGCCGGATCAACGATGAGTTCGAGACCAGTTTCGAAAAGCCGGGCTTTTACGGCATAAAATGCTCGCCGCATTACGGGATGGGCATGGTGATGCTCATCAAGGTTGGCGATGCGGGCTTGCCGCAGAGCTACAGGACAGTGGATGTTCCCGGTCGTGCGAAGCCACGATTGGACGATCTTTTCGACCAGGCGGAAAAATGAGGTGTAGGCGTCGCAGCTTTCCCCAACCTCATTGCAGAAAGGTTCCCCAGATGGCGTTTTCGGTGCGGTGGATAATCCCATCTGACGGCGTGGGGGAGGTGTATGCGCAGTCTGGCGGGTAATTTGTTGTGGTACAAGGCTACAACGAATGCCGTTATCCTTGTGGTAAAGGTCCGGCCGGGTCGGCGTCGTTGAGCGGTGATCGGCCTGAAGGTCTGATGTCATTGTCGTGCATCGGCGTTTGCCGCGTAGAGGAAAACCAGCCTGTGGGCTTTCAGAACCACCAGCAGACACCGCCGCAGTCTCTGATGGTGGCGGTTGTCGCGCCGCTTAAGGGCACGTTTCTCGGTGTTGCGCTCATCAGCGGTGTCGTCAACATTCTGGCGCTTACGGCGCCGCTCTTTATGTTGCAGATTTATGATCGGGTGCTTGCGAGCGGCAGCGTTCCGACGCTGGTCGGTCTCGGCATTCTCGCCCTTGGGCTTTATTGTTTCCAGTGTCTGCTCGATATCATTCGCGCCCGCATTCTGATCCGCATCGGCGAAGATTTCGATACGCGTTATGCCGCAAGGGTGCATGATGCGGTGGTCCGCCTGCCGCTCGTCAGACCTATGCCGGGTGATGGCCTGCAGCCGCTGCGCGATCTCGACAATGTGCGCGGCTTTCTCTCCGGCATGGGACCGACCGCTTTTTTCGACCTGCCGTGGATCCCGCTTTATCTCGGGCTGTGTTTTCTGTTCCACGTGTGGATAGGCGTGACGGCGCTTGCCGGTGCGATACTGCTGGTTTGCCTCACGATCCTCACCATTATTTTCTCTCAGAAGCCCAGCCGTGACACCATGGTGCAAAACATGGTCCGCAACCGGCAGCTCGAAACCTCGCGGCGCAATGCTGAAGTCGTACAGGCCATGGGACTCGGCAGACGTCTCGGCCAACGCTGGCAGCACTCCAACGACGCCTATCTCGCTGCCAACCGCAGCGCGGGCGACGTGGTCAGCGGTCTCGGCAATATCGCGAAATCGCTGAGGGTCGTGCTGCAATCGGCAATTCTTGCTGTCGGGGCGTGGCTCGTCATTAAGCAGGAGGCGTCCGCTGGCGTGATGATCGCGAGTTCGATCATGATGGGCAGGGCGCTGGCCCCTGTCGATCTCGCCATTTCGAACTGGAAGTCCCTGGTGGCCGCGCGGCAGAGCTGGGCGCGGCTGAAAGAGCTTTTCAGCCGCGTGAACGCCGATGGCACCACCATGGCCTTGCCCCGGCCGGAAAAAGAACTGCTGGTCGAAAACGTCACCATCGTTCCGCCGGGGAAGAGAAAGCCCACCGTCACCGGCCTCGGCTTCAACCTGACCGCTGGCCATGCGCTTGGTGTCATCGGTCCTTCGGGCTCGGGAAAATCCACACTTGCCCGCGTTCTCGCGGGCGTCTGGACACCGGCGGCGGGGAAGGTGCGGCTGGACGGTGCGAGTTTCGAACAGTGGGACCGTGAGGCGCTTGGTCGACATATCGGTTACCTTCCGCAAGGTGTGGAGCTGTTCGACGGCACGATCGGTGAGAATATTTCCCGCTTCGAGGATAGTCCCGACCCCGAGGCAATCATTGCTGCTGCCAGGGCTGCTGGCGCGCATGAGCTGATCCTTCGGTTTGAGAAGGGGTATGACAATGACATCGGCGAGGCGGGGTCGGCGCTTTCTGCCGGGCAGCGCCAGCGCATAGGCCTCGCCCGGGCTCTTTATGGCGATCCCTTTATCGTGGTGCTGGATGAACCCAATGCGAACCTTGATGCGGAAGGCGAGGCCGCCGTGGTCAGTGCCATTTCTTCCGTCAAGACACGGGGCGGCATCGCGGTCGTCGTCGCCCACCGGCCCAGCGCCATCGGCGCCGTCGATTTCGTCCTGATGTTGGAAGAGGGGCAGATGAGAGCTCTTGGCCCATGCGACGAGGTCCTTTCGAAGGTGCTGCGCCGTCCAAGAGGTCAGGCAGGCAAAGGATTTACTGCATCCGCTCAGACAATCTCACCGCTTCGCGTCGTTGCCAATGCGCAGCCTAAAACGCCAGCGCTTGAAGGGAGTGGAAGGGATGCGGATGACGAAGCATAATCTGCACTCTCCTTTATCTCGCTCCATCCGAAAACACCTTGTCGTCGGCCTCGTGGCAGGCGTCGCGCTGTTGGGCGTCGTGGCGGGATGGGCGGCGACGACAAATCTTGCCGGGGCTGTGGTCGCGTCCGGTCATCTTGTCGTGGATAGCTATCCCAAGAAGGTGCAGCACCCGAGCGGCGGTGTCGTCGGCGAAATTCTGGTAAACGAGGGTGACAGGGTCAAAACGGGTGACGTCGTCATTCGCCTCGACGCTACTCAGAGCCGCGCCAGTCTTTCGATCGTCAGCAAACGTCTGGATGAGTTGACGGCGCGCATGGCGAGGCTGGAGGCGGAGCGCGACGATTTACCGGCGCTCATCTTTCCACAGGTGCTGATGATGCGGAAAGATCAGCCGGATGTCGCCTCAGCCATGCGTAGCGAGACCAAGCTGTTCGAGTTCCGCAAATCGTATCGGGAAGGGCGCAAGGCGCAGCTTTACGAACGCATCACTCAGTTCGAACATGAGATCGAAGGCCTGAAGGCGCAGGAAGTCGCATATGAGAATGGCCTTGCCCTGCTGCAGGCTGAAATCGCCTCGCAGAAATCCCTGCGCGAACAGGGCGTCGTTTCGGTGCAGCGGCTGAACACTTTGCAGACACAGGCGGCGACGTTCGGTGGCGAACGTGGGGAAAAAATCGCCTATCAGGCACAGACCGCCGGCCGTATCACCGAGACAAAACTCCAGATATTGCAGATCGATCAGGAGCTGCGCACTGAGGTCGGCCGGGAGTTGCGCGAGATACAGGCCCAGATGGGTGAGTTTGTCGAGCGCAAGGTCGCCGCCGAGGACCAGTTGAAGCGCATCGATATCGTCGCGCCGCAGTCCGGGTTCGTTCATGAAATGGCGGTTCATACCGTGGGTGGCGTGGTGACGCCTGCTGAACCCATCATGCTTATCGTCCCAGATGATGATCAACTTGCGCTCGAAGTTCAGATTGCGCCCAAGGATATTGACCAATTGCAGGTGGGGCAAAGGGCGATGGTGCGACTTACCGCCTTCAATCAGCGGGTTACACCGGAACTGGAAGGCCACGTGAGCCGCATCGCGGCGGATGTAACAATAGATCAGCGCAGCGGCCTCTCCTATTATCTGGCGCGCATTTCCCTTGCCGCATCCGAGAGGGAAAGCCTCAACAAGGCGACACTGCTGCCGGGCATGCCGGCTGAAGTCTTCATCCAGACAAGCGAAAGAACCGCGCTCTCCTATATCGCCAAACCGCTGATGGACCAGATCAGTCGCGCTTTCCGGGAGGAGTAGCGGTCCGAGTGCGTATTATCCGGCGTCCCCGAAGCGGAAGCCGGGGAAGCCTTTCTTTTCCGTCGGAATCATCCAGACACCGCCCGAAAACGGCGCTGTTTTCAGCCGGTCCTCTGACATGTTGTGGCGGTGTGATGTCAGGAAAAGGATGTCGAAGTCGGGGCCCCCGAAACACGGCATGGTGGGATGTGGAACAGGAACGGCGAGTGCCACCCCATGCCCGGCGTCAGGTCCGAAAACGTTGAGCAAGCCGGCGGAAACGCCAGCGCTGTAATAGGTGCCGCTGCTATCGAGGCAGCCGCCATCGGGCCTTCCGGTTTCTTCGGTCATCTCCGCCACCAGCACGCCTTCGTCAAACGTGCCGTTGCCCCTGTCAAACCTGCGACGGCGTATCCATTTCTGGACGGAGTCACTCTGCCACATGATTGATCCGTCCGGGGAAAAGGCGAGGCCGTTCGGGCAGGTCAGCCCCGTCTGCATGCGCTCCGCGCTCTTTTCGGTGATCCGCCAGAGCTCGCCATGCGGTTTCATGTCGGGAAGCGGCACATTGTGCATGGTTCCCACCCAGAAGGCGCCGTCTGGTCCAATCCGTCCATCATTTAACCGGCATGGGATGCCTTCCGGTGCGGGGATGGAATGAAGGAGGCGCATCGCGCCGTTTTCGGGATCAAGGATGACAATATCCATGCCGCAGGCAACGACCAGATCGCCGTTTTCACAAAGTCCCAGGCTCGATACAGTGTGAGGAAACGACCATTCGCGGTAGCGGCCAGGCTCAAGGGCGGCAGACCGCACTGTCTTGCCGAGAATATCGCACCAAAAAAGCACCTGCCGCCGTTCGTCCCAGACGGGGGATTCGGCGAGCGTGCTCATCGTGTCGCACAGAAGTTTTGCCTGCGACATGGCAATCGCTTGACCGGCCAATTGGGTATTCATGATGTTCGAACCATTCAAAGAGATGCTGCAGACTTACTCGAAATAATCTTGATGGTTTTCGAAGACCTGCGAGAGAATGCCGAGGACGCGCCTCAGGTGCTTTTGCAAATTATCAGTCGCGCGGGCCTCGTCACCCGCCCTGATGGCGTCATAAACCGCTTCATGTTCGGAAAGCAGCCTAGCCATATGCGCCTCGTCGGTGATGGCGAGGGCGCGCAGGCGATCCAGCCCTGCCTTTTCGCGGATTAGCAACGACTCCAGTCTTTCCAGACCGGTTGCGGCGGCTAGAGCGCTATGAAACTGGTCGTCATGGATGCGGAACGCCTTTCTGTCGCCGTTATGCATCGCCGCCCGCTGGCCATTCAGCGCATGCTCTATCTCCTGCTCGGCCTCGGGTGTCAGGCCCATCTGGCAAAGCCTGCGCACGGCCGCGACCTCAAGCGCTTCGCGGATGAATTGCGCGCTGCGGATGTTTTTTTCCGATAGGCGCGAAACATAGGTGCCGCGGCTTGGAAGGGTGACGATCAGGCCGTCGTCGCGCAGGCGGCTCAGCGCCTCGCGCACCGGCGTGCGGCTGGAGTTGAAGGATTGCCCGATCTCGTTTTCCGAGACGGCCTGGCCGGGAAAAAGCTCCCGCGACAGGATTGCCGATTTCAGCGCGGAGTAAATCTGGTCCACCACCGGACGGTTGAGGTCCAGTCGCTCCATTGTCGGCACGGAGCCGCCTGTCACGGGAATTTTCGGCATTGACCCTCCAGCGTTTTCAAAACCGGTATACCGGAACACAAGCCTGTTGACAACCGGCATACCGGTATGCAAATGATCGCGCATTGGGAAGGAGGCTCCCGAAATGCAAAATATCAAGACCTGTGTCATCGTTGGCGCCGGAATGGTCGCGAAGACGCATGTGCTCGCCTGCGCGGCAAGCCCTGAAAAAATTCGTCTGAAAGGCATTGTCGATGGCGGTTCCGGCCGCGCCAGGGCTCTGGCCGCCGAAGCGTCGAAACATACCGGACACGATGTCATCGTTTATTCCTCGGTCGAGGAAGCGGCCCGTGACGCGGATATCGATTTCGCCATCATCGCAACGCCGCCCAATGCCCGCATCGATATCGTTGGGCAGCTCGCGAAGGCCGGCAAGCACATTCTGATGGAGAAGCCCGTCGCTCGCAACACGCAGGAAGCAGATGGTCTCGTCGCCTTGTGTCGCGAAGCGGGTGTCACGCTCGGCATCATCTTCCAGCACCGCATGCGGGCTGCCTCGCAAAAGGCGCGTGATCTCGTTGACGGCGGCACGCTCGGCACGCTGGGCCTCTGCGAAATCTCCGTGCCTTGGTGGCGCGCGCAGTCCTACTATGACGAACCGGGCCGCGGCACGCTGGCGCGCGATGGCGGCGGGGTTCTGATCTCCCAGGCAATCCATACGATCGATCTTGCCTTGAGCCTGACGGGGCCGGTCGCCCGTGTTCAGGCCATGGCTGCGACGACGCGTTTCCACCGCATGGAAACCGAAGATTATGTCTCTGCCGGCCTGCGGTTCAAGAATGGCGCTGTCGGTTCGCTGGTGGCGAGCACGGCAAGTTTCCCCGGCGCGGCGGAATCGATCCTGCTGCATTTCGATAATGCCAGCCTGCGGCTCGCCTCCGGCCTGCTGCATGTCGACTGGCGCGACGGGCGGCAGGAAACTTTTGGCGGCGCAGCCGCTGGCACGGGCGGCGGCGCCGACCCGATGGCTTTCACACATGAATGGCATCAGGGCGTCTTCGATGATTTCGCGGACGCCATCTCTTCAGGACGCCCGCCGGTCGTCACCGGTGAAGCGGCTCTTTTGTCTCACAGATTGATCGACGCGATCATCAACTCGGCCGACACCGGCAAGGAAGTGGAACTGCAGGATGAGTAAAGCAATCAAGTTCGTCGCTCTCGGGATTGAGCATCGGCACATTTTCGGCATGGCCCAGAATCTGATGGACGCCGGCGCGGAATTTGCCGGCTGGTGGACAGAGGGCGAGCCCGACGTCGTGGAAGGCTTCGTCAAACGCTTTCCAGATGTGCCGCGCGCGGCAACGAAAGCGGCCCTCCTTGCTGACGGCTCCATCGATCTGGTCGTGATCGCCGATATCCCGTCAAAGCGTGCCGATCTCGCGATCGCCGCCATGGAAGCCGGCAAGGATGTCATGTCCGACAAGCCCGGCTGCACCACCTTCGAACAGCTAGATCGCTTGCGCCAGACCGTGGCGAAGACCAAGCGCATCTGGACGATCGATTTCTCTGAGCGCTTCGAAGTGCCGAGCGTTACCAAGGCCGCTGAACTCGTCGCCCAGGGCGCCATCGGTCGCGTCATCCAGACGGTTGGCCTCGGCCCGCACCGCCTCAACCGCCAGATCCGCCCGAAGTGGTTCTTCGAGCGCGAAGCTTACGGCGGCATCATCACCGATATTGCCAGCCACCAGATCGACCAGTTCATGTTCTTCACCGGCTCGACCGAGGTTGAGGTCGTGTCCGCCACCGTTGCCAATTACGCCAACCCCGGCGATCCCGGCCTGCAGGATTTCGGCGAAGTCGTTCTGCGCGGCGACAAGGGTCACGGTTATATTCGCGTCGACTGGTACACGCCGGATGCCCTGCCGACCTGGGGCGATGGCCGTCTGACCATTCTCGGTACCGAGGGCTACATCGAACTGCGCAAATATGTGGATGTGGGTAATACCGAAGGCACGGACCGCCTCGTCCTCGTCAATGGCGATCGCTGCGAGTATATTGATGCTTCCGGCGCTGGCTTGCCCTATTTCGCCCGCATCTGCGACGACATCCGCAACCGTACGGAAACGGCGATGACGCAGGAGCATGTCTTCAAGGTCTGCGACCTCTCGCTGCAGGCGCAGGCAAAGGCCGAGGGAGCTTCGAAATGATCGGTGTCGCCATTATTGGCGCCGGCATCGGCGCAGAGCACCTGAAAGGGTACCGGGCACTTCCCAATCGCTTCGCCGTCAGGGCGATCTGCGATCTTGATCTGGAACGTGCCCGCTCGGTCGCTGGCGATGATTCCTCCATTCGCGTGACCACTGATCTCGATGAGGTCCTGGCCGATGAGAGCATTCAGCTCATCGACGTCTGCCTGCCGCCCCATCTGCATTTTCCGGTGACGCTGAAGGCGCATGCAGCGGGTAAGGACGTTGTCTGCGAAAAGCCGCTTGTCCGCTCCCTCGAAGAGGCGAATGCGCTGATCGATTCCGTCAAGAAGACGGGTCGCGGTGTCTTTCCCGTGTTCCAGTACCGGTTCGGGCAGGCCATGCGGCAGCTACGCGCGCTGATTGATGCCGGTCTTGCCGGAAAGGCCTTCGTCGCTAGCTCGGAAGTTCACTGGAACCGTGGCGCGAGCTACTACGACATTCCCTGGCGCGGCACCTGGAAGGGTGAGTGCGGCGGTGCGATCCTCGGTCACGCCATCCATGCCCATGATCTGCTCTGCTACGTCCTGGGCCCGGTCGAGGAAGTTTTTGCCATGGCCGATACGCGGGTCAATCCAATCGAAACCGAAGACAGCGCCGCGCTCAGCTTCCGCATGAAAAACGGTGCGCTGGCAACCAGCTCGGTCACGCTTGGCGCGGCCAATGACACGTCCCGCCTGCGGTTCTGCTTCGAAGGTTTTACGGCTGAAAGCGGCACCTTGCCCTATCGCCCGGCCGAAGATACCTGGCGCTTCATCGCCCGCGCGCCGACCACGCAGGATCAGATTGACGCGGTTCTGGCGACGGTCGCTGATGGTCAAAACGGCTTTGCCGGTTTTGTCGAAGCCATTGCCGATGCGATGGAAGGACGCGGCGGCAAGGAAGTGACTGTCAATGACGGCCTGCAGTCCATCGAACTCGTGACGGCCATCTACCGGTCGGTGCGCGAAGGGAAACCTGTTCGTCTGTCCGATGCCGCAGAGGGCGAGTGGATTAAGGGTTGGGCTCCGAGCGCATCCGCCAAAGCATAATCATCTAACGGGAGGAAACCAGATGACCAAAAAATACAGCATGGCACTGGCGCTCGCCATTGGCGCGGCGTCCTTGGCCGGTGCCGCCCAGGCGGCCCAGGAAGTGCGCTTTACGTGCGCTTATGACGGCAACGGCTGCGAAATCCTGAAGGATATTCTCGCGCGCTACGAAAAGCAGCATCCTGATGTGAAGATCGTTACCGACGTCGTGCCCTACAAGGCACTGCTGGAAGGCCTGCCCGTGCAGCTCGCCGGCGGCAGCGGTCCTGATTTCGCAACCGTGACCGATCTGGGCGGCCTCAACCGCTATTATCTTGATCTCACGCCCTATGTGGACGCGAAATATTGGGAAGACAACTTCTCGAATGTGCTGAAATGGTACCGCAGCGGCCCTGATGACAAGGGCATCTACGGCATGCACACGCAGCTGACCATCACCGGCGCCTTCATTAACCGCACCCTGTTCGATCAGGCGAACGTCGCCGTTCCCGGCAAGGATGCGACGCTGGACGACTGGGCGAAGGCCGCCACCGCCGTCGCCAAGGCGACCGGCACACCTTACCCGATGGCGATCGACCGCTCCGGCCACCGCATTGCCGGCCCGGCCATTTCCTATGGCGCGAAGATTTTCGATGCTGACGGCAAGCCGATCCTCGTCGATGAGGGCTTTACGACTTTCGTGAAGAAATTCGTGGAGTGGAACAAGGACGGAACCATGGCGCGTGACGTGTGGGCCGGACAGGGCGGTAATACCTACCGCGACGCCGCGCAGGAGTTCATCAACGGCCAGCTGGTCTATTATTATTCCGGCAGCTGGCAGACCGCGCGTTTCGACAGCCAGGTCGGCGATGCGTTTGACTGGGAAGTCGTACCGCAGCCCTGTGGTGGCACAGCCTGCACGGGCATGCCCGGCGGCACCGGGATCGTCGGCTTCAAGCAGACCAAGAACCCCAAGATCGTTGCCGACATCCTGAACTTCCTCGCTCAGGACGAGAACTATCTCGACTTCACCGTGCGCACCCGCAACGTTCCAGCCAACAAGGCCGTGGCTGACAAGGGCGTGACCTACACAGGCGCAACGCCTGCAACGCAGAAGGCCATGAACGCCTGGCTGGATCAGGTGCCCGGCATCAGCCCGATTGCCTATGCCTATCAGGGCTACAAGAACAACCGCGCCATGTTCAACATCTCGGTCCAGCGTATCACCCAGGCCATCGTTGGTGAGAGCACGGTCGATGAAGCGATGGCCCGTGCGAAGGCTGACCTTGAGGAAGCGTTGAAGCAGGCGAAGTGATCCATCGCCTTCCGGCGCGGCGCATGCCGCGCCGCGCCGGATAGAAGGAGGACCCTCATGTATAAATTTCTTGCGCCCGTCATGGGCATTGTCGAACTGCCCTTTTCCTTCCTGCAGAAGGTCCTCGGCCACCGTCGGATCGCCTGGGTGTTTCTGACGCCCAACCTGATCCTGTTTGCGGTCTTCGCCTTTCTGCCCATCGTGCTGAACATGGCCTACTCCGTGACCGGCAGCGAACAAATATTGCTTTCCGAGCGTCCTTCGGTGGGCGGCGAAAACTTTTCGGTCCTTCTTTCCTGTCAGAACTACCTTGATCCGAATTCCTGCGAGCGAGACCTCTTCTGGCGCTCCGTCTGGAACACGCTGTTCTTTGTCGTGCTGCAGGTGGGTTTCATGGTCGGATTCTCACTGATCACGGCCATCGTGCTCAATCGTGATATCCGTGCGCGTGGTTTTTTTCGCGCGGTCTTCTTCTTCCCGGTTCTGTTGTCGCCCGTTGTCGTGGCGCTGATCTGGAAGTGGATTCTCCAGCGTTTCGGCGTCCTTAATGCCGCCATGGAGGGGCTCGGTCTCGGTTCGGTGGACTGGCTGCTCGAAGCCAATCTTGCCTTCGGCTGGTCGGTCTTCCTGTCGGTCTGGGCGCATATGGGCTTTTACACCCTCATTCTTCTCGCCGGACTGCAGGCGATCCCGCGTGATGTCTATGAGGCCGCGCAGCTGGACAAGGCGAGCCCATGGCGCATCTTCCGACGCATTACCCTGCCACTGCTTGCGCCCACCATGCTGGTCGTTCTCGTCCTGTCTGTCATCAAGGGCGTGCAGACGTTCGATGAAGTCTTTGCCTTTACCGGCGGTGGCCCGGGTTCGGCGACGACTTTCATCATTCAGTTCATCTATCAGACCGGCTTTGCCGGGACGCCCCGCAATTTCGGCCTCGCGGCTGCGGCTTCGCTGCTGCTCGCCGTGGTGCTCGTGGTGCTGACCGCCCTGCAATTCCGGGCAAACAGGAGCAAGGTCGATGGCTAGGATTGGCGCATTTCTGACCCGTACCCGTGGCCGCGACGGAAAGCTGCACTGGACCGACTGGCTGTCCTACGCCTATCTCGGCGTTGCCGTGCTGATGATGTTCGGCCCCGTCGTTTGGCTCGTGCTCTCCTCGTTCAAGACGGAAGCCGACCTCCAGCGCTTCCCGCCGCGCCTTCTGCCCTATAGCCAGGAAACCGTCGCAGTCGACGGGCAGGCGGCGCCGCTGCCGGCCTATGTGGATAAAGACGGCCGCAAGCTCGGCATGATCCGCCGCATCGGCCTCGTGGCGCAGGTGGTTGATCCCGCCAAGCCGGCGGAAGTGCTGAAGATGCCGTTCAACGAGCTGAAGCCGGCTGAAAAGGTGGCGCTCGCGACGGAAAACTATACCGAGCTTTTCCAGCGCTTCAATTTCCCGCTCTATTTCTGGAACTCGACCTTCATCACGGTGACCTCGACCATCATCATGCTGATCGTCAATTCCATGGCGGCCTTCGCGCTCTCGAAATATCAGTTCAAGGGCAGGGGCGCCGTGCTGGCGCTGGTGGTCGGTACGCTGATGATCCCGCAGACCGTCGTGCTGGTGCCGCTGTTTCTCATCACCAGCCAGCTGGGCATGATCAACAGTCTCTGGGGCGTGATTATACCCGGTGCGGCTACACCGACCGGCGTCTTCCTGCTGCGCCAATATATGCTGACGATACCGGATGAAATTCTCGATGCGGCGCGCATGGACAAGGCCAGCGAGTGGAAGATCTACTGGCGCATCATTCTGCCGCTTTCAGCACCGGCGCTTGCGGTTCTCGCGATCCTTGCGATCATGTGGCGCTGGAACGATTTCCTCTGGCCGCTCATCGTGCTGACCCGCAACGACAACTTCACCCTGCAGCTGGCGCTCAACTCCTTCCAGGGCGAGATGACGACGGAATGGAGCAATCTTCTGGCCATGACGGTGCTGACACTCGCCCCGATCGCGCTGGTGTTCATGTTCCTGCAAAAATACATCGCCACCGGCATTGCATCGACTGGCGGCAAATAATCCTCAGGGAGGAAATACGACAATGGCAAGTATTCAGCTTCGTCAGGTCAAAAAGACATATGGCGCACTCGATGTGATCAAAGGCGTCGATCTCGATATCAAACATGGCGAATTCTGCGTGTTCGTCGGCCCTTCCGGCTGTGGCAAGTCCACCCTGCTGCGCATGATCTCCGGCCTCGAAGAGTTGAGCGGCGGCGATATCGTCATCGGTGGCGATGTGGTCAACACCGTGCCCGCTGCCGATCGTGGCCTTGCCATGGTGTTTCAGTCATACGCGCTTTATCCGCATATGACGGTCCGCGAAAATCTCTCTTTTGGTCTTGAGAATATCGGCACACCTAAGAAGGAAATCGCCGAGAAGATCGCCCAGGTCGCCAAGATGCTGCAGATTGACCAGCTTCTGGAGCGTCGCCCCAAGGACCTGTCGGGCGGTCAGCGCCAGCGCGTTGCCATCGGTCGCGCCGTGGTGCGTGAACCCCGCGTCTTCCTTTTTGACGAACCCCTTTCCAACCTCGACGCAGAGCTGCGCGTTGATATGCGCGGCGAAATTTCCAGTCTGCATCGGCGGCTCGGCAACACCATGATCTACGTCACGCATGATCAGGTGGAAGCCATGACCATGGCCGACAAGATCGCCGTTCTGCGCGCCGGCAAGCTCGAGCAATTCGGCGTGCCGCTCGATCTCTATAACCGCCCGGCCAATCTCTTCGTGGCAGGCTTTATCGGCTCCCCGAAAATGAACTTTTTCGCAGGCGAAGTGACCTCGGACGCAACGCCCGCGCTGAAGATCGCGACGGGCGAGTTGATCCCGCTGCCGCAGACCGGCTTTGCCTATAAGCCTGGTCAGAAGGTGACGCTCGGCGTGCGCCCGAACCATGTGGAGCCGGGCGAAGGCGGCGGGCTGACGATGTCGGTTCGCACAGCGGAACAACTGGGCGGGGAGTCCTATCTCTACGGCAATCTCGGTGACGGCACTCACGTAACGCTGCATCTTTCCGGCCAGACCTCGACATCGGCAGGCGAAGTCATCCGCATGTCGGCGCCGCTTCAACACATCCATCTCTTCGATACGACGAGCGGGCTGACGCTCCGGCAGGACTGATAGCCTTAAGCGCAACCCGCAATGCAGGACCATTGACATGACCGATAAAAAACTCCGCTCCGACCGCTGGTTTGCACCCGACGACCTGCGCAGTTTCGGCCACCGCTCGCGCATGATGCAGCTGGGTTATGCGGAGGAGGATTTTGTCGGCAAACCCGTCATCGGTATCCTCAACACCTGGTCGGAACTCAACACCTGTCACTCGCACTTTCCTGAGCGCGTGCAGGACGTGAAACGCGGCGTGTTGCAGGCGGGTGGCTTCCCGGTCGAAATGCCTTCCCTCTCGGTGGATGAGAGCTTCACCAAGCCGACGTCCATGCTTTACCGCAACATGCTGGCCATGGAGACGGAGGAAATGATCCGTTCGCATCCGCTTGACGGCGTGGTGCTGATGGGCGGTTGCGACAAGACGACACCGGGCCTCGTCATGGGTGCGATCTCGGCCGGTGTGCCGATGATCTATCTGCCGGCCGGCCCGATGCTGAGCGGAAATTATGCCGGCAAGGTCCTCGGCTCGGGTTCGGACGCCTGGAAATATTGGGATGAGCGCCGCGCAGGCAATGTGACGGACGAGGAATGGCGTGGCGTGCAAGGCGGCATTGCCCGTTCTGCCGGTGTGTGCATGACGATGGGCACGGCCTCGACCATGACGGCCATTGCCGACGCGCTCGGCATCACCCTTCCGGGTGCCTCCTCCATTCCGGCCGTCGATTCCGAACATCAGCGCATGTCCGCCGCCTGCGGCCGCCGCATTGTCGAGATGGTGTCGGAAGACCTGACACCAGACCAGATCCTGACGGCGGCAGCTTTCCGCAACGCCGCCATCGTTGCGATGGCCACCGGCTGCTCCACCAATGCCGTCGTCCACCTCATCGCCATGGCGCGCCGCGCCGGTGTGCCGATGACGCTGGACGAACTGGACGAACTTGGCCGCGTTACGCCACTCATCGCCAATGTCCGCCCTTCGGGCAAGGACTATCTGATGCAGGACTTCTTTTACGCTGGCGGTCTCAGAGCGCTGATGAAGCAGCTGGAAAGTCGTCTCGACTGTTCCGTGCTGACCGTGACAGGCCGCAGCATGGGCGAAAACCTCGAGGGTGCAAAAGTCTATAATGACGACGTGATCCGCTCGCTTGACAATCCTGTCTATGCGGAAGGCTCTCTTGCCGTGCTGCGCGGCAATCTGTGCCCTGACGGCGCCGTCATCAAGCCGGCCGCCTGCGATCCCAAACTCCATGTACATCAGGGTCCCGCACTGGTGTTTGACAGCTA
Organism: Agrobacterium tumefaciens; assembly: GCF_017726655.1. Classification (NCBI taxonomy): domain Bacteria; kingdom Pseudomonadati; phylum Pseudomonadota; class Alphaproteobacteria; order Hyphomicrobiales; family Rhizobiaceae; genus Agrobacterium; species Agrobacterium tumefaciens. Next base: position 1,507,870 of record NZ_CP072309.1, read on the forward strand.
CCCGGAAATGAAAGCCGCCATCGACGATGAAAATCTCGACGTGACGCCCGACCATGTGCTGGTGCTGCGCAATGCCGGTCCGCTCGGCGGTCCCGGTTTTCCCGAATGGGGCATGTTGCCAATCCCGAAGGCGCTGATCAAAAAGGGCCACCGCGACATGCTGCGTATTTCCGATGCACGCATGTCCGGCACGTCCTACGGGGCGTGCGTCCTGCATGTCGCACCGGAGAGTTTCGTCGGCGGTCCGCTGGCACTGCTGAAAACCGGCGATATTGTGCGCCTCGATTTGCCGCAGCGCCGCCTCGATATGCTGGTCAGCGAAGAGGAAATTGCAGAGCGCCGGCGGGCATGGCAGGCGCCTGCGCCGCGTTATGATCGTGGCTATGGCTATCTCTTCTCCAAACACGTCACGCAGGCGGATCAGGGTTGCGACTTTGACTTCCTGCAGACAGATTTTGGCCGCTCCGCCGGCGAGCCGGATATTTTCTAAGAGGCACCATCATGTTGAAGCGATTGCTCATCACCGGTGCCGGCGGCAAGCTGGGCAGCATGTTGCGCGGACGGCTTGGCCATGTTGCTGAAACCATCCGTCTTTCTGATGTGGTTGATCTCGGTTCGCCTGCGCCTCATGAAGAGCTCGTCCGCTGCGCGCTGGAGGACGAGCAGGCAGTGCATGATCTTGTCAAGGGCTGTGACGGTATCGTTCATCTCGGCGGTATTTCTGTCGAGAGGGCCTTCGATCCAATAGAGGCCGCCAATCTGCGTGGTGTCTACAATCTCTATGAGGCGGCGAGGGCACACGGCAATCCTCGCATCCTGTTTGCCTCCAGCAACCACACGATCGGTTATTATGCCCAGGGGCAGCAGCTTGGTCCTGAGACGCCTTTTCTGCCTGATGGCCTCTATGGGGTTTCCAAGATTTTCGGTGAAGCGATGGCAAGCCTCTACCATTCCAAATTCGGACAGGAGACGGCCGTCGTGCGCATCGGCTCCTGTGAAGAGAAACCCACGAACTGGCGCATGTTGTCGACCTGGCTCAGCTATGGCGACTTCGTCTCTCTGATAGAGGCGACCTTCCGCGTGCGAAAACTCGGCTGCCCGGTTATCTGGGGCGTTTCGGCCAATGACGACAGCTGGTGGGATAATTCACATGTCGATTTTCTGGGCTGGCAGCGGCGCGACAATGCCGCGCGCTACCGGGCCGAAATCGAGCGCGACGTCCCGCGCCCCGACTCCGAGGCCGCGATCGCGAAATACCAGGGCGGCGTTTTTATCGATGAGCCCATTCACAGGACCTGAAACACATTATCCGGCCATTGCGAGGAGACAGATATGAACAATGAAACGCGCGAAAAACTGTTGACGATTTCCGTCGCCACGCTGGCGACAGCGCTGTACAAGCGCGGCCTGCGCAACCAGGTCATCCAGGGCGTGCGCCCGCTGGGCTACAAGGGCAAGAACATGGTTGGCCCTGCCTTTACCCTGCGCTACATGCCGGCCCGAGAGGATCGCAACCAGCTCGTCGAATTCCGCAACCCGGCCCACCCGCAGCGAGTCGCCATCGAAACCTGCCCTCCCGGCCATGTACTTGTCATGGACAGCCGCAAGGATGCCTCTGCCGCCTCGGCCGGCGATATTCTTGTCACGCGCCTGATGGTGCGCGGCGGTGCGGGCATCGTTTCCGATGGCGGTTTTCGCGATGCGGCCACGATAGCCGAGCTGGATATTCCGGCCTACCACACCCGGCCTTCCAGCCCGACCAACCTCACCAAACACGAGGCTATCGAGATCAACGGCCCCATCGGCTGCGGTGATGCACCGGTCTTTCCCGGGGACATCATTGTGGGCGATGCGGATTGCGTCATCGTCATCCCCGCCGGCATTGCCGATGAGGTGGCGACGGAAGCGGTGGAAATGACGGCCTACGAAGATTTCGTGGTGGAGCAGGTGAAAGCCGGAGAGACGATCATCGGGCTTTACCCTTGCACCAAGGAAGAGCATCAGACTGCTTTTGCGGAGTGGCGTAAGATCAACAATCGCTGAACACTCAGGCCATTCGAAAACCAACGCCGCGCGACGCCAGTTGCGCGGCGTTTCTGTTTGAGCCTCCAATGGATCCAATGATTGAGAAGGACGCTCGGCGCTTTCCGAACATTCGCTCCGAAATCGTTTTTTCTGAAAATTCAAGCCCATTACCGCCTTGTGTCCCGCTTTGCAGCGTCGCTGCGAAGAAGGCATTGACGTCTGAGCCAAAAATGGAATAAATATATCGAACAGACAGAAATTCGGTTTCATTATTCCGTTTTCTGGTGTGAGGAGGTTGCGGCGAACCTGCGGGTTCGCCTCCGGTTGGGAGAGGCGGCACCGGACGCCATGGAGGAGAAAAACAATGAGGAAATTCATCATCGGTGCAGCCGTATCTGTGCTTATGGGCACGGCGGCACATGCAGAGACTGTCGGCGTTTCGATGGCGCTGTTCGACGACAACTTCCTGACGGTGCTGCGCAATGGCATGCAGGACTATTCCAAGGAGCTGAAGGGCGTTACCCTCCAGGTCGAAGACGCGCAGAACGACGTCGCCAAGCAGCAGAGCCAGATCCAGAATTTCATCGCCTCCAAGGTCGATGCGATCATCGTCAACCCCGTCGATACGGACGCGACGGCCGCCATGTCGAAGCTTGCCGCCGATGCCAAGATTCCGCTCGTCTACGTCAACCGCCAGCCGGTGAACGTTGACAGCCTGCCGGATGGCCAGGCCTTCGTGGCTTCCGAAGAAACAGTCGCCGGCACGCTCGAAACCAAAGAAGTCTGCCGCCTTCTCGGTGGTAAGGGCAAGGCCGTGGTGATGATGGGCGAGCTTTCCAACCAGGGCGCGCGCATGCGTACCCAGGCGGTTCATGATGTTCTCAAGACCGACGAGTGCAAAGGCATCTCGATCGTGGAGGAGCAGACTGCGAACTGGCAGCGTACCCAGGGTGCCGACCTCGTCACCAACTGGCTGTCGAGCGGCGTCGAGTTCAACGCCGTCATCGCCAACAACGACGAAATGGCCATCGGCGCCATCCAGGCTCTGAAGTCGGCCGGCAAGGACATGAAGGAATATGTCGTTGCCGGTGTGGATGCGACACAGGACGCACTTGCCGCGATGCAGGCGGGCGACCTCGATGTTACGGTTTTCCAGGACGCGGCAGGACAGGGCAAGGGCGCTCTTGATGCAGCGCTGAAGCTCGTGAAGGGCGACAAGGTCGAGAAGAAGGTCTACATTCCCTTCCAGCTCGTAACTCCTGAAAACGTCAAGGACTACGTGGCCAAGAACTAAGGCCTTCCTCCGGCATCCGTGTCCGATTGTTATCGGGTCAGGGTGCCGGCTCCTGGCTGCGCCGGAGGCAGTGCCGGCCCAGCCGATCGATGCCCGACTTCCGTCGTGAAACCGTTGCAGCGCCGTCTAGCGTCCTGATCGACATGGTGCTGCAAGCCTCCTCGGAGGCAGGGCGCTGCAGGAGAATGCCTGACGCCGGAATTTTGTCTATTGTGGAGGATGAGATGGTCGTCAGTCCATCAACAATGGCCGCCGTGCGCGCCAGCGGAGCCGTGCCGAATGCGGAATTTCTTCTCGCGGCGGATGGTATACGCAAGGAGTTTCCTGGCGTCATGGCGCTCGACGACGTGCAGTTTCACCTCAAGCGCGGCAGCGTTCACGCGTTGATGGGCGAGAACGGCGCCGGCAAGTCAACGCTGATGAAGATCCTCGCGGGGATTTACCAGCCGGACAAGGGCGAAATTCGCCTCAAGGGCGCGCCGATCCGTCTCGATTCCCCTCTCGACGCGCTGGAAAACGGCATCGCCATGATCCATCAGGAACTGAACCTGATGTCCTACATGACCGTTGCGGAGAACATCTGGATCCGCCGCGAGCCGAAAAATCGGCTGGGCTTCATCGACCATGGTGAAATGTACCGGCGCACCCAGGCGCTGCTTGAGAGGCTCGGTATCGACATCGATCCCGAGACCCGCGTCGGCGAACTCTCGGTCGCGAGCCGTCAGATGGTTGAGATTGCCAAGGCTGTCTCCTACGATTCCGACGTCCTCATCATGGACGAGCCGACATCTGCGCTGACGGAGCGTGAGGTGGAGCATCTGTTCCGCATCATTCGCGATCTGAGGGAACGCGGAATCGGCATCGTGTACATCACCCACAAGATGAACGAGCTGTTCGAGATCGCCGATGAGTTTTCGGTCTTTCGCGATGGGAAGTATATCGGGACCCATTCCTCGACCGATGTGACGCGAGACGACATCATCCGCATGATGGTTGGCCGCGAAATCACGCAGATGTTTCCGAAGGAAGAGGTCCCGATCGGCGATGTGGTGCTGTCTGTCAAGGGCCTGACACTCAATGGCGTCTTCCATGACGTCTCCTTCGATGTCCGCGCCGGTGAAATTCTCGGCGTTGCCGGCCTCGTCGGATCTGGCCGTTCCAACGTGGCGGAAACCGTCTTCGGCGTGACGCCTGCGTCCTCCGGCACGATTGAAATCAACGGCAAGACCGTGTCGATCGACAGCCCAACGACGGCCATCAGCCATCGCATGGCGTTCCTGACGGAGGACCGCAAGGACACCGGGTGCTTGCTGATCCTCAATATTCTCGAGAACATGCAGATTGCGGTCCTGCAGGACAAATATGTCGCCAATGGCTTCGTGCAGGAAAGCGCCCTGTCGGAAGCCTGCGAGGAGATGTGCCGCAAGCTTCGGGTCAAGACGCCGCATCTTTATGAGCGCATCGAGAACCTTTCGGGCGGCAACCAGCAAAAGGTGTTGATCGGCCGCTGGATGCTGACCAAGCCGCGCATTCTTATTCTGGATGAGCCAACGCGCGGCATCGATGTCGGGGCCAAAGCGGAAATCCACAAGCTGGTTTGCGAGATGGCGCGCCAGGGCGTCGCTGTCATCATGATTTCCTCCGAAATGCCGGAGGTTCTGGGAATGAGCGACCGCATCATGGTCATGCATGAAGGTCGGGTGACCGGCTTCCTTGATAGAAGTGAAGCCACGCAGGTGAAGGTGATGGATCTCGCATCGCGGTGAGGCGCGCCGGGATTTCTCGAGGAGGAATTATTATGACTACGAACGCCGCCGACGTGGAGTTGGGTGCAAAATCTGGACGCAAGCCGCACCGGCGCATACCGCCCGAGGCCAATATTTTCTTCGTTCTGATCGGCATTGCGCTGGTCTATGAAATCCTCGGCTGGATTTTCATCGGCCAGAGCTTTTTGATGAATCAGCAGCGCCTGACGATCATGATCCTGCAGGTGTCTGTCATCGGCATCATCGCCGTTGGCGTGACGCAGGTCATCATCACCGGCGGCATCGATCTTTCTTCCGGCTCCGTTGTCGGCCTGACCGCGATGTTGTCCGCGAGCGTCGGGCAGTCATCGACATGGCCCCGGGCGCTTTATCCTGGTTTGACCGATCTGCCTTTTTTCATTCCGCTGGCGGTCGGTGTTCTGGCTGGTGCATTGGCGGGTTTCATTAACGGCCAGCTTATTGCCCGAACCAAAATTCCGCCGTTCATCGCCACACTCGGCATGATGGTGACAGCGCGCGGTCTTTCAAAATGGTACACAAAGGGTCAGCCGATCTCCGGGCTCACCGATGGCTTCAATTTCATCGGCACTGGCATCTGGCCGGTCGTGGTGTTCCTCGTCGTCGCCGTCATCTTCCATGTGGCGCTGCGCTATACGCGTTACGGCAAGTTTACCTATGCGATCGGCGCCAACCAGCAGGCCGCACGCGTGTCCGGTATCAATATCGAGGCGCATCTGGTCAAGGTCTATGCGATTGCCGGTCTGCTCGCAGGTCTTGCCGGTGTCGTCACCGCGGCCCGTGCGCAGACCGCACAGGCCGGTATGGGCGTGATGTATGAGCTTGATGCCATCGCCGCAGCCGTAATCGGCGGCACGTCGCTGGCCGGCGGCGCGGGACGTATCACCGGAACCGTGATCGGCACGATCATTCTGGGTGTCATGACGTCCGGCTTCACATTCCTCAGGGTCGACGCCTACTATCAGGAGATCGTCAAAGGCCTGATCATCGTCGCCGCCGTGGTGGCCGACGTCTACCGCCAGAAGAAGCGCGCAAAGCGCTAAATCCTCCTCCTCCCGAACTGGGGCAAGCTTTCAGGGCTTGCCCCTTTTTTATGTCCTGACGACAGGCGCGTGCTTGCGCCCCACAGCGCAGCGGGATCAGACCTTGCTGTCTCGGTAGGCGTGGACAGCTTTGCCGAAGGCTTCGAACAGCGCCCGCGATGGCGCATCCGTTTCGGCCCAATATTCCGGATGCCACTGTACACCGACAGCAAAGCCTTTGGCGTCTAAAACCGAGACGGCCTCGATGGTGCCGTCCGCCGCCGTTGCTTCCACCTGCAGACGCGGTGCGGTTTCGGCGATCGCCTGCCGGTGCAGTGAATTGATCTGGATTTCGCCCGACATGCCGAGATGCTGTGCGATGCAGGAGCCTTCGCTCACATGAACCGGCTGGCGAATGGCGAAGGCCACGTCGCGATCGTCATGTTCCGGCTTGCGGTGGTCCCATGTGCCGGGCTGCTCCTGGATTTCGGACGCCAGCGTGCCGCCAAGCGCCACGTTCAGCTCCTGAATGCCACGGCAGATGGCGAGCATTGGAATTCCGCGCTCGATGGTGCGGCGAATGAGCGGCAGGCTGGTGGCATCGCGGGCTGGATCGAAAGGACCGTCACTCTCTTGTGCCTCTTTTCCGTAGAGCGAAGGGTGCACGTTGGTCGCGGAGCCGGATACCAGCAGGCCATCCACCCGGTCCAGAATGGCGTCGATCTCATTGCCATTCTCGAATGCGGGGACGACGAAGGACATGACGCCGGCGACTTTCAGAGCGGCGGAAAGATACTGGTTCTGCGCGGCGTGCCAGTCGGCTCCGGCAAAATGCCTGATGTCGGCGGGAACGGCGATGATGGGTTTTGGCATGATTGCTCCGAGACGAATTTTCGAAATTTGTGGGGCTGCCGGTCCGCCAAGTCAAGCGCTGCTTACACCAGCTCTCAACCGCGCATGCACCTAAAGTATAAGGCGATGCCGCGATATTTCGGTTGCAAATAAAACGCGAAGAAAATTCCCCGGCTGACAGGTTCTTCCTCCATTAATTCTCTGTTCAGGCGCTTGTCAGTCGGGCTCCAACCGTGCTTACTTTGTGTTGCCTGAACAGCAACGAGGGGAATTCAAAGCTGCAGGCAGCGTTCATATCTGGGAGGATATAGATGGATCGCCGTTCCTTTATGAGAAAAGGTGCGCTTGCGGGAGCTGCCACGGCAGCACTGGCTGCGCCCGCCATTGCGCAGCAAAATACCAAGATCACCTGGCGCCTGACGTCATCGTTTCCGAAATCACTCGACACGATCTATGGCGGCGCAGAGGATATTTCCAAACATGTGGCCGCCGCGACGGATGGCAATTTCACCATTCAGCCCTTTGCCGCTGGGGAAATCGTGCCTGGTCTGCAGGCGGCCGATGCGGTGTCTTCGGGCACCGTCGAAATGTGCCACACCTGCTCCTATTATTATGTCGGCAAGGACCCGACCTTCGCCATCGGCACGGCCATACCCTTCGGCCTTAATGCTCGCCTGACGAACTCTTGGTTCTATGAGGGCAACGGCAACAAATTGCTGAACGAGTTTTACGCCAAGCACAATCTTTACGGCATGATTTCTGGCAACACCGGCGCCCAGATGGGTGGATGGTTCCGCAAGGAAATCAACACGGTTGATGACTTCAAGGGCGTGAAGATGCGTATCGCCGGTCTCGCCGGCAAGGTGGTTGAAAAGCTCGGCGTCGTGCCGCAGCAGATCGCCGGCGGCGATATTTACCCGGCGCTCGAAAAGGGCACCATCGATGCGGCGGAATGGGTTGGCCCTTACGACGACCACAAGCTCGGCTTCCAGAAAGTGGCGAAGTATTATTATTATCCGGCCTTCTGGGAAGGCGGTCCGGTCATCCACTCCTTTGTCAATCTCGACAAGTGGAACAGCCTGCCGAAGCACTACCAGACGGCTCTGCAGGACGCCTGCGCCTTCGCAAATACCAATATGATGGCGAAATACGACGCCAGGAACCCGATCGCCATCAAGCAGCTAGTGTCTGAAGGTGCTGTGCTGCGGCCGTTCAGCCAGGAAATTCTCGAGGCTTGCTATAAATCGGCGCTCGAGGTCTACGCCAATATTTCGGCGTCCAATCCTGACTTCAAGAAAATCTACGAGGATCAGGTAGCCTTCAAGCGCGAGGGATATCTCTGGATGCAGCTCGCTGAATATACTTTCGACACCTTCATGATGATCCAGCAGCGCAACGGCAAGCTCTGATCATTCGGCAACGGCGGCGGCCCGGGCAAAGGCCTCGGAGACTTCGGTCTCCGGGGTTTTTGTTGCTCGCTTATACTTTCGCGGATTCGAAAAAGTGGATGGCGATTTATAACGCCTCTGAGAACGAAGGCGGCGGCCCGTGAACAGCCGGGGCAGGCCGGTGAAATAGCACGATGTCCTCTGCGAACCTGCCATTGGGCGCGGGTTCGAAAACGTCGTGCAAGTCGTTCGTCAGCGGAAGGAGCCGGGCAGGCTGGTTGCGATGGTCTGGTTTGATTCAAAAACGTGGAAGGCAAGGGGCAACCTTGCCTTCCACGTTGCTGTCAGCAGCTTTGCGCCGATCTATCTATAAGTCGGTCGTCAGGGCCCGATTTTCGGGGGCTCGCCCAGATTCGGCGTGCCCGGCAACCCTCCCGGCTGGCCCCCCGGCAGGCCGAAGTTCGGCATCGTGTTACCACCCTGATTGCCGAAGGCTGGTATTTCGATCTTGATGGAATTCAGGTCGACCTGCGGCGTTTTATCGAGCCAGTAGGTGACGGATTCCGGCCAGAAGATCACGATGGCGACAAGGATGAGCTGCATGCCGAGCCACGGAATGGCGCCCATGTAGATATCCGATGTCTTGACAGAGCGCGGCGCAATGGAGCGCAGGTAAAACAGCGCAAAGCCGAAGGGCGGGTGCATGAAGCTCGTCTGCATGTTGATGCAGATCAGGACACCGAACCAGATGAGGTCAATGCCTAGGGACTGGGCGATCGGTGCCAGCATCGGAATGACGATGAAGGCGATCTCGAAGAAATCGAGAAAGAAGGCCAGGAAGAAGATGAAGATGTTGACGAAGATCAGAAAGCCGATGGGGCCGCCGGGAATGCCCGACAACATGTGTTCGATCCAGAGTGAACCGTCCATGCCCTGAAAGACGAGGGAGAAGCAGGTCGCGCCGACCAGAATGAACACCACCATCGACGTGATGTGCATGGTGGAATGCATACCCTGCTTGACGAGGTCCCAGGTGAGGCGACGATGGGCAGCGGCGAGAGCCATCGCGCCGACGACGCCCAGCGCACCCGCTTCGGTGGGGGTGGCCAGCCCCAGAAAGATGGTGCCGAGGACGAGGAAAATCAGCACGATGGAAGGGATCATGCCCGCGAGCACACGAAACACCAGCGCCCGGTTGAGTTCACCGCGGGCTTCCGGCGGCAGTGCCGGGAGGTCCTTCGGTCGCACGATCGACATGAACAGGATGAAGAGCATGAAGATGGCGACCTGCAGGATCGATGGGCCGATCGCGCCGAGATACATGTCGCCAACCGATTTTCCCAGCTGGTCGGCCAGGACGATCAGTACCAGCGAGGGTGGAATGACCTGCGTGATCGTTCCAGATGCCGCGATGACCCCGGTGGCAAGGCGCGGATTGTAGCCATATTTCAGCATGATCGGCAGCGAGATCACGCCCATGGTGATCACGGAAGCCGCAACGGTTCCCGTAATGGCGCCAAGGATCGCGCCGACGATGATGACGGCATAAGCGAGGCCGCCGGGAATGGCGCCGAAGAGTTTACCGGTTCCCTCAAGCAAATCTTCCGCGAGCCCACATCGCTCCAGGATTGCGCCCATAAAGGTGAAGAAGGGAATGGCGAGCAGAAGATCGTTTGAGACGATGCCGAAGATGCGCAGCGGCAGAGCCTGAAGGAAGGCCGGTGAAAAATGCTCGGTGAAGATGCCGATGACCCCAAAGACGAGGCCGACAGTGGCGAGCGAGAAAGCGACCGGAAATCCATAGAGCATGAAGATGATCATGCCGAGGAACATCAGTGGTGGAAGAATTCCATATTCAAACATGTGAAATATCCTGAAGGTTCAGATCGGCGCGATCATTGCAGGGGCTTTTCGTACTTGGTGTCGAGCGCATAAAGCCCGTTGAGGGCGCCTATGCGCTTGATGAGTTCGGAAAACCCCTGCAGAACCAGCAGGGCAAAACCGGCAAAGATGATGAGCTTGACCGGCCAGCGGATGAGGCCGCCGGCATTGGACGACATCTCGTTCTGATACCATGACAGGGTGAACATCGGCCAGGACAGCCAGGCGAGGTAGAAGCAGCCCGGCAACAGGAACAGCACGATGCCGACAATATCCACCCAGATCCGCTTTCGCGCCGAAATCGCGCCGTAGATGATGTCCACGCGCACATGTTCATTCATGCGCAGTGTGTAGGAAGCGCCGATCAGCACGATAAAGGCAAACATGTACCACTGGATTTCCAGCCAGCCATTCGAACTATAGTTCAGGGCATAACGGACCATGGCGTTGCCGGCGCTCACAAGGCAGCAGATCAGTACGAGATATCCGGCGACCTTGCCTAGACCTTCGCTGACAAGATCTATCAGCGCACTTAATTTCAAGAGCGATTTCATGACTTTCCCCTCTTCCCTTTTCGGGCTTGTGGCGGAAAGTAAAGCCGGGCGCCTTTCCCCGCGGCCACGCCTCCACGTGCCTCCGCTTCCACAGGTCCCGGTGTTCCTCCCCACAGATTCCCGTGTATGGTCCAGCGACATGAAAAGCAACAAAAACCGCGAGGAAACGGGGCTTTTACGCGCTTTTTTCAACCCCGCCTGAAAGGATGTTGCGCAGGCTCAGAATTTCTTCTCTCTTGTGACTGCGCCTTTCTTTCGCGCGCGGTGCATTGCGTCTTTCGCCGGGTTTATGTTACGTCAAGCTATGGAGAATCCGGCATGCGCTCTCGATCGATTTTGGGGGGCAAGCCGCGCGTCGCGGCCGTGTTGGATGGAGCAAAGGGGAAGCGGAATGAGCGAACACCACACAGGTCCGGTCGAAGTTGGTGCCGAGATGAATTATGCCGAACACGAGAAGACCTATAACGGTTTCCTGGCCCTGACGAAGTATGGCACGATGGTGCTGTGCGTCTTGATGCTGGCGATGGTTGCAGGCTTCTTCACATCGGCGGGTCTGCTCGGCGGCTTGGTCGTCTTCCTCGTTCTTTCTGTCGCAGGCTTCATTCTGTTGCGCTGAGCGAAAACGCTCGTAGGCGGTTTGGGCGATAGCCCACCATTGCCGAACGGCCGGAGAGGCACTGTGATGAAACGCCTGCTCCATTGCCTGTTTCTGCTGGTGACGCTTTCGCATCCGTCATGGTCGCGTGACCTGTCGGGGGCCGAGCAGGATAGCCTGCTGAAACAGATCGAGCGGTTCGACGCTGCGTTGAACGCGCAGGATTTCGAGCTCGTCGGCAAAACCGTGCCGCCGAAGATATTCGAGTCGATCGCAAAAGACGCCGGCATAACCGTGGAACAGTTGCGGACTGCGCTGACGGCGCAGATGCAGATGGCGCTCGCAGCGGTGAAGATCACCGAATTCAGCATGGACAAGCAGGCGATCACCTATGCGCAGACGCCTGATGGGACGCCTTATGCTCTCGTTCCCACCAAGACGGTCATGGAGACAGGCGGCCAGAAAATCGAGGCGAAATCCCATACGCTGGCAATGCTGGATGGTGAAGACTGGTATCTTCTGCGGGTCACCGACCAGCAGCAGGTGAGCATTCTGCGCAAGGTCTATCCGTCCTTTGCCGATGTAAAATTCCCCGAAGGATCGATGGAGCCGGTAAAGTAACAGGCTTTACGGTCAGGAAAAGCGTCCAGCCCGAAACGGATCGACGGAAATGGTGGTGTCTTCGGCGTTGACGAGCTGCGTCACCAGCCGCGCGGTGGCGGCGGACTGGGTCAGGCCCAGATGGCCATGGCCGAAAGCGTAGATAACAGAAGGGGTTGCCCTTGCCGTTCCGATGACGGGAAGACAATCCGGCATGGACGGGCGGAAACCCATCCATTGCGTCCCGCCCTCAAGCCTCAGCCCGGGCAGGAAGCGTCCCGCCTTTTTCAGCATCGCTTCCGAGCGGCGGAAATTGGCTGGCAGTTCCAGACCGCCAAGCTCCACCGCCCCGCCGACACGAATGCCGTTTGCAAGCGGCGTGACGACGAAACCGTGGTCATTGAAATAAAGTTGACGCGTTAGGTTGAAGGCATTGGCGGGAAGCGTGGTGTTGTAGCCACGCTCCGTTTCGAGCGGCACGACATTACCAAGCGATGCCGCGAGCTTCCGGGACCACGCGCCGCAGGCGACAATCACCTTGTCGGCATCGATCTTGTCACCATTTTCCAGCGTGACGATCGTACTTTCCCCGACGGCGTCGATGCGCTCAGCCTCGCCTTTCCGCAAGCTGGCGCCGCGGGCGATGACGAGATCGAAAATCGCGCGGGTAAAATCGTAGGGATCCGAGACCTGCAAGCCATCAGGAGAAAATACAGCGTGGCCAAATTGCGGCGCGAGTCCCGGTTGCAGCTCTTCGATTTCCCGGCGACCGACGCGCTGGAAGGTAAATCCGGCGCGCTCCTTTTCGTCCCAGTCTATCCGCGAAGCTTCAAGGCTTGCCTCGCTGTCGTAAAGATCGAGCGTGCCGGTTTTGGAAATGAGGTGCGAAAGCTCCGGCATGGCCGCAACATGGGCCATTTCAACGCTGGCCAGCCGGTTGATGTCGGTCAGTGCCTTCAGGCCATGGCGGAAGTTGCGCTCGGCGCTGGCGCGCCAGAAGCGCCACAGCCAAGGCGCAATCTTGCTCGCATAGGCCGGCGGGACGCTTAGTGGACCGAGCGGGTCGAATAGCCAGCGGGGGGCTTTTTTCATGATGCCTGGGGCGGGGATGGGAATGATTTCGGAAAATGCCAGAATGCCGGCATTACCGGAGCTTGCGCCCCGTGCAACGTCGCCGCGCTCTAACAGCACCACATCACGGCCCGCATTCTGCAGATAAAGCGCCGCCATGGAACCGATAATGCCGGTGCCGATGACCAGCACGTCGCATTTCAGGGTTTTGGTCATCGGCGCTCCTGCAAGACAATTTCTTGGATCGCAATACCAATGAATGCCTTGCCGATGAAAGGCCGCTTCATGCCGCCTTCGAAGAAATATTAGTGGTGTGGCAAATAAGCGCTGACGGCACAAGGCGACGCCAAGGAAACGGCAGGAAAAATACTTTCAACTATAAATAGTTATGCTCCAACATTAAGTGCTATTTAACGCACGTCTACTAGGTTCTCTCGCAGCCAGGCCGGCAACCGGTTTCAGAACGGCGGGCAGTCCGTATTCAGTAAATTTGGGGATTTCAGTATGTCTCGTTTTTCAAAGTTCGGTTTCGATGCGAGCGCGGTTCTAGACGCCCTCAGCAACTCCCAAGCCATCATTGAATTCGATCTCAATGGTAACATCCTCAAGGCGAATGAGAATTTCTGCAAGGCTGTCGGTTACACGGAGTCGGAGATCGTCGGTCGGCATCACCGGATGTTTGTTTCTCCAGATGAAGTCACCTCTCCCGAATATCGTCGTTTCTGGGAGAAGCTGTCGCGCGGTGAACACGACAAAGGGCAATATTGCCGCCGGACCAAGAACGGCGACGAGCTGTGGATCGAAGCTTCCTACAATCCCGTTTTCCGTTTCGGTAAACCCTACAAGGTCGTAAAGATTGCAAGCGACATTACCATGACGAGGCGAAAGAGCGCCGAAGATAACGGCAAGCTGGCGGCGCTGTCTCGCGCGCAGGCCATGATCGAGTTTGACCCAGACGGAACCATTCTCTGCGCCAATGCCAATTTTCTGGAGGCGGTCGGGTATCAGGAGAATGAGATTGTCGGCAGGCATCACTCGATGTTCTGCGAGCCATCCTATGTTGAATCCGCGGATTACCGGACCTTCTGGGAGGAGCTACGCTCGGGCAGTTTCTCCACCGGCCAGTTCATGCGGTTTGGCAAGGACGGGAAACGCGTCTTCATTCAGGCCTCGTATAACCCGATCCTTGATGATCGCGGCCGCGTGTTCAAGGTGGTGAAATTCGCTTTTGACATCACCGAGCGGGTTCGTGCCGTGGAAGAGCTGGGCGAAGCGCTTGAGCGGCTTTCCCAGTGCAACATCCGCGTTACCCTCGACCGGCCGTTCATCGGCGAATTCGAAGGTCTGCGCCGCGATTTCAACAAGTCCATCGCCGAATTTCAGAAGACGCTGGAAAATGTGCTTGGCCAGACAGGTGATCTGACACGCAGCAGCCAGGAAGTAAGCGAGGCATCGGTACAGCTGGCCGAGCGTTCGCGCGAACAGGCCATGGCGCTTGAAGAAACCTCCGCCGCGCTGGAGGAAATCACGGCAACCGTTCATTCCTCCACTGAAAATACCAGGGAGACCCGAAGGCTCGTTCAGAGCGCCCGCGAATCGACATCCATTTCGACGGAGGTGGTGGCGCGGACCGTCAATGCCATGCAGCGGATCGAGACGGCGTCGCGGGAGATCAGCCAGATTATCGGCGTCATCGATGAAATCGCCTTTCAGACCAACCTCTTGGCACTCAACGCCGGGGTGGAGGCGGCGCGTGCGGGCGATGCAGGCAAGGGCTTTGCGGTTGTTGCTCAGGAAGTTCGCGAACTTGCGCAGCGTTCCGCCAATGCCGCCAAGGAAATCAAGGCGCTGATCAATAATTCCGGCACCGAAGTGCTGGAAGGGGTACGGCTCGTGGGCGAAACCGGCGAAGCTCTCAAGCAGATCGATGCGCTCGTGAAACATATCGACAGCAATGTCGACATGATCGCGAAGGCAGCCGACGAGCAATCTCTCGGCATCGGCGAAATCAACAGGGCCGTCAGCCAGCTCGACCGTATGACGCAGGAAAATGCCGCGATGAGTGCAAGGACGACGGCCATCAGCGCGACACTTGCAGAAGGGGCAGAGGCTCTGTCTCAGCTCGTGAGCCTGTTCAAGCTCAACCGCCGCTCCGTGCAGCGTGAGGATGGCTCTTCAATCCATACCGCGCGGCCAAATGCCGGGCGGCAGTCCCATCGGCCGGCGCGGGCCGCCTGAGGGGGCTTCGCCAGGCAGGCTCTAACGAGATAAAATCCGGTGGCTGCAAAACAGCCACCGTATCTGTTTAAAGCGAAGGCGGCGTTCCTGAGAGAACGGTTCGACTTCGTGCTGTGCGTGTTCCGTCGGCAGGGATCAATCCGCCCAGGCGGTCCATTATCGTCCGGCGTTATAGGCCGCTATCGCTGCCATGTTGACGATATCGCTGTCTTTGGCACCCATCGAGGTGATCTGTACCGATTTATCGAGGCCAACGAGCAGCGGACCGATGACGGTCGCTCCGCCCAGTTCCTGCAGCATCTTGGTCGAGATAGAGGCGGAATGGATGGCGGGCATGACCAGAACATTGGCCGGGCCAGACAGCCGCGCAAAGGGATACTGGCTCTGCATGCGTTGGTGGTTCAGCGCGACGTCGGCCGACATTTCGCCATCGACCTCGAAGTTGACGTTGCGCCTGTCGAGGATTTTCACCGCTTCGCGTACCTTGTCGGAGCGTTCACCGACCGGCTGGCCGAAGGTGGAATAAGCGAGCATGGCAACGCGGGGCTCGTAACCAAAACGGCGCGCGAGGCCCGCTGCCTCTTCGGCGATATCGGCGAGGTCCTCAGCATTCGGCATGTCATGGACGGCGGTATCGGCGACGAAAACGGTGCGGTTGCGCGAGACAACAAGAGAAACCCCGATCACGCGGTGCCCCGGCTTGGTGTTGATGCAGCGGCGGATGTCTTCCAGCGCGGTGGAATAATTGCGTGTAACGCCCGTCACTACCGCATCAGCGTCGCCCATTGCCACCATGCAGGCGGCGAAGTGGTTGCGGTCGTTGTGGATCAGGCGTTGCACGTCACGCAGCAGGAAGCCGCCGCGTTGCAGCCGAGCGTAAAGATAGTCGATATAGGCATCCACGCGGCTGGAGAGACGGGCATTGGTGATTTCGATATTGGCACGGTCGAGATCGATGCCAGCACGCTCCGCATTGGCCTTGATGATATCGTCGCGGCCGAGCAGGATGGCGTTGCCAAGCCCTTGAGCGGTGAACGAAATCGCCGCACGCATGACCTGTTCTTCTTCCGCTTCGGCAAAGACCACGCGCTTGGGCGAGCGCCGAACACGCTCATAAAGGCGCTGCGTCGTCGAGGCCATCGGGTCGCGGCGTGCGGAAAGCTCGCGGGCATAGGCATCGAGATCAGGTAGTTCGCGCTGGGCGACGCCGGTCTCTATGGCAGCCTTGGCCACGGCAACGGGAATGGCCGAAATCAGGCGTGGATCGAAAGGCACCGGAATGATGTATTGCGGTCCGAAACGCGGGCGGTTGCCCTGATAGGCGGCCGCCACATCGTCAGGCACGTCCTCACGCGCCAGATCGGCAAGCGCTTGTGCAGCAGCAATCTTCATCGCGTCGTTGATCTGGCGGGCGCGAACGTCAAGCGCGCCGCGGAAGATATAGGGGAAGCCAAGGACGTTATTGACCTGGTTCGGATAATCGGAGCGACCGGTCGCCATGATGGCGTCGTCGCGAATGCGGGACACCTCCTCCGGCGTGATTTCGGGATCCGGATTGGCCATCGCGAAGATGATCGGCTTCGGCGCCATGGAACGGATCATCTCCTCGGTGAAGGCGCCCTTCTGCGACAGGCCGAAGACGACGTCCGCGCCCTTCATTGCCTCCGCCAGGGTACGGTTCTCAGTTTTCACCGCGTGCGCCGATTTCCACTGGTTCATACCCTCCGTGCGGCCCTGATAAATTACCCCCTTGGTGTCGCAGAGGGTGATGTTTTCCGGGTTGAAGCCCATCGCCTTGATCAGGTCCATACAGGCAATCGCGGCGGCGCCTGCACCGTTGCAAACGAGCTTTGTCGTCTTGAAATCGCGCCCTGTCAGTTCGATGGCGTTGATGAGGCCTGCGGCGGCGATGATCGCGGTGCCGTGCTGGTCGTCATGGAAAACGGGAATATCCATCAGTTCGCGCAGCCGGCTTTCGATGATGAAACATTCCGGCGCCTTGATGTCTTCGAGATTGATACCGCCGAAGGAGGGGCCGAGATAACGCACGCAATTGATGAATTCGTCCGCGTCTTCGGTATCGACCTCAAGATCGATGGAATCGACGTCGGCGAAGCGCTTGAAGAGAACTGACTTGCCTTCCATCACTGGCTTGGAGGCGAGCGCGCCGAGATTGCCAAGGCCAAGGATCGCAGTTCCGTTGGAAATCACGGCGACCATGTTGCCACGCGTCGTGTAATCGTAAGCGGTCGCCGCATTTTCGGCGATGGCTTTTACCGGTACGGCCACGCCGGGAGAGTAGGCGAGCGACAGGTCCCGCTGGGTTGCCATCGGTTTCGTCGGGGTGATTTCCAGCTTGCCCGGCCTGCCCTGTGCGTGGAAATCAAGGGCTTCCTGATCCGTAACCGATGTTCTGGTGCTTGCGGGTTTTGTCGTGTCGGACATGGGCTGAGCGTGCTTTCCTGGCGATAACAATGTAAAAATATCAGCCGTTGTTATTGTATTTTTCGCGCGCCTGCCAAGCCTTCATTGTTGTTCAGTGCAGCAAATTTAAGCGTAATGAAATTTAAAGACGTTTTAATCGATTAAGTCCACTTGCTGGCCTTAGGGGCCGCGTTGGTAAGCCCGGAGCGCCATATTTACGAAGGCGTCCACATGAAGGGCGAGTGGGCCACGCCTGACGACGAGCACGCAGTCAGACCATGCCTCGGCGCTGTCGATCGGCACAGCGGCAATGCCACGTGTGGAACGCACGGTGCTTTCCGGCAGAATGGAAATTCCCGCACCTGCTTCCACAAGCGCAAGGATCGTATTGATATTGGCGATACGCATGCCGATCTTCGGCTCGCAACCGGCATCCTCGAAAAGGGTCAGTGCGCTGTTGCTGAGGCCCAGGCCGATCTCGTCGATCGGCAGCAGGAGATTTTCCTGCGCGATATCGCCAGCCGAGAGTCTGGAGCGGGAGGCAAGCGGATGATCTTCCGAAACCGCCACGCATAGTTTCGAGCGGTCGAACGGCATCGCCCTCAAGGTTTGGGGTAGCGGGGGAAGGGGCGTGCGGATGAAGGCGACATCGGTCTTGCGCGTTTCCACTTGCTCGATCAGTTGTTCCATCGTCATGCCAGGCAAGAGCTCCAGAGTCACATCCCTGTGCTCATCCCCATAGCGGGTGATGAGCGCCGGCAGCTTCCGCTCTGCCATGACGCTGGTGCCATAACCTATGCGCAGCGTTCCCAGCTGGCCACGCCTTATCTGCCGCGCCTTGTCCATCGCGCTCTTGGTGCGGGCGAGGATTTCTTCCGCCTCAACGAGCATGGATTGCCCCGCCGGCGTGAGTTCCACACCGCGATTGATACGATGAAAGAGTTTGAAGCCAAGCGTTTCTTCCAGTTGTCGGATGCGCTGTGTAACGGCCGGCTGGGCAATGCCGAGCTGTATGGCTGCGGCGCGGAAATTCCTGGCCCTTGCGGCCTCCACGAATATGGTAAGTTGTCGAGTGTCCATGGCAGAGAGGTCTTTATAGCGGCAGGCTTTGCGTGATATAAGTGCAGCTTATCAAAATTGTCCTTTTCGCGCATTGTCATCTTGTCGCAGGCGACGTTATACCGCAGCTCAGGATCGTGAGCGTCTTTACCGCCTGTGCAGGTGAGGGCGATCCGGACCGGGGAGGATTTGTTCAAGCACATTGTCTGCCGTCCAAGGGGACGGCGGTAACCTGCAGTGAATGGGTCAAATGACAGTCACAACGGAAGTCTTCCCCACCATTGTTCCCCGTTCAGCCGCGCCGCCACCGGCGCGCCTTCGTATGGCCGCATCGGCGACGAACTGTCCGCGCTTTGCGGGACACTGAACGATCATCGGGCCTTAAGCCTTCTGGGCGGCTCTTCTAACCGGACAAATATTATGGGTAATCCAGCAACTTCATTGTCGCTCCCGGCCAGATTATGGCTGTTGGTGCTCGGCGCGGTCATCATTGCCGCAGGACTGTTCTTCTCCATTGGCGGCGGCCAACTCGTCGCCCTCGGCGGCAGCCCCTATTTTATCATCGCAGGTATCGCGCTCGTCGTCTCCGGCCTGCTCATTCTGCTGCGCAAGCCTGCGGGTGCGCTTGTTTTCGGTCTCATTTTCATCCTCACCGGCGTTTGGGCGGTATGGGAAGTGGGGCTAGATTTCTGGCCGCTGATTTCCCGCCTGCTGGCAATCGGCGTCGGGGCAACCGTTGTTGCCCTGTCGTACCCGCTGCTGCGACGTGCGGCTGGCAAAACGCCGGCATTGGGCTCTTCTCTTGCGGTTGCGGCGGTTCTTGCCATCGCCTCCGGCGCCGGTTTTGCCGGCATGTTCGTTGCGCATCCGACCGTCGCCTTCAATGGTGAGGCGGCCGCGCTGACGCCCGTAACGCCGGAAGCGGAGCAGAAGAACTGGGAACATTACGGCAATACTTCCGGCGGCAGCCGCTTTGTCGCGCTTGATCAAATCACCCGCGACAACGTCAAGAACCTCGAGGTGGCCTGGACTTATCACACGGGCGATACTCCGATCAGCCCCGGCGCAAACGGCGCGGAAGATCAGGAAACGCCGCTGCAGGTGGGCGACACCGTGTTCCTGTGCACCCCGCACAATAATGTCATCGCGCTCGATGCCGACACCGGTGCTGAAAAGTGGAAGACGGAAATCAACGCCAAATCCTCGGTCTGGATGCGTTGCCGCGGCCTTGCCTATTTCGATGCCAAGGCGCCGCTGAAACAGCCGACCGCGCCGGGCTCGACGCCCGTCACGCCGGCGGTGGTGGCCGAAGGCGCGCTTTGCCAGCGCCGAATCTTGATGAACACCATCAATGCGGAACTCATCGCGCTTGATGCCGACACCGGCGCGTTTTGCCCTGACTTCGGCACCAATGGGCGCGTTGATCTGAAGATCGGTATGGGAGATGCCCCCGACCCGCAATATGTCCTGACCTCGGCTCCCACGCTCGCCGGCACGACCGTTGTTGTTGGCGGTCGTATCGCCGACAACGTGCAGGTCGATATGCCCGGCGGCGTGATGCGCGGTTTTGACGTGGTGACGGGCGAGCTTCGCTGGGCGTTCGACCCGGGTAATCCTGACATCACCAAGCTGCCGCCTCCGGGCCAAACCTATACGCGTTCCACGCCGAACGTCTGGGCATCCATGTCCTACGATCCGGACCTGAACACGGTCTTCATGCCTGTCGGCAGCCCTTCGGTGGACTTGTACGGCGCGACCCGCACACCGCTCGACCATAAATATGGTGCCTCGATGCTGGCGCTCGACGCCACGACCGGTCGCGAAAAATGGGTCTACCAGACGGTTCATAACGACCTCTGGGACTTCGACGTGCCGATGCAGCCGAGCTTCATCGATTTCCCGAAAGCGGATGGAACGACGGTGCCGGCATTGGTCTTCGGCACCAAGGCGGCGCAGATCTATGTTCTCGACCGGGCGACCGGGCAGCCGCTGACCAAGGTTGAAGAAGTTCCGGTGAAGCCCGCCAACATTCCGAACGAGCCTTATGCGCCGACGCAACCACGCTCGGTCGGCATGCCGCAGATCGGTGCGCAGACCTTGACGGAAGCGGACATGTGGGGCGCGACCCCGTTTGACCAGCTTCTTTGCCGTATCGCCTTCAAGGGCATGCGTTATGAAGGACTTTACACGGCACCCGGTACGGACCTTTCGCTCTCTTTCCCGGGCTCGCTCGGCGGCATGAACTGGGGTGGCATTTCCACGGATCCGACGACGAACACCATTTTCGTCAATGACATGCGCCTTGGCCTCTGGATCCAGATGAAAGAAGCTGCGCCGACCAAAGCTGTCGCCAGCGGTGGCGAGAGCGTCAACACCGGCATGGGCGTCGTTCCCATGAAGGGCACGCCCTATGCGGTCAACAAGAACCGTTTCCTCTCGGCGCTCGGTATTCCCTGCCAGGCTCCGCCTTACGGCACCATGACCGCAATCGACATGAAGACGCAGCAGATCAAATGGCAGGTGCCGGTGGGCACGGTCGAAGATACGGGTCCGCTCGGCATCAAGATGGGCCTGCCCATCCCGATCGGCATGCCGACGCTTGGCGGCACGCTTGCCACTCAGGGCGGCCTCGTCTTCATCGCTGGCACGCAGGACTACTATCTGCGCGCCTTCGACACGGCAACCGGCAAGGAAGTCTGGAAGGCCCGCCTTCCCGTCGGCAGCCAGGGCGGCCCGATGAGCTACAAGTCGCCAAAGACCGGCAAGCAATATGTCGTCATCTCGGCCGGCGGTGCTCGTCAGTCTCCGGATCGTGGCGATTATGTCATCGCGTATGCCTTACCGAACTGATCCTTGTCGTTCAGTTTTTTGAATGGAAACCCCGGAAGATGATTTCGGGGTTTTCCTTTGTCTGCGTGCGGCATGCCGCCCGTTCGTGCGGAACCTCATCATCATCCTGGCGTTAGGAAAAACAGCCTGCCGGCCACGCACCGCCGCACCAGGCGTTCAGACGACGGAATTATCGGCCCTTGCTTATCCACAGCTTGAACTGGTGATGGCGGTGTCGTGAAATATCTATATTGTCCGGCGCGTCAGGGAATTTGAGTAAGAAAGGTTTTGTAGTGAACGAACAATCTCGAAAGATCACGCCGGTTCTTCTTGCTGGTGGTGCTGGCTCGCGGCTTTGGCCGGTATCGCGTGATCAGTTGCCAAAGCAGTTTCAGCCGCTGGTTGGCAATCTTTCGACATATCAACAGACGCTGAAACGCGTCGGTGATAAACGTCTTTATTCGGAAGCCCTGGTCATTACCAACGAGGATTTTCGCTTCTTTGCCCGTCGCCAGGCTGAAGAAATCGATCTGCCCGCGACCGTTGTGCTCGAGCCCGCCCGCCGCGACAGCGCCGCTGCGATGGCTGCCGCTGCGGTGCTTGCCGAACGCCGCGAACCGGGCTGCCTCGTACTGGCGCTTGCTGCCGACCACGTGGTTCTCGATCCCGAAAAATTTTCCGACGCCGTAAAGCTTGGCGCCAAGGCCGCCGATCAGGGCAGCATTGTTGTTTTTGGCCTGGTGCCAACGGAGCCGCGCACCTCCTACGGATATATCAAGCCGGGCGAGCCGATTGATGGTGAGGCGGACCTCAGCACCGTCGATGCCTTCAAGGAAAAACCGGATGTATCGACGGCGATTTCCTATCTGGAAAAAGGTTATCTCTGGAATTCCGGTAACTTCCTGTTCCGCTCCGATGTGATGATTGCCGAACTCAAGGCTTTTGCGCCGGAGATTCTCGCGGCGGTAACGCAGGCGGTTGACCAATATGAAAGCGACCTTGGATTTGTGCGTCTGGATAAGGATAGCTTTGAAGCCTCTCCCAAAAACTCCATCGACTATGCGGTGATTGAAAAAACGAAGCGCATGGCGGTGGTGCACGGCCATTTCCGCTGGTCCGACATCGGCAGCTGGGATGCGATCTGGGAAATCGCTGACAAACATGACAATGAGAACGCGCTTGAAGGCAACGGCGTGTTCATCGATTCCGAAGGCTGCCTCATTCACTCCACACAGCTGCTGACGACGGTTGTCGGAGCAAAAGACATGGTGGTTGTAACCACCAAGGATGCGGTGCTGGTCGTCCCAAAGAACCGGGTACAGGATGTGAAGGGTCTGGTTGAGACGCTCAAGGACAGCAAACATGCGCCGCAAACCGAAACTCACAAGCGGGTCTACCGACCCTGGGGCTATATCGAACACATGTACGTGGACGAGCGTTACCGGGTCGGCCACATCACGGTCGATCCCGGCCACCGCATTTCGTTCCAAAGACACTATCATCGCTCAGAGCACTGGATCATCGTCAAGGGCACTGCGACCGTGACGATCGGCGAGGAAACCCGTCTGCTGACGGAGAACCAGTCTGTCTATATCCCGATTGGCCAGCCGCACCGTCTCGCCAATGAGGGCCAGATTCCGCTCGAGCTGGTTGAAATTCAAACCGGGGCATATCTCGGCGAGGATGATGTGATCCGCATAGAGGATGATTATAAGCGCGAATAGTAGATTGCCTTCTAAGATAGCGCGATAGGGCGAAGCGGGAGGTATTCCGCTTCGCCTTTATGTTTTTAACGGCGAGCACCTGCTACGCAAATACGGATGCGGCAGCGGCCTTCTTTTCAAAAATGGTGGGAACGGCGGAACGTAGCATGCAGCCCCGCGCGGATTTTGCCGGATTTCGGGTCGAGAAGGGTGTCTAAAATAGCCACATCGAGATTCGCATTTTAAGCGGTTGCCTAATCAAAATTCTTCGCATAGGTTCCAACTGTAACGTTTCAGTGAGGGAGGAGCTCATGCGAATGCGTCTTATTTCTGCGGCCTTTTTGGCCAGTGTGATGATTCCGGCGGGTGTAGCCGGTGCCACCGATCTTGAGGTGACCCATTGGTGGACGTCGGGTGGTGAAGCCGCCGCCGTGGCCGAACTGGCCAAGGCTTTCGATGCGACCGGCAATAAGTGGGTGGACGGCGCGATTGCCGGTTCGGGCGGTACGGCCCGGCCGATAATGATCAGCCGCATCACCGGCGGCGACCCGATGGGCGCGACCCAGTTCAACCATGGCCGTCAGGCGGAAGAACTCGTTCAGGCCGGCCTGATGCGTGACCTGTCGGATGTCGCCGCAAAAGGGAACTGGAAAGAGGTCATCAAGCCCTCCAGTCTACTGGACAGCTGCACGATTGATGGGAAGATCTATTGCGCGCCGGTCAATATTCATTCCTGGCAATGGCTCTGGCTGTCCAATGCGGCCTTCAAAAAGGCAGGCGTTGAAGTTCCGAAGAACTGGACGGAGTTTGTTGCGGCCGCACCGGCGCTGAAAAAAGCAGGCATCCAGCCGCTCGCGCTCGGCGGGCAGGCCTGGCAGGCAAACGGCTTGTTCGATACGCTGACGCTTTCGATCGGCGGCAAGGATCTGTACCAGAAGGTCTACGGCGACAAGGATGAAGAAGCGGCCGCGGGTCCCGACATGGCAAAGATTTTCGCGGCTGCCGTCGAGGCGCGCGACATGGCAAAGGGCACCAATGTTCAGGATTGGAACCAGGCCACCAACATGGTGATAACTGGCAAGGCTGCTGGCCAGGTGATGGGTGACTGGGCGCAGGGTGAATTCCAGCTGGCCAACCAGAAAGCCGGCACGGACTATTCCTGCCTTCCTGGTCTCGGCCTGAGTGAATATCTGACCACGGGTGGCGATGCCTTCTATTTCCCGGTTCTTAAAGATGAGGAAAAAACCAAGGCGCAGGACGTGCTGGCAGCAACCATCGTCGATCCAAAGACGCAGGTTGCCTTCAACCTGAAGAAGGGCTCGCTGCCTATCCGCGGTGACGTAGACCTCAATGCAGCGAATGACTGCATGAAAAAGGGACTGGCCATTCTGGCCAAGGGCAATGCGCTGACCAGCGTTGACCAGCTGATTTCCGCGGACTCGCAGAAGCAGAAGGAAGACCTGATGGCAGAATTCTTTGCTGGCTCGATGTCGGCAGAGGATGCGCAGAAGCGCTTTGCGGATATCATCGGCTCGGCTGACTGATCGTGATTTCTCCGGTGGGGGGAGCGGCTCGCTCCCCCTTCCAACGTCCGGCTCACAACAAAAACAATCTTGTTTGTCGGGGTTCCGTGCAGCGGAGAATTTTTCTCGGCTGTTGACTGTAACGTTACAGGAGGAGGTAACATGGCGGGTCAAGCGCGCTCCGGGCGCCCCAACCAGCTCTTTCGCAATCTGAATTCCAAGATTGCTTCCATCCCCATGATATTGACCGCAGTGGTGATCTTCCTCGGCGGGACGATCTGGACGGTCGTTTATTCCTTCACCAATTCCAAGCTTCTGCCGCGGGCGAGCTTTGTCGGTTTCGATCAATACGAGCGGCTATGGGCCGCGCCACGCTGGATCGTCTCGATCCAGAACCTGGCGATTTACGGCGTGCTGTCGCTGATCTTCAGCCTCGTCATCGGTTTCGTGCTGGCGGCACTGATGGACCAGAAAATTCGTTTCGAAAACACCTTTCGCACCATCTTCCTTTATCCCTTCGCCTTGTCCTTCATTGTGACAGGTCTTGTCTGGCAATGGCTGTTGAACCCGGAATTCGGGATCCAGTCCGTGGTCCGCTCGCTCGGCTGGGAAAGCTTTACATTCGATCCGCTCTATAATTCTCAGATTGTCATATACGGCATCCTGATTGCGGCGCTCTGGCAGGGAACCGGGCTTGTCATGTGCCTGATGCTGGCCGGGCTTCGTGGCATCGACGAGGATATCTGGAAGGCGACGCGCGTGGATGGCATCCCGATGTGGAAGACCTATATTCTCATCATCATTCCCATGATGCGCCCCGTCTTCATCACCACGCTCGTCATCATCGCCAGTGGCATCGTCAAGGTCTATGATCTGGTCGTGGCGCAGACCAGCGGCGGACCGGGCATCGCGTCTGAAGTGCCGGCGAAGTACGTCTACGACTACATGTTCCAGGCGCAGAACCTGGGGCAAGGTTTTGCCGCCTCCACCATGATGCTCATCACCGTCGCGATCATCATCATTCCATGGGCCTACCTCGAATTCGGAGGCAAAAAGCGTGGCTAATATCAGCACCTTGAATACCGTTGTTGCCGCCAGCGACGCGGTTGCCGACAAGCTTTCCGGCCCGCGCGGCAAGAAGCCGAGGAAGACCTTTTCCCGCCGCAACATCATCCTCTACGGCACGCTCTTCGTGGCCGCCGCCTATTACCTCCTGCCGCTCTACGTGATGGTCGTCACCTCGCTGAAGGGCATGCCGGAAATCCGCCTCGGCAACATCTTCGCGCCACCGGTGGAGATCACCTTCGAGCCGTGGGTGAAGGCCTGGGCCAATGCCTGCACCGGCCTCAATTGCGACGGGCTTTCGCGTGGTTTCTGGAACTCCGTACGCATTCTCGTGCCATCCGTGGTCATTTCCATCGTCGTCGCTTCCGTCAGCGGCTACGCCATGGCGAACTGGAAGTTCAAGGGATCGGAACTGTTTTTCTCGATCCTGATCATCGGCGCCTTCATCCCCTATCAGGTCATGATCTATCCGATCGTCATCGTGCTGCGCGAACTGGGCATTTACGGCACGCTGACCGGTCTCGTCATCGTCCACACCATCTTCGGCATGCCGATCCTGACGCTGCTGTTCCGGAATTACTTCGCCTCGCTGCCGGAGGAACTCTTCAAGGCAGCGCGTATCGACGGCGCCAATTTCTGGCAGATTTATTTCCGCATCATGCTGCCGATGTCGCTGCCGATCTTCGTCGTGGCGATGATCCTGCAGGTGACGGGCATCTGGAACGACTTCCTGTTCGGCGTGGTGTTCACGCGGCCGGAATATTACCCGATGACCGTGCAGCTCAATAATATCGTCAACTCCGTACAGGGCGTGAAGGAATACAACGTCAACATGGCCGCCACGCTTCTGACCGGTGCTGTGCCGCTGATCGTTTATTTCGTCTCCGGCAGGCTATTCGTGCGCGGCATTGCCGCCGGCGCAGTGAAAGGTTGAGTTATATGAACAAAAGCGTTTCCATCCGTGATCTTTCTCTGTCTTTCGGTGCCGTCACCGTTCTGAAAGACCTCAATCTCGATATTTACGACGGCGAATTTCTCGTTCTGCTCGGCTCGTCCGGTTGCGGCAAGTCGACCCTGCTCAACTGCATTGCCGGGCTTCTGGAACCGACCGACGGACAGATCTTCATCAAGGACCGCAACGTCACCTGGGAGGAGCCGAAGGATCGCGGCATCGGCATGGTGTTCCAGTCCTATGCGCTTTATCCGCAGATGACGGTGGAGAAGAACCTGTCATTCGGCCTCCAGGTCGCCAAGGTTCCAAAGGATGAAATTGACCGTCGCGTCAAAAGAGCAGCCGGCATCCTGCAGATCGAGCCTTTGCTGAAGCGCAAGCCGGCAGAGCTTTCCGGCGGCCAGCGTCAGCGCGTGGCGATCGGCCGGGCGCTGGTGCGGGACGTGGATGTCTTTCTTTTCGACGAGCCGCTGTCCAACCTCGATGCCAAGCTGCGTTCGGAACTGCGTGTCGAAATCAAGCGGCTGCACCAGTCGTTGAAGAACACCATGATCTACGTGACGCACGACCAGATCGAGGCGCTGACGTTGGCGGACCGCATCGCCATCATGAAGAGCGGGGTCATCCAGCAGCTG
This sequence comes from Agrobacterium tumefaciens, assembly GCF_017726655.1. Classification (NCBI taxonomy): domain Bacteria; kingdom Pseudomonadati; phylum Pseudomonadota; class Alphaproteobacteria; order Hyphomicrobiales; family Rhizobiaceae; genus Agrobacterium; species Agrobacterium tumefaciens. Next base: position 1,535,364 of record NZ_CP072309.1, read on the forward strand.
GCCGATCCCGTCACCATTTACAACAAGCCGCGAAACCTTTTTGTTGCCGGTTTCATCGGTTCGCCATCGATGAACTTTTTGCGCGGTGAGCTGATCGAAAAGGACGGTAAGGTCGTCTTCACGACCAATGGGGTTACCTTCTCACTTGATGGCTACCATGCCGAAACACCGCTTGCCGCAGGGCGTGCCGTGGTCCTTGGCGTGCGGCCTGAGCATGTGCGCGTCGATGCCGATATCCTGAGTGGCGAAGTGCATGAGGCTGTTGTCGATATCGAAGAGCCGATGGGTGCCGACAATCTGATCTGGCTGAAACATGCAGGGCATACGCTCTCCGTGCGCGTCGGCGGTCATAGACGGTTCTCGCCGGGCACGAAGGTTCGCCTCGGTCTTGATATGACAATGGCCTCCCTTTTCGACGCTGAGAGCGAGGACCGGCTCTAAGGCGTTTTCCACGTTCCACACAATCCCAAGACCCAGATCTCTATGGAGGAGACAATGACAGAACTCGGTTTTCAGCTTTACAGCGCCCGCAATTTTCAGCCCTTTTCCGATATTTTGAAGAAGCTATCGGCGGCGGGCTACAGCCAAGTCGAAGGGTATGGCGCCATGTACGCCTCTCTCGATGAGGCCGGCCTGAAGGGCCTGCGCGCTGGACTCGATGCCAACGGTCTGACCATGCCCACCGGCCATTTCGGCCTCGATCTCCTCGAGGGCGATCCGGGCAGGGCGCTGAACATCGCGAAAGTTTTGGGCGTGGAGGCGATTTATTGCCCTTACCTGATGCCCGACCAGCGCCCGACAGATGCCGCTGGCTGGTTTGCCTTCGGCAAGCGTCTGCAGGAGGCTGGCAAACCTTTTGTCGACGCCGGCCTGACCTTCGGTTGGCACAACCATGATTTCGAGTTCAAGGCGCTCGCCGATGGCTCCACGCCGCAGGAACAAATATTTGCCGGTGGCCCGGACCTGAAGTGGGAAGCGGATATCGCCTGGATCGTCAGGGGCAATGCCGATCCGCTCGCCTGGATCGAAAGCTACGGCAAACGCATCACTGCCGTGCATGTAAAGGATATCGCACCATCGGGCGAAAATGCGGATGAAGACGGTTGGGCCGATGTTGGTCATGGCACGGTGGACTGGAAGGGTCTTATCGCCGCATTGAAAGCAAAGTCCGCCACGAAACATTTCGTGGTCGAGCATGACAATCCCAAGGATATCGACCGGCTGATCACCCGTTCGATCGCATCGTTCAAAACCTACTAAGTCTCAATTTCGGAGTTTCATCATGGCCAGAGATCTTGGCGTCGGCATCATCGGATGCGGCAATATCTCGTCTGCATATTTTTCGCTGGCACCGCTCTTCAAGGGCATCAAGGTGCTGGCCTGTGCCGACCTCAACCGCAATGCAGCGGAACTGAGGGCGGAAGAGTTCGGTGTTGTCGCGCAGTCCATCGACGATCTGCTCGCCAACCCGGAAATTGACGTGGTGGTGAACCTCACCATCCCCGCCGCACATTATCCGGTTTCGAAGGCGGCCCTTGAGGCGGGAAAACACGTGTATTCGGAAAAGCCGCTGGTGCTTTCGCTGGAAGAGGGCGAGGAGTTGCGGCGCATTTCGCGGGAGAAGAACCTTTCCGTCGGCTGCGCCCCGGATACTTTTCTTGGTGGTGCGCATCAGCTTGCCCGCAAATATATCGACGAGGGCAAGGTCGGACGCATCACCTCGGGCACCTGCCATGTGATGAGCCCCGGCATGGAAATGTGGCACCCCAATCCGGGTTTCTTTTTCCTGCAGGGCGGCGGGCCGATCCTCGATCTGGGGCCGTACTATGTCGCCAATCTCATCAACCTCATCGGCCCGGTCAAGCGCGTTGGCGCGCTCACCTCGATGGCAAGCCCCACCCGCACCGTAACCAGCCAGCCGCTTAACGGCGAGATCATCCCCGTCGAAACACCGACCAATATCCACGCCCTGCTGGAATTCGTGAATGGTGCGACGATTACGCTTTCGGCCAGCTGGGATGTCTGGTCGCATCGCCACGCAAACATGGAACTTTACGGCACGGACGGCTCGATCTTTGTGCCAGACCCGAATTTCTTCGGGGGCGTTGTGGAGGCGAGCGGCCGTGACAAGAACATCCAGCCGCTGGAAGACTGGGCGCATCCCTTCGGTATCGCCAATCAGGAAAGCCCGAACGGCCCTCGCGCCAACTATCGCACGGCCGGGCTTGCCGATATGGCGATTGCCATACTGGAAGGTCGCGACGCCCGCTGCTCGCTGGATCGTTCGCTGCACGGTATCGACGTGATGACCTCGATCCTGAAATCGGGTGAAGAAGGCCGCTTCATCGAGATGACGACGACATGCACGCAGCCGGCAGCTCTCGGCATCGAGGAGGCACAGGCGCTGCTGCGCTAAGGTTTTTACTATAGCTTGGAAAGCGGCGGAGGAAACTTCGCCGCTTTCCGTTCTTCGCGGTACCTCTTCACAATCCCTTCGCTTTGCTTTAAAGCCGCGCCTTATCCGGTCGCAGCCCACCCGGTCAAAACAAGGGATCCTGAACTATGAAAACCATCGTCATCTGCTCCGGCGGATTGGACTCCGTTTCGCTTGCGCATAAAATCGCCGCGGAACATGACCTTCTTGCTCTCGTCTCCTTCGATTATGGCCAGCGCCACAGGAAGGAACTGGATTTTGCCGCCGATTGCGCCAGACGGCTCAGTGTGCCGCATCATATCATCGATATCAGAGCCATCGGCGCGCACCTCACCGGTTCCGCACTGACCGATGATGTGGAGGTGCCGGACGGGCATTATGCGGAGGAGACGATGCGTTCCACCGTGGTGCCGAACCGCAATGCCATCATGCTCACCATCGCGTTCGGGCTGGCTGCCGCACAGCAGGCGGATGCAGTGGCGATTGCCGTTCACGGCGGCGATCATTTCATCTACCCCGACTGCCGGCCGGGCTTCATCGACAGCTTCAATGCCATGCAGGCGCACGCGCTTGAAGGCTATGCTGATGTGAAACTCTTCGCGCCCTATGTCACCGTTTCCAAGGCGGCCATCGTGAACGATGGCGTAAAATACGGCACGCCGTTTGGCGAAACATGGTCCTGTTACAAGGGCGGCGTACGCCACTGCGGCCGCTGCGGCACATGCGTGGAACGGCGTGAGGCCTTTCATCTGGCTGGCGTGACCGACCCGACCGATTATGAGGACCCGGACTTCTGGGTGGCGGCCACCCATGCCTTTGCGGCGCAGGAGGTGCGTTGATGTTCCGCATCACCAAGGAATTTCACTTCTCCGCCTCGCACCAGTTGAAAAGCCTGCCCGCCGACCACCAGTGCAGCCGTCTGCATGGCCATAATTATATCGTTGAGGTCGAGCTTGCAGGCGAAGAGCTCAACGAGCACGGTTTCGTGCGCGATTACCATGAGCTTGCGCCGCTGAAGTACTACATTGACGACAAGTTTGATCATCGCCACCTGAATGATGTTCTCGGCCATGACCGGGTCACGGCGGAATACTTGGCGAAACATTTTTATGACTGGTGCAAGGAGCGTCTGCCGGAAACCAGCGCCGTGCGGGTTAGCGAAACCGCCAAGACCTGGGCGGAATACCGGCCATGACGGCGGCTGCACAAAAGATTGCAGCGAAGCACACCACGATCCGCATCAGCGAAATCTTCGGGCCGACCATTCAGGGCGAAGGTCTGCTGATCGGTTCACCGACGGTTTTTGTGCGAACGGGGGGCTGTGACTACCGCTGCTCCTGGTGCGATACGCTGCACGCGGTCGATAGCGATTATCGCGACACGTGGAAACCCATGTCGGTCGACGCAATCTGGCAGGAGGTGCGGCGGCTGTCCGCGGGTGTTCCGCTGACGGTCTCGTTGTCTGGCGGCAACCCTGCCATCCAGCCACTTGGCGAATTAATCGCAAAAGGGCAGTCCGAAGGTTATCGCTTCGCGCTTGAGACGCAAGGCAGCATCGCCAAGGGCTGGTTCGGCTCTCTCGACTACCTGGTTCTGAGCCCGAAACCGCCATCGAGCGGCATGGAGACGGACTGGTCGGCTTTCGCAGACTGTCTCGGTGTCGCTGGCACCCGACCGCAGGTGGCCTTGAAGGTTGTTGTTTTCGATGATGTTGATTACGCCTACGCCAAAGCCGCGTCAGCGCGGTTTCCGCATCTGGCGGTCTATCTTCAACCCGGCAACCACACCCCGCCGCCCCCGGATGATGACGACGCGCGTGTCGATATCGATGGGGTGATGGACCGGATGTTATGGCTGGTGGACAAGGTGAGCGAAGACCGCTGGTTTTCCGCCCGCGTGCTGCCGCAGCTTCATGTGCTCTTGTGGGGAAACAAGCGGGGCGTTTAACTGGCTGCGGTTCAGGTGCCCGTGCGCCAGGATATCGGGGGCCGCGATGGAAGTTCTGGGCGAATATTTCCGCCCAGAACCGACTTTTCTGAGCCTCAGCTCATCTGGCTGACGAACTTTGTCTCCAGATAGGCTTGAACTGCTTCCGAGCCGCCTTCCGTGCCGTAACCGGAGTCCTTGATGCCGCCGAAGGGGACTTCGGGGAGCGCAAGGCCGTTGTGGTTGATGGTCAGCATGCCGGCCTCGACCTGCTGGCCGAGCGCGTGCGCGGTCTTGACCGAGCCGGTGAAGGCATAGGATGCAAGACCGAAGGGCAGGCGGTTCGCTTCGGTGATGGCATCGTCAAACGTCGAGAAGCGGTTGATGATCGCGACCGGGCCAAAGGGCTCGTCGTTCATGATCTTCGCAGACGTGGGCACATTGGCGAGAACCGTCGGCTCGAAAAAATTGCCCTTGTTGCCGATGCGGCGGCCCCCGGTTTTCAGTTCGGCGCCGTGGGAAACGGCATCGTTGATGAGGCCTTCCAGTGCGGGAATGCGGCGCTCATTGGCGAGCGGCCCCATGACCACGCCGTCTTCCAGACCATTGCCCACCTTGATTGCCTTCGTGGCTTCCACGAAACCTTCGAGGAAACGATCCGCCACGCCGTCCTGCACGAGGAAGCGGGTGGGCGCGACGCAGACCTGACCGGCATTGCGGAACTTGGCAAGCGAGGTGACCTCGATCGCCTTGTCGATATCGGCATCGTCGAAGATCATGACGGGCGCATGACCGCCAAGTTCCATCGTCGCGCGCTTCATATGCTTGCCCGCAAGCGCTGCCAGATGTTTGCCGACCGGGGTTGAGCCGGTGAAGGAAATCTTGCGGATGACCGGATGCGGGATCAGGTATTCGGAAATTTCCGAAGGAACACCATAGACAAGGCCGATGACGCCGGCAGGCACACCGGCGTCGACGAAGGCGCGGATGAGTTCTGCCGGAGATGCCGGGGTTTCCTCGGGCGCCTTGACGATGATGGAGCAACCGGTGGAAAGCGCCGCGGAGAGCTTGCGGACGATCTGGTTGATCGGGAAATTCCAAGGCGTGAATGCTGCCACGGGACCGACCGGAAGCTTGATGGCAAGCTGCGAAACGCCGGTCGCGCGGGCAGGGATGACCTGGCCATAGGTGCGGCGGGCTTCTTCGGCAAACCAGTCGATGGTGTCGGCAGCACCCATGATCTCGGTGGCGGATTGCGCCAGCGGCTTACCTTGCTCGCGGGTCATGATATAGGCGATCTTTTCCTTGCGCTCGCGCAGGATATCGGCAGCCTTGCGCATGATCTTCGAACGCTCAAAGGGCGAGGTGTCGCGCCACAGCTTGAAACCGCGCTCGGCTGCGGCAAGCGCTAGATCAAGGTCTTCCTTCTCGGCATGGGCGATCGCGCCGATGATTTCGTCGGTCGCGGGATCGGACACGGCGATCGTCTTGCCGGAAACGGCGTCTCGCCATTCGCCATCAATGAGAAGTTTGATGTCGGGATAGGTGTGCATAGGGACTACCTTCATGATGCGGCCGATACGGCGCTAGCCGTCCGACCCGGAGACGTGAACAGATTTTCCTGACCGGACGATATCCGGCATCGCGGCTTTCGCTGCGCGGGACAGGTGTCTGGATATTTCCAGCAGAGGTTCAGGGACCGCCGGAAACGAAATCGACAGCCTTTATATTAAGTTTCGCGATGGGTGTTTCAACCGTGCACTTTGGCAATCGTGAGGATTTTTCGCTGAAGCAGCCCGCGCTCATGCTCCCGGTTTGCCTTTCGGATGGCGTTTGATTGGCCCGTATTTTACCGCGAATCAGAGGGCTTTCGCCGAGGAGGTCGTTGAGCAGTCTCGCCGCTATATAGACTCTCCCCCGTGGCCTGCGCCTTGGAAAAGCCTCCTGCTTGACCCATAACCGGGCGCCGGGATCAAAAAACTACATTAGCGCGAAAAACTTATCAAAAGAGTTTACTCAAAACCTAGAGAAAATACGGACAAAAACTCAGTGAGGATATAACATCATTTCCTGATATATATTGATACCGTCGGTTCCCTTGACCTTTAACGGTTGGCGAAAACCCTCGACCTGAACCTATCGATGGAGAAAAACCATGAGTTTCGCCCGGGTACTGCTCAGCGCGTTCTTGTCGCTCATATGGCTTTCCTGTGCCGAGGCGGGGGACATAGCCAAACCGCAGGGCAAGCCGATATTAACCATTTCCGGCAACATCACCAATACGAATGCCGACGGCGCTGCGCAGTTTGATCGCGACATGCTGGAAGCGCTCGGCATGGAGGCGGTGGAAACGACGACCCCCTGGCACGATGGCCGCGTTCGTTTCGAGGGTGTCCCGCTCTCTAAATTGATGGATATCGTGGGTGCAAAGGGCACCAACGTCACGGCAGTCGCGCTTAACGATTACGTCAGCACCATACCCATCGACGACTTTAAGAAATACAAGGTTATCCTGGCGATCAAACTGAATGGCAATTACATGACCGTTCGCGAAAAGGGCCCTTTGTTCGTCATATATCCCTATGACAGCGATCCGGAATTGCAAAAGCAGACCTATTACACACGGTCCGCATGGCAAGTTGCCAAATTGATAGTGGAATAAAGGTGCCGTTTGCGAAAACTTGTGGCGGTCATTATCTGTTGCTTCGTCCTGGCAACGGGCTATATCGCTTTCGTCATTGCCGAGCGGCAGACCGCTCTGCAGAAATTTGCCCGTTATAATGATTCCTGGGCCGTCAGCCAGACGGTCGCCGAATTCCTGCGTCTCCAAAACAGATTGGCGATGTTTGCGCTCTCTCCCGGTAAGGTAGACCGGGATGAATTGCAGTTGCGTCTGGACATCATGCTAAGCCGTCTCGAGCTTCTCAAACAGGGAAAACTTGGCGCCTTCATCAACGAACAGCAGCAGTGGCGGGAACTCGTCGCCAAGATCGATGATGTTTTGGCCAAGCTGGAGCAGCGGATCAACAGTCTCGAACCAGCAGAGGTTCCGGATTTGATTGCGGCGATGAGCGCGCTGGATGCGCCGATGACGACGCTTGCCTCGTCCTCGGTTGCCTTTGACGTCAATCTCATCGATACCGCACACGAGGATGTGCGCAAGCTTCACATCGTCTATACCGCGCTTGCAGGCGGCCTGATCCTGTGCGGCATCGCGCTGGTGATCTTGCTGCTTCGCCAGAACGATCTGCTGAACCGGGCGCAGAAAAGCATGCGTGGCCTGACCGACGATCTGCGGGCGGCCACGCTGGAATTGCAGGCGAAAAATGTCAGGCTCGAACATGACGCCTATCATGACGCGCTGACGGGGCTACCCAACCGCGCACTGTTCCGGCAGGAATTGATCGAGAGATTACGCCGATCCTTTGGCGGAACCGGCACGACCGCAATCCTGCTTCTCGATCTCGACGGGTTCAAGGACGTCAACGATACGCTTGGCCACGATGCGGGCGATGCGCTGCTTCAGGCGGTGGCGCAGCGTCTTTCGGCAATCGGCGGTGATTACGACATGGTCTGCCGTCTGGGCGGCGACGAATTCGCGGTGGTTTCCGACGATCTCAACGAAGATGCCGCGCGACGCCTCGCCTCCAAGCTCATCGACCAGATCAGCCGCACCTACCAGCTGGGTGAGCAGGAGGTCAAAATCGGCACCTGTATCGGCATCGCCATTTCGCATGGCGCCGTCGATGCGGACGAATTGTTCAAGCGTGCGGATCTCGCGCTTTACGAGGCCAAGGCTATCGGTCCCGGCCGGGCGAGTGTGTTCAAGGTTCGCATGCAGAAGCAGTTGACCGAAAAGAAGTCCTTCGAGGCTGACCTGCAGACTGCGCTGCAGAATGACGAGCTGGAAGTGTATTACCAGCCGCAGGTGGCAACCCAGACCCGCAAGCTCTGTGGCTTCGAAGCGTTATTGCGCTGGAAACATCCTATCCGCGGTGACGTGCCGCCCAGCGTGTTCATTCCCGTCGCAGAAAGGACTGGCCTCATTCATTCGCTCGGTAAATGGGTGATGGAAACCGCGTGCCGGGAGGCCATGCAATGGGACGAGGACATGAAGGTGGCGGTCAATCTTTCGCCCGTTCAGTTCCACAGCACCAGTCTCATCCAGAATGTCATGGGCGCGCTTGAAAAAAGCGGACTTGAGCCGAGCCGTCTGGAGCTTGAGATTACGGAATCTATCCTTCTCAACAAGAGCGACCAGACGATCAATACGCTGTCACGGCTGAAGGCGGTCGGCATCAAAATCGCGATGGATGATTTCGGTACCGGCTATTCGTCGCTCGCCAACCTGCGCGGCGTCCCCTTCGACAAGATCAAGATCGATCGTTCTTTCCTGCGAGATATAACCACCGACCGCGATGCGCTTGCGATCGTAGAATTCGTGGTTGGCGTCGGTCGCAGTCTGCGGATGACGACGATTGCCGAGGGGATCGAGACGGAAGAGCAATATGAGTGCGTGAGGCGCCTCGGCTGCGATCAGGTTCAGGGATATCTCATCAGCAGACCCCTGCCGGCGAAAGAACTGGTGGCTTGGAGTTCTGTGTGAACGAATGCCCGTTCTCTGGCGAAAGCGATGGCTTTTTTACTTGATTTGTCGTTGATTGCCAAACCGCAGCATCCGCTTCGCTGACGTTGCTGACTTTATGAAAAGGCATGAACTAATGGAAATACTGGACGTGCATGGGGTGGCCCTTCCTCTTTCTTCCGATGAGGTCTCGCCCGTCATCTGGCAGGCGCTGACCGACGGCAGCTATGAGGCAAAAGAAGCGCGGAGCGTCCTGAAAGCCATCAAACCAGGCGATCGTGTTCTCGAGTTGGGATCGGGCATCGGCATCATCACCTCGATCATCGCCGGCATTGAGGATGTATCCGTCTGGGCTTTCGAGGCCAATCCCTCCACGGCCGCGCTCGCGGAGCGGGTCATCAAGGCCAATTGCCGCGGCAATGTCGTGTTTTCGCAGGGACTTCTTACCGCCGACGAGCCGAGCTCCTATGCCTTTTATGTTCGCAAGGATCTCTGGATGTCGTCCATGGACGAAAATCAGGGCCCTTATGAAAAACGCATCGAAATCTCCTCCGCGAATATCGATGAATTTGTTGCGGAGCAGGGCATTACCGCGCTCGTTATGGATATAGAAGGCGCGGAGCGCGATCTGCTCGGCAAGGCCGAGCTTGCCGGCGTGGAGCGGATATTCGTTGAACTGCACGACCACCTTTACGGTCTCGCCGGCGTCCGCGACATCATGCAGGCACTCACCGCCAAAGGTTATGCCTATGATCCGCGCGGCTCTCGCGGTCCCTGCGTGCTGTTTTCCCGGGATGACGGCCCGAGGGAATACGATCCCGAGGTGGATTGAAAGCCGGGCATCTCACGCCGAGAGCGACGTTGGAAAGTTTGTTTTAAACTGCGGGCAGGGCGCTTAGCGTTTTGCCCGCAATCATTTTACCAGCCGCTTGCGCCATCCGGCGCAACCTTTGGAGCTTCATGCCGTTTAGTGCCCGTGTCACAATTCATCTGGTAGCGGGCGGCTCCATTATTATTGCCAAAAACGCAATTCATTCCGAATTATTATTGTAATTGTTGAGGCCGTTTTCCTGCGTCATTATCCCTCCATCAAACCGGCGCACAACAGGATGCACCGGAGATGCCAACGCAACCGAAGGAGAAACGATTATGGGCTTTGTTAAGACGACAGACGGAACCGAAATCTTCTACAAGGACTGGGGCCCGAAGGATGCCCAGCCGATCGTTTTCCACCACGGCTGGCCGCTCTCTTCCGATGACTGGGATGCGCAGATGCTGTTCTTCCTCTCCAAGGGGTTTCGCGTCGTCGCCCATGACCGCCGTGGCCACGGCCGCTCGGCGCAGGTCTCGGAGGGGCACGACATGGATCATTATGCTTCCGACGCCTTTGCGGTCGTTGAGGCGCTGGACCTGAAGAACGCCGTCCATATCGGTCACTCCACCGGCGGCGGCGAGGTTGCCCGTTATGTCGCAAAGCATGGTGAGCCCGCCGGCCGTGTCGCCAAGGCCGTTCTCGTTTCCGCCGTACCACCGATCATGGTGAAGACCGAAGCCAATCCGGAAGGCCTGCCGATGGAGGTTTTCGACGGCTTCCGCTCGGCGCTTGCCGCAAACCGTGCGCAGTTCTTCCGCGACGTGCCGGCTGGCCCGTTCTATGGTTTCAACCGCGATGGCGCGACCGTTCATGAAGGCGTGATCCAGAACTGGTGGCGTCAGGGCATGATGGGCAGCGCAAAGGCCCACTACGACGGCATCAAGGCCTTTTCTGAAACCGACCAGACCGAAGACCTGAAGAATATCAGCGTTCCGACGCTGGTTCTGCACGGCGAAGACGACCAGATCGTTCCGATCGCCGACTCGGCTCACAAATCGATCAAGCTGCTGAAAAACGGCACCCTGAAGACCTATCCCGGCTTCTCGCACGGCATGCTGACCGTCAATGCCGATGTGCTGAACGCCGACCTGCTTGCCTTTATCAAGGGCTGAGGCTTCTGCAGAACGGGAGGAATGCGGCCGGTTACTCGGCCGCATTTTATTTGGGCGAGGCCAGATTGTCCCGCCAGGCGGTGCGATAGGACGTCAGCTCGGGGATATCCCCCGCCGTGAAATGACGCTCTCGCCCTGCAACCGGCTTGATCCCGGTGAGGAGCGCAGCACCCGCACTGGTTCCCGTCGAGCCTTCCATGGCAATGACGTCGGTTTCTGCGAAAGCGGCGAGTGCCTTCAAATAGAGCGTGTTTCCGGCGAAGGGTCCTTCAACGACCACAGGTCCTCGTCGTTCAACGAGCGAAAGGCAGAATTCCGTCATCAGGGCGAGATAGAGCGAGGCAGTGGCATGTCGCTCCGCCCCTGTTGCATCGCCATCGGCGATCCAGCGTGCCGCCTTTTCCGGAAAGGGGCCGGAGCCGCTGACAACGCTCGGCAGCAGCATCATTCCTTTTTCGATAACTCCGCCGAGCGCGGCTTCAATCTCGTGGATCGTCGCTGGCCCGAATTGCGCCGCCAACATCTCATATTCCCTGCCGCCCATGAAGCGAGAGGAAGGAACGGGTCGCCCGAGGGCATCGACATTCAAAAGCGTATCGCGGCTGGGATCCAATGCATCCGCCTTGCCGCCAATGGCGAAATTCACCACCCAGGTGCCGGTGGAAACGACAGAAAAATCTCCGTTGCGGCGAAGAAGGTGCGGCAGGAGCGAGGCATTGGAATCATGGATGCCGCAATAGACCGGCATCGTCGCAGACAGCCCGGTTTCCTGCGCCAGCGATGGGTGGATCGTTCCCAGCACATCGAAAGCGGAGCGGACAGGCGCCATCAGATGCTGGATGCCGAGACGCTCCACCAGCGAGGAAAAGCTCTTCCGGCGCGGGTTCCACAGGTCCGTGTGGCAACCAAGCGATGTCGTTTCGGTTGCCTGAACGCCGGTCAGCAGCCCTGCCCAATATTGCGGGTAAGTGACGATGTCGCGCACCTTGGCGAAATCGTCCGGAAAGGCGGTTTTCTGGAAATGGATTTGTGCACCGAGGTTCAGTCCTGCAGGAAGCTGCGGCGAGCCGGTCTCTGCGAAATCGGGCCTGAGCTCGCGATATACTTTCTGAACGGGTTTGGGGTAGCTATGTTCGTAATCGAGCACCGGCATGGCAAGGTTGCCGTTTCCATCGAGAAGCGCTGCTGAAGCGCCATGGGTGGTAATGGAAATCGCATCGAAACCCGGCTCGCGGCCAAACCGCTGAAGCGCGGAAAGAATGAAGTGCCAGAGCATCTCCACATCATAATGCGGGTAGGGGCCATCGCGGAGAACGGGGTTCGTCCGCTTCTCGCAGGCAATTTCCTCGCCGCTGCCGGTGTCGATGACGACCACTTTGGCATTGGTCTTGCCGATATCGATGACCGCGACCCGGCTCGGTCTGGTGCTCTCGCTCATGGCAGATGGAACACCGTCACCAGGTCTTTTACAACGGGTGAATTATCGGGATTGCTGTCCATGATGTCGGCCATATGGGCCCACCACTTTTTCATCACGGGGTGTTCGGGCAAAGCCGCCATGCCGTGGGTCTTCGGCCGCGTCAGCACGCCGAAGAGAGTGTTGGTTTCCGGGTCGAGATGGATGGAGTAGTCGCTGACACCTGCCTCGTGCAGCAGCGCCACCAGTTCAGGCCATATCTCGTCGTGGCGCTTTTTGTATTCGGCCTCCTTGCCGGCGAAGAGTTTCATCTTGAAGGCGTGTTTTTCGAGTTCCGGCATGGCTCAGCCTTTCATGGCTCGAAGGCGGCGGACGACGATGGGGATGGCGATGGTGATGATCAGCAGCAGACCGACAAAGATCGACATGACGATACCGGGCACATTCAAAAGACCGAGACCGAAAGTGACGAGGCCCATGACGAAGGCGGCGATGACGACGCCTGCAATTGTGCCGGAACCGCCGAGAATGGAAACGCCGCCCAGCACCACCATGGTCACCACCTCAAGCTCCCAGCCTTGAGCGATCGACGGGCGGGTAGAGCCGAGCCGCGAGGTGAGGCAGACGGCGGCGATGCCGCTCATCAGGCCGGTGAGCAGGAAGAGGATGAACTTCACGCGCTCGACGGGAATGCCGGAAAAGCGGGCGGCGAAGGGGTTGGTGCCGATGACATAGACCTGCCGGCCGAAATTGGTGGCGTGCAGCAAAATGGCGAAGAGGACGGCCATGACGATGAACAGCACGAATTCGAAGGAGATCACCCAGAACACATAGCCTTGACCGAAATAGCCGAAATCCGCCGGATATTTGCCATAGGCCTGATCCCCCAGCACCATGTAGGAAATACCGCGAAACAGGCTCATGGTGCCGATGGTGACGACGATAGAGGGCAGTTTCAGCCCCGCGACCAGAAAGCCGTTGAAGGCGCCGCAGAAAAGCCCGGTGCCAATGCCAATGGCGACGAGGCCGGGCGTGCCGACACCCATCTGCACCGCCGCTCCCATGGCGGTGGAGGCGAGCGCGATGATCGCGGCGACCGACAGGTCGATTTCACCGGCGATGATCAGAAGCGCCATGGCAAAGGCGATGATGGCCTTTTCCGTGAAGTTGAAGGTGGCGTCAGACAGATTCCAGGCATTGAGGAAATAGGGCGAGGCGAGCGAATTGGCGATGAAGATGAGGATCGCGACGCCAAGCAGCAGCACTTCCCAACTGGCCATGATACGGCTGAGCGGCGTGCCGAGTTTGTCGGGAATGACGCGCGGCGCCTGCGATGGTTGGGAGTTCGTGCTCATGCGGATGCTTCCTTGCCATGGTTTGCGGCGGCCCTGTCACGCAGGATGATGCGGCCCTTCCTGGCCTCAGCGCGCGCGTTGAAGACAACAGCGAGCACGATGACCACGCCTGATATCGCCATCTGCGCGAAGGGCGAGATGCCGATGACGGGCAGCGCGTTCTTGATGACGCCGAGGAACAGCGCGCCAAGCACCGCTCCTGCCACCGAGCCGATGCCGCCGGCAATCGAGATGCCGCCGATCACATTGGCCGCCACACTATCCAGTTCGAAACCGGCGGCGATATCCACATAGGCGACGGCGTAACGCGACACCCAGAGATAGCTGGCGAGACCGGCGAGCGCGCCCGAGAGCACGAAGGCGAAGAAGCGGGTGCGGCCGACATCGATGCCGGCATAGACGGCAGCACCAGGATTGCCGCCGGCGGCGTAAGCGGAGCGACCGAAGGAGCTGCGCGTGAGCACCAGCCAGGCCCCGGCAATGATGAGAATGGCGACCCACGACAGAACCGGCATGCCGAGGATCATGGTGCGCGGCACATTGAGGAAGGTCGGCGAAAACTGATGCGCATTCACCCAGCCGCCGCCCGAAAGCACGAAGGCCATGCCGCGATAGATGGTAAGGGTGCCGAGCGTGACGACGATGGGCGGAATGCCGAGCCACCAGACGAGTATGCCGTTGATGGAACCCAGAAACGCCCCGATGCCGACCGCCATGGCAATGAGAAGCGGCAGCGGAATGCCCGGAAAGGCGGCATTGGTCATCGCCACGGCCATGCCGGTAAAGGCGAGATTGGCGGCGACGGAGAGATCGATGGATCTGGTGAGAATGACCGCCATCTGGCCGAGCGCCAGAATGATGAGGATGGACGTATCATTGAATATGTTGACGAGATTGCCGGGCCGGCCGAAGCCGGGTGCGCGCAGGGCAAAGCCAGCAATCATGACGATGATGATGCCCGCCAGCAGCCATTCGCGATTTTTGAGTAGACGTTGCATGTTCGTGGCCCCTCTCAGGCATTGCCGGTGGCGGCGCGCACCAGCTTTTCCGGAGAAAAATCGGCGCGTTCGAACTGGCCCGCCATCAGGCCTTCTCGCATCACGATGGCGCGGTCGGACATGCCGAGGATTTCGGGAAGTTCGGATGAAATCATGATGATGGACAGGCCTTCGGCGGCAAGCTCGCTGATGAAGCCATGCACGGCGGCCTTGGAGCCGATATCGATGCCCTTGGTCGGTTCATCGAGAATGATGACCTTCGGCTGGGTGGCGAGCCACTTGCCAATCACCACCTTCTGCTGGTTGCCGCCCGAAAGCGTGCCAACAGGCACCGAAAGGGCGGCGGCGCGCAGATCGAGCCGCGCGGCATATTTGCGCGCCAGCGCGAATTCATTGGCGGCGGCGAGAAAACCTTTGCGCGAGGTGCGGGTGAGGGAGGGCAGCGACATGTTCTGGTAGATCGGCATATCGAGCGCCAGCCCATGACGACCGCGCTCTTCCGGCACATAAACGATGCCGGCGCGGATCGCATCTTCAGGCGAGCGGATGGCGAGCGGCTGGCCGTTCAGCGTCACCTCACCTGAGGCCGGGCGGGTGATGCCGAACAACGACTGGCAAAGTTCGGAGCGCCCGGCGCCGATCAGCCCGTAAAGACCGAGAATTTCACCCCTGCGCAGATTCAGGGAAATATCGCGGAATTCGGTCTGATGTGAATAATCGCGGACTGAAAGAACCGTTGGACCAAGGGGGACGGCCTGTTTGGGAAAGGCATTCGTCACGTCGCGGCCAACCATCAGTCGCACGATTTCATCTTGCGGGGTGGTGGCAAGCGTGCCGGCGCCAACCATTTTTCCGTCACGGAACACGGCATAATTCTCGGCGATTTCATAGACTTCATCGAACTTGTGGCTGATGAAGAGGATCGCCTTGCCCTGCCGCTTTAGACCTTCAACGATACGGAAGAGATCGTCGATTTCCTTGCGGGAAAGAGCCGCGGTCGGCTCGTCCATGATAACGATACGCGCCTCGACGGACAGCGCTCTGGCGATTGCGACCAGATGGCGCTGCGCAATCGACAAGTCTTTCAGCCGAATTGAAGGATCGATGGTGCTTTCCAGCTGTTCCAGCAGACTTCTGGCACGCGCATTGATGGTCTTCCAGTCGATCAGGCCAAAACGGCCTTTTGGCGCATGGCCGAGGAAGATGTTTTCGCCGACCGAAAGCTCATCGAACAGCACGGTTTCCTGATGAATGGCGGTAACGCCTGCATCGATGGCATCCTGTGCGCTGTGAAAGTGGACAGTCTTGCCATCCAGCAGGATTTCGCCTTCGTTCGGGCGATAGATGCCGGTAAGGATCTTGACGAGCGTGGATTTGCCCGCGCCGTTCTCGCCGATCAGCGCGGTAACCTTGCCGGGGTATAGCGCGATATCGACGCTATCGAGCGCTTTCACGCCAGGGAATATCTGGCTGATGCCGCGCATTTCCAGAATGGGCGTGGGGCTGGGGGCCTCTGTCATGTTGATGGTTTGGGTTTCAGCATGCATTATCAGGTCTTACCGGTCAGTTTCGAGTGAAGTGATCGGGGCTACCCCCCTCTGCCCTGCCGGGCATCTCCCCCACAAGGAGGGAGATCGGCCAGAAGAAAACGCTCGCTCACTCGCAACGTTGGAGATGGCCGAGAGGCCGCCGCATATCGATCTCCCCCTTTGTGGGGGAGATGCCCGGCAGGGCAGAGGGGGGCGACCTTCGCACCGCCGGATATTATCAAGATCAAAAAATCTTCGAGAACTGATCGATATTCTTCGCGTCATAGATGAACGGATCAGCCATCGCCGCTTCGCTGTTTTCGCCAACCTTGATCTTGCCCATGCGGCCAGCTTCGATTTCCGAGCCCGGCTTGCCATCGGTTTCGCCCTTTACCAGACGATAGGCGATCTGGGTGGCGGAGTAACCGAGGTCGATCGGGTTCCAGATGGCGAATTCCTTTGTCGCACCGGACTTGATGGCGCCCGCCATTTCGGACGGCAGGCCAAGGCCTGTGACGAAGACCTGACCGATCTTGCCCGCATCCTTCACGGCCTGCGAAGCGGCGAGAACGCCGACCGTCGTCGGTGCCACGATGACCTTCACATTCGGCTGCGAGGAGAGCAGGCCCTGCGCTTCGCGATAGCTCTTGTCGGCAAGGTCGTCACCGTAAACCGTGGTGACGAGGTTGAGGCCGGGGAAATCCTTCAGCTGCTTTTTCATCTCGCCGATCCAGACATTCTGGTTCGTGGAGGTGGTGGTAGCAGAGAGAATGGCGAAATCGCCCTTGCCGCCTTCCAGATGTGCCGCAGCCAGCTGCAGGCACATCTTGCCGATCAGCGCGTTGGACGAGGGGTTGAGCTGGAGAATGCGGCCTTCAGGTGCTACGCCGGAATCCCAGGAAATGACCTTGATACCGCGCTGTGCCGCCTTTTTCAGTGCAGGCACAACGGCGTCAGGATCGTTTGCGGAAATCGCGATGGCGTCAACGCCCTGCGCGATCAACGAATTGATGACTTCGATCTGGCCTTCCGCCGTGGTGCTGGTCGGGCCGGTATAGATGATCTCGACGCCGCCGAGGTCCTTTGCGGCTTCCTGTGCGCCCTTGTTGGCGGCTTCGAAAAAGCCGTTGCCGAGCGATTTGACGACGAGCGCGATCTTGACGTCGGCGGCCTGGGCGACGCCGCCCAGCCCCGCGACGGAAAGCGCCGCGCTCAGTGCCAAGACGCTGGTCAATGTTCTGCGTGTAAGTTTCATGTCCCTTTTCCTCCCGTTTTGAACCTTGTTTTCTCTCCGGCGCTCCTCATGCGACCGAAGAAGAATGCTCCTCATCCGGCGGGCCGGATGTTTTTCCGACGGCACCGGCAATCAGCAATTCGACGCCGGCATTTTCCACCATCCTTGCCGCCTCGTCTGAAATCCCGTCATCGGTGATGATGGTCGTGACGTTTTCGAGCGGGCATAAAATCAGGCTGGACCGTTTCTGGAATTTGGAAGAATCGACCATTACGATCAGCTCTTCCGCCTGCCGCATCAGCTTCTGTTCGCTCTGGATCACCAGCGCGTCGGATTCCATAATGCCGAGCGCGCCGACACCTTGCGCACCGAGAAATATCCGCCGCGCATAAAAATTGCGGATCGCATCATTCTCGAAAGGCGACAGGATCAGGCTCTGGTCGCGATAGATCGCGCCGCCTGGCACGCTGACACTGCATTTGGAATGTTTGACCAGATGCTCGGCGATGGCGAAAGAATTGGTCATCACCTGCAGGCGGCGCGCCGCCATGTAATGCACCATCTGAAATGTCGTGGTGCCGCCATTCAGGATGATCGCGTCGCCATCGTGGCACAGATCGACCGCTTTGCGCGCAATTGCGCGTTTCTTGTCGATATTGACCGATTCGGAAACGCGGAACGGTCGGGCTGCAAGGTTGCCGAGCTGCGGCGGATGGACCGCCTCCGCCCCGCCGCGCACGCGCCGCAACTTTCCCTGAACATGCAAAGACGCGATATCCCTGCGGATCGTCGCTTCCGACGCATCCGTCAGTTCGGCAATATCCTGCACCGTCACGACAGCTTTTTCCTGTGTGGCGCTCAAGATGATGCGATGGCGTTCGCGTTCGTGCATGGGGTCCTCCTGACCGTGATTATTCGCAAACTCTTTACGTTGTCAATCAAGAACGATCAAATTATTCAATATCGCGCTGCAGCATGAGAATTTATGATCGTTTTTGATTGACATTGTGCTTTTGGATGCGCGATACCTGCCATTAAAGGAGGCGGGCCGATATCGGCTCCGCGAATGCAGACAGATATTGGGAGGAAGACATGACGGGAACATCCCGCCTTCTCGAAAGCCGTTGGGACGACGCCTATGCGAAGACGCTCGATGAGCCCGGCAAGCTGCTTTATCGCTCCAATCTCTTGGGGGCCGACAAGCGCATCACCAATTATGGTGGCGGCAATACGTCTGCGAAGGTTCTTGAGACTGATCCGCTGACCGGCGAAAAGGTCCGTGTTATGTGGGTCAAAGGCTCCGGCGGCGATGTCGGCACCATCAAGCTTGATGGTTTCGCAACGCTTTATCTCGAGAAGCTGGAAGCGCTGAAGGGCATTTATAAGGGCGTTGAAGACGAGGACCGCATGGTCGGTTTCCTGCCGCACTGCACCTTCAACCTCAACCCGCGCGCCGCCTCCATCGATACGCCGCTGCATGGTTTCGTGCCCTATGATCATGTCGATCACATGCATCCCGATGCGATCATTGCGATTGCCGCCTCGAAGAATTCGAAAGAACTGACGCAGCAGATCTTTGGCGATGAAATCGGCTGGCTACCCTGGCGTCGTCCCGGTTTCCAGTTGGGTCTTGATCTCGAAGCTTTCGTCAAGGCCAATCCTGGGGCCAAGGGCGTGGTGCTGGAAAGTCACGGCCTCTTCACCTGGGATAACGACGCAAAGGCTTGCTACGAACTGACGCTCGCGATCATCAACAAGGCGATCGAGTGGTTTGCGGAAAAGACCGAAGGCAAAGTGATTTTCGGCGGTGCCGTGGCCAAGAGCCTGCCGGTAGCCCAACGTCGCGCCATCGCTGCCCGGCTGATGCCGGAAATCCGTGGCAGCATCGGCCGCGAGGAACGCAAGCTCGGCCATTTCGATGATCAGGATGCGGTTCTGGAATTCGTCAATTCGAAAGACCTGAAGCCGCTCGGGAACCTCGGGACATCCTGCCCGGACCATTTCCTGCGCACGAAAATCCGTCCGCTGATTCTCGATCTCGATACGGCGAACCCGGATGTGGACGCGCTTACCGCCGGTCTCGACTCGGCGCTTGAGGCTTACCGCGCGGATTACACGCGCTACTATGAGGCCTGCCGCCACGATAATTCACCGAAGATGCGCGATCCGAACCCGGTGATTTTCCTCATCCCCGGCGTCGGCATGTTGTCTTTCGCGAAAGATAAGGCGACCGCCCGCATTGCCGGCGAGTTTTACGTCAACGCCATCAACGTGATGCGCGGTGCTTCCACCGTATCGGAATATCAGGGTCTTCCGGAGCAGGAAGCCTTCGATATCGAATATTGGCTGCTGGAAGAAGCAAAGCTGCAACGCATGCCGAAGCCGAAAAGTCTTGCCGGCCGCGTCGCCTTCGTCACCGGTGGTGCCGGCGGCATAGGCCGGGCAACCGCGGAACGGCTGGCAGGCGAGGGCGCCTGCGTTGTGCTGGCGGATATTGACGAGGCGGCGCTGGAAGCTGCCAAGGGTGATTTCGTCAAAAGTTACAGCGGCGATGCGGTGCGCACCGTCAAGCTTGATGTGACGCAGGAAGATGCCGTCATTTCCGCCTTTGCGGAAGCGAGCGTGGAATTCGGGGGTGTGGATATTCTGGTCTCCAATGCCGGCATCGCCTCCTCCGCCCCGGTGGAAGAGACGACGCTTGCCATGTGGAACAAGAATATCGACATTCTCGCGACAGGCTATTTCCTCGTTTCGAGAGAAGCATTCCGGCTGCTGCGGCGACAGAATCTCGGCGGCAACGTCGTTTTTGTCGCTTCCAAGAATGGCCTTGCCTCTTCTCCCAATGCGTCGGCCTATTGCACGGCAAAGGCCGCTGAAATTCATCTCGCCCGTTGCCTTGCGCTCGAAGGGGCAGAAGCCGGCATTCGCGTCAACACTGTCAATCCCGATGCCGTCCTGCGCGGTTCGAAGATCTGGAGCGGCGAATGGCGCGAGCAGCGCGCGGCGTCTTCCAAGATCGAGGTGACCGACCTGGAGGAACATTACCGCAAGCGGTCGATGCTGAAGCTGAACGTCTTTCCGGAAGATATCGCCGAGGCGATCTACTTCCTGGCGTCCGACGCCTCCGCCAAATCGACCGGCAACATCATCAATGTCGATGCCGGTAATGCGCAGAGTTTTACGCGATAGGGCGTTTGGGGCCTTCTTATTTCCGTCATTCCGGCATTGTGCCGGAATCCAGCCAGCCCAACTCCTTGGGCTGAAGGAACTTATCCCGCCGCGCGGACGCGCGTCGACCGGACACCGGCACAGTGCCGGTATGACGGAGATAAGGTCTATAAGCTAAGCATGCACGGGACCAATTCCGGGGAGGAAGAAATGACCGAGACGAAAATCGCCGCTGATGTTATCGCGGCTGAAAACGAAAAACGCATTGTCGCGCTGACGCAAGATTACGATGCGCTTGGCAACCAGCTTGGCCGCCGCAATATTGATATCGATGCCATCGCCGCCAAGGTGGCGGAGTTTTTCGTCGCCGTGCCCTCTTGGGGCGTTGGTACCGGTGGCACCCGTTTTGCCCGTTTTCCCGGCACGGGCGAGCCCCGCGGCATTTTCGACAAGCTCGATGATTGCGCCGTCATCAACCAGCTGACACGGGCGACGCCCAACGTTTCCCTGCATATTCCGTGGGATAAGGAAGACCCGAAGCGATTGAAGGCGCATGCCGATGCGCTGGGCCTCGGTTTCGACGCCATGAATTCCAACACGTTTTCGGACGCGCCGGGCCAGAGCCATTCCTACAAATACGGGTCGCTGAGCCACACGGATGCCGCCACGCGTCGGCAGGCCGTCGAGCACAACATCGAATGTGTCGAAATTGGCAATGCCATCGGCTCCAAGGCGCTAACGGTGTGGGTGGGCGATGGCTCCAACTTCCCCGGCCAGAGCAATTTCACCAGGAGTTTCGAGCGTTATCTCGCGGCCATGGCGGATATCTACAAGGCGCTGCCAGATGATTGGCGCATCTTTTCCGAACACAAGATGTACGAGCCGGCCTTCTATTCCACCGTGGTACAGGACTGGGGCACCAATTACCTCATCGCCAATACGCTCGGCGAAAAGGCCTTCTGCCTCGTCGATCTCGGCCATCATGCGCCGAACACCAATATCGAGATGATCGTCGCCCGGCTTATCCAGTTCGGAAAGCTCGGCGGTTTCCATTTCAACGACAGCAAATATGGCGATGACGATCTGGATGCCGGCTCGATCGAGCCCTACCGGCTGTTCCTTGTCTTTAACGAACTGGTGGACGCCGAACATCGCGGCGTGAAGGGTTTCCATCCCGCGCATATGATCGACCAGTCGCATAATGTGACGGACCCGATCGAGAGCCTGATCTCCAGCGCCAATGAAATTCGCCGCGCTTATGCGCAGGCCTTGCTGGTGGATCGCATGGCGCTCGATGGCTATCAGCAGGAGAATGATGCGATGATGGCCTCAGATACGTTGAAACGGGCTTATCGTACCGATGTCGAGCCTATTCTCGCCATGGCGCGACATCAGGCCGGCGGCGCGATTGACCCGATTGCGACCTATCGTGCCAGCGGCTACCGAAAGCGGGTGGCTGCAGAACGCCCGGCATCCATAGGCGGTAGCGGCGGCATTGTGTAGTCCTCTCGCGCTTTAGGTGGAGGAGCGCCGGAGAGCAGGGCTTATGAAACCTATATGTGATCGCCTTGCCTCCGTATCCACTCAGATCGGGGGGATTTTGCCGAGAGGGATGAAGCCGCTGATCGTTGCGCGTCCGTGGTCGACAACCAGATCGACGGAGGCGCGGTCGGCGCCACTGGCGAGCGCGCGTAGCAGTTTGCGGGCGGTTTCGATGGTGGACTGCAACTGCGGGAAAGCCTGCTTCGCATTGTCCGACCAGGCTCCGAGCTTTTCGATCTCCAGCTTGAACTGGCCCGACAGGTAACCTTCGTTGTCGAAGGAGAAGGGACCGGTGATCCGCATCGTGCGGCCTTCGCCGATATCGGCAACGAGGCGGCGAAGCTCCCCGCTGGTGCCGTATAGGCCGGATTTGTCGGTACCATCTACCATGCCTGCCTTACCGGCGAGCGTGACATCAAGAATGGCGTCCAGTCGCGGAAGCACCTGCGGCCAATCCTTGATGACGGTGGCCGAATCCGTAAGCGTGATCGCACCGTCGAGGTCTGCGCCGTTCTGGCGCAGGTGCATCTCCGTCTTGACGGCGTCAAAGTCGATCGTCTGACCGGTGACGGAAGAAACCGCCTGTGCCTTCAGCCCGTCGATCACGAGTGAGCTGCGGTCGATGCCTTTCAGTTTGGTGACGATGCTGGACTGCATGTTTTTCCATTCGGCCGAGACCGTCAGGCCATGCGCGGAGCGGATTTCAGCAGGCGAATCGAGTTCCCAGACGATATGGCCGGGATTATAGACCTGCGCTGCCGAGCGCAGTTCGCCGAAGGACGCCGACACGCCGTTCTGGCTGTCATCCACCGTCACCTTGGAGCAGAAGAGGCCGATGCGGAAGGGGTAACCCTTGAAGGCGATATCGCCGCATTCGCCGCTGACGCTGCGGGCCTGCGACGGGGAGATGACGTTCAGGACCGTCTGCTTCAATTTCTCGGCGGCGTAAAACCACCCCGCCGTATAAAGTCCGATAACCACCAGAATGGCGATGGCGAGCCAGAGGAATTTCTTGGCCGTGCCGGATTGGCTTGACGCTGCCATATTGATCTCCGATGAACAGACTTCAGGGAATTTTGATTTGGCTTGGGATATGGACGATTTTTGGGTCTTTGGCTACGGTTCGTTGATGTGGAACCCCGGCTTCGCCTTTGCGGAGAGGCAGCAGGCCCGGCTTCACGGGTACCGGCGCTCGCTGTGCATCAGTTCCAATTTCTACAGAGGCACGGAGGAACGGCCCGGCCTCGTTCTCGGGCTCGAGCGTGGCGGTTCCTGCCTCGGCGTTGCGTTCCGCGTGCGCGGCGCGGACCGTGATCCCGTCATGGATTATCTGCGCGAGCGGGAGCTTGTAACGAACGTTTACAAGGAGCGGCTGGTAACCGTGACGCTCGCTGGAGGTCGCCGTGCCACCGCCGTCACTTATGTCGCCGACCCCGCGCATGAGCAATATATCGGCGGTCTTGGTGTCGCCGAATCAGCTGTTATCATTGCCGCAGCAACCGGGCGTTCCGGGCCGAACACGGATTACGTCTTCAACACCGTGCGGCACCTGCAGGAAATGGGCATTCGCGATTCACTCCTTGAAAACATCGCGAAGAATGTCGATACGCTTTCCGCTCAGCCGGCGATGTTCTCGCGGCCCTGAAGCTCGGCGATCCGCTTGACTGCGCTCGGTGGCAGCGGCAGGCTCGGATTGTTGCGTGCCGTTTCCAGGAGCAACTCGTCGCTCGCCTTCTCCGTGACCTCGATCAGGCGCTTGAAGAAAACGTCTGGGTCCAGCCCCGGCTCGATGGCAGGCAGGATACGCACCTTGAAGTGACCTGGGTAGCGCATGGTGGACCGTCGTGGCCAGAAGAGGCCGGGATGCATGGCAACGGGAATGACAGGAACCTGAAGGTCACGATAAAGCCTTGCGATGCCGTAGCGATATTCAGGCTCGGCGCCCGGCGGTCGGCGCGTCCCCTCGGGATAGATTATCAACTCTCGGCCGGCGGCCATTTCCTCTTTCGCGCGTTCCATAACCTTCAGCATCACCTTGCCGCGCGCCGCGCGGTTGACCGGAATCATGCGCTGCTTCATCGCGTACCAGCCGAATAGCGGTATCCAGAGCAGTTCGCGCTTCAGGATGTAGACCGGGTCGTGCAGGTTGGGAAGCAGCGCATAGGTGTCCCAAAAAGACTGATGCTTCGGCGCAAAAATGCAGCCTGTTTCGGGGATGTGTTCAAGACCCTCGATTTCGAAAGTCGTGCCAACGATGATCTTCATCAGCCAATGGTTGGACCGCGCCCAGTTCTTGGGGATTTCGTAGGCGATCCTGCGCGGCAGAATGAAATATATCGGCGTCAACACGATCATGCGGACGATGAGATTGAGGTAAAACAGCGTATTGAAAAGAAAAGAGCGCAGCTTGAGCATCAACAGCCTTCCCGGGGCGCAGCCGTTCCGACGCCTTGGAAAGGCGTCGGTGCGGATGCCGATGCCAGACGCCTACACGAAAACAAGGGGCGGCAGCAAGCGTGTTTCTGGCAGCTTACGAGGAGGCTGCCGTTACTTTCGGCGCCGTGTGCTCGGTTGGGGCCTTGCGCAGGCCGTCACCTTTTCCGAAGCCGGTAAGGTCACGCGCCGCCGCTGCGACGAATTTCAGATATTCGTACAGCATCGTTCTCACAACATCCGGTTCAACGAACCAGTTCGTGCGGGCAAGATCGGCACTGATGACGGGATAGGCGATGAATTCCGTCTGCGGACTTGCGCTGCGCAACTCATGCAGGCTGCGGTGCATGTGATAATTGTTCGTGACAACGACAATGGAGGAATAGTTGTGATCGCGTATCCAGCTTGCCGCTTCATTGGCGTTGCCGATCGTATCTATCGCCTTGTACCCCATATCGACGCAGCAGGAGAACATGTCGGATGAGCCTTGCGTCATCTTGCGAATTTGCGAACGGGTGGTGGCGGGATTGACGCCAGAGATCAACAGCCGCTTTCCGACGCCATCCCTCAGCAGACCCACCGCCTGCTCGATGCGCTGGTAACCACCGGTCAGAACGATGATGGCGTCCCCCCTTGCGCTTTCAGGTGGGCGCATGGAGGCGACGGAATCAGCAAACCACAGAAAGCCGCCTGAGAAAACGCCGAGAAGAATGAGGCAGAGGAGGATAAAACCACGAATAAAGCGGCGCAGGGGACCACGCCGCGACAACAGGCCCTTTCTGGCCGGTCGCATCGTTGTCTGGTCCTGGTCCATCCGACTCACAAACATTCCTCCTGAATACTCGCCGATTAAGGCAAGGAACAGGCGTTTTTGTCCACCGCCTGCAGGTTACATGCGGCTTGTGACATGTTCGGATTGCCCCAAAATGACGGGATCATTTCAGGACGCCAGCCCGTCGCTTTTTGACGGATCCGAACGAACGCGGTCGATATCGTCGATGGTGCGGATGACAGTTACACGTGCCGTCAGAGTGGTGAGCAAGGCGATGATGATCATGGTCATGGCAATGCCTAGATAACCACCCAAACCAACCGAGAATGAACCGAAAAGCGCGCTCGCCTGATCGCTTTGCGGCGTGGCAACAGTGCTTGACTGCCAGAAGCCGGCCACGAGAAACACCGCTGCTGCCAACGCGCTGCCGGCGGCGGCCCCCTTGAGGCTGATCTTCAGGAAGTGTTTCTGAAATTCCCGGGCCACGAAACTGCTTTCGGCGCCGACGAAATGCAGAACCTCCACAATATGGCGGTTGCCGGAAAGCGCGCCGCGGGTGGCGAATACGACGGTCAGCACCATGGCGGTGAAGACGAGAATGAGCACGCCGACTCCGATCATCACGGTGGTTCTGGCCATGGAAACCAGCCTGTCTACCCAGGTGCGGTGGTCGTCCAGAAAGGCCTGCGGGATTTCCGTCTTCAGCATATCCCGCATGGCCTGGAAATCGGGCGGATTGGTCTCGTCGATGGTGATGACAACGAGGCGCGGCACCGGCAGTTCGGAAAGGTCGAGGCCGCTGCCGAGCCATGGCTCCAGCAAACGTGACGTCGCCGCATCATCAAGGATCGTGCCGTCGCGCGTGCCGACGAAGGTCAGCGCCAGCGTGCGCGCCTTGTTCAACGCCGCGTTCATGTCCAAACCGTCTTCCGGCTTGATCTGGATGGTGATTTCCCGGGAAATCTGGCTCTGCCAGGTGGCGGCGGTGGCGCGCACCATGGAGACGGCACCAAGCGTCAGGCAGGCGAGAAAGGCCATGATGGCGATCACCACCATCAGCGCATTGCCCTGAATGTTGGAGGGCGGCAGGATGGGCGCCATGGGACGGATGCGCATGGGCGGGCGCTTCGGCTGGGCCGCTTCGGGCTTCAATTGCTTGCGGGTGATCTCATTCATAGATATCGAGCCGCCCTTCGGTCAGGATCATCCGGCGTGCATCGATCTGGTCCATCAGTGCGAAATCGTGGGTGGCGATGACGACAGCCGTACCCAGTCTGTTGAGTTCGAGAAAAAGGTTGAGGAGGCGCTTTGCCATCGGCGGGTCGACGTTGCCGGTTGGTTCGTCGGCCAGCAGGATTTCGGGCTGGTCCATCAGCGCTCGGGCAATGGCGGCGCGCTGCTTTTCCCCGCCAGAAAGAATGGCCGGTAGCACATTGATACGCTCACCAAGCCCCACCCATTTCAGAAGTTCTATCACGTCGTTGCGATAAGCGCTCTCTTCCTTGCCGCGCACACGCAGCGGCAGGGCGACATTCTCATAGGTCGTCAGATGGTCAAGCAGCCGAAAATCCTGGAACACGATCCCAACGCGGCGGCGCAGCATCGGCAGTTCGCCACGCGGAATGCGGGAAACATCACGGTTGAACATACGGATATGGCCGCGCGTTGGCTGAAGCGACATCAAAAGCAGGCGCAGCAGCGTCGTTTTGCCCGCACCCGACGGGCCGGTTAGAAACTGGAACGACCCTTTGGGAATATCGAAGGTCATGTCCCTCAGGATTTCGGGTCCCATGCCGTAACGCAACCCGACATTTTCGAAATGGATCAACGGACTTCCAGTCTCTTCGTTTCGTGGTGGTTCGCAAGCCGCTGGGGTGAAGCCGGCGGGCGCGGTCTAGCCCGGTTCGGGACGCCCGGCGAGCGGTTTTTGCGAAGCATTAACCATTTAAATTTAAAACTTGGCAGGATTCGTTGCAATGCCCAGTTTTGCGGGCCGGAAAACCTCACCCCAAGGAATTCTATGGCTATGTTCCGTTCATCTCGCCGGCAAGCGGCATTCGACTTTGACCTCCTGATGCCGGAAACGCCCACGCGCCGGACAGCGCGGACGACAGGTCCCGACCGCGATGTCGTAGACGCGGAATTTGTCACCATCAAGGAAAACCGGGCGCGGCAGCCGGGAAACGACAATCGTGGAACGACTTCGCAGCATAAAGCAAAACCGCCTGTCACCGTGGGCGCGGTTGGCCTTGCTCTCATCGGCTGGCTGGATCGCAGGTTGTCGCGCCTGTCCGCCGATGCCTATTCGGCGCTGGTGGCAGGCCTTGCCATTTTTGTCTTCATCTGCTCCGGCGGCCTGTCTGTCGTCGTGCCGGAAAAAACGGCGGTCGCCGCTTCGGTCAACCCGCTCGCCATTTCCCATGTCACCATCACGCCGCAGGAGGCAGGCGGCATGGATATTTTGCTCATCAACGGCATCGTGGAAAACAATGGCGGCGATCTGGAAGAGGTGCCCGCAATTCGCGCCGATCTCTTCGCCGCCAAGGGACAGCTGGTCGCCAGCATGGTCATCGAACCGCCGGTCAAGCAGATGCAACCGGGTTTGAGCCACGGTTTTTCGGCAAAACTGCGCCATCCCGGTGGAAAAACGCCCGAGATCAAGCTTTCCTTTGTCGAGGCGGGTGCGCCCGGACGCTGACTGTGCTAACGCCTGTCTTCTATTTTTACTGAAAGGTAAAATCGGCAAGGCGCAGCACAGGAGTAAGAATGCCCGTCGTCCGTGGAAAAAACATCGAGCCGCTTTACAGCGCCGAGCAGATCGCCGAGCGCAATCGCGACATGGCCAAGCATATCGCCAGCGGCCCGACCAAGGATTTGCTGGTCATTGCCGTGCTCAAGGGATCGTTCATTTTCGCGGCCGATCTTATCCGCGCGCTGCATGACAGCGGCCTTGCACCTGAAGTCGAGTTCATCACGCTCTCGAGCTATGGCACCGGCACGGTTTCGCAAGGCGTCAGGATCGTCAAGGATATCGATAGCGACGTGAAGGACCGCGATGTCCTGCTGATCGATGATATTCTCGAGTCTGGCCGCACGCTGCGTTTCGCCAAGGAACTGCTTTACGAGCGTGGCGCCCGCAACGTCACCATCGCCGTGCTGCTCGACAAGAAGGTCAAGCGCAAGGAAGATCTGGAGGCCGATTATGTCGGTTTCGAATGTCCTGACTATTTCGTCGTGGGTTACGGCATGGATGTGGCCTATGCGTTCCGCGAACTGCCCTTCGTCGGGGTGGTGACCGGCGACGCCTGAATGCTTTGCCGTGCCGGAACGGCACAGCGCGGAGACGCCTCATTAACCATTCACCCAGCGAAGGGCTGGGTGTTTACCTCTTGAAAAGAGGAGCCTGCGATGTTGCTCACGGCTGGAAATGATGCCCAGGAGCAATGAGTAATGGCGAAGATTCTGATTACCGAAGACGAGGATGCGCTGCGTTCTTTCGTGGCGCGGGCGCTCCGTCTCGACGGTCACGAGACCCATGAGGCGGCAGACGGCGAGCAGGGGCTGGAAAAGCTTCAGGAAACCAGTTTCGATCTTCTTCTTTCGGATATCCGCATGCCGGTCATGGATGGCATCGAGTTGGCGCATCGCGCCGCCGAGAGCTTCCCGGCCATGCGCATTTTGTTGATGACCGGTTATGCCGAGCAGCGTGAACGCGCCGATGATCTGGCCACGAAGATCGTGGACGTGGTTTCCAAACCCTTTGCGCTTCCTGATATTCGCAAGGCCGTGGCGCGGGCGCTTGCGGCCTGAGCGACAGGTTCGCAGAAATCGAAAGGGCGGCTGCGGGCCGCCTTTTTTGTTGGCCAGCCTCTGGCTCAGCGCAGTTGCCTATCTCCTTCGTACCGGCCTTGAGCCGGTATCCAGCCAGTCTAAGTCCTTGAACCGAAAGCATTCTTTTCGCAGCGCAGACGCATGTCCATTTGATGCCGGATCAAGTCCGGCATGACGAAAGTCTAAGGCGCTGAGGATGTAACGATGCGCGCCATTACCTCTGCGGACCCTCACCTGATATCAAGCAACCGCTCCAGATACCGCCGCTCGATTTCACCCGGCGGATTATTGCCGAGCTTTTCACGGATGGCGTCGAGAATCTCGCGGGCACGCTGAACGTCGATCTCGTCAGGCACCTTCACCTGATCGCCAAAGTCAGGGCCGGTGGCGTTGCGCGGGCGGCCGAGCGGGTCGCGGCCATTCTGCCCGCCTTGGCCTGCCATGCCTTCCTGCCCCTGTCCGGGCTGCTGGCCCTGTTGGCGCATGGCCTGCATGATCTGCCCCATCATGTCCTGAGCGCCCTGCCGCAACGCATTCAGCGCATTACCCTGACCCTCGACAGCCTGTTCGCCCTGGCTTTTGCCCAACGCTTCGCCGGCACCCTGCATTTCCTGCTGCGCCTTGCCGAAATTTTCGCCGGGCTCCATACCGAGATCGCGAAGGCCCTGCTGCAATTCGCCAAGCTGCTTGCCAAGGGCATCCTGCTGGGCCCGCAGGTTTTTCAGCGCTTCGCGCAATTGCTCGGCGGTCATCTGATCAGTCTGCTGCTGCCCGCCCTGTTGGTCATTCCCACCCTGTTGGCCTTGTTGACCCTGCTGCGGTTGCTGGCCGTTTTCGCCCATCTGCTGGTCGTCACTTTCGCCACCCTGCTGCGGGTCGCCGCGCTGCATGCGGTCGCGCAGCGCCTGATCGAGCTTGAAGGTCTCGTCCATCAGTTTCTGCTGCTGTTGCAGGATTTCGCCGAGCTTGTCGATCTGCTGGCGCATCTTGCTGCTCTGCTGCTGTCCCTGTTGGCCCTGACGCTGCGGGCGGCCAGCCTGCAGATTGTTCATCATGCGCTGCAGTTGCGAGAGCATTTCCTGTGCCGCATCGCGGTTGCCAGAACGGGCAAGGTTCTCGATCTGGTTCATCATGTTTTCCAGATCGCGCTGGCGCAACACGTTCTGCGCCTGTTGATTCATGTTGGCTTGCGGCGCGTTCTGCATGCGCTGCGCAAGCTCGTTCATGAACTGCTGCATCGCCTCGCGCAGCTCCTGCATCAGCTTGGCAACTTCCTCGTCGGAGGCATTGCGCTGAAGCGCCTCGGAAAGGGCGGTCTGTGCATCGCGCAGGCGCTTTTCCGCCTGCGAAAGATCGCCGTCCTCGATGCCGAGTGCGATTTCCCAGAGATAGTCGGCCGTGTCCTTCAGCATCTCCTCATTATAGGCGAGCCGCATGCGGGTCTGCGCCGATTGCAGTAGGAGATAATGCGTGGTGTTGGGAATGGTCTCTTCCGGGCGCATTCCAACCGCCTCGTTATAGGCAATCGCCTTCGGCATCTGGCGTGTGTCGAGCGAAAAAATCTGCCGCTGCTCGGCAATGGAGGCCGCCAGCGGTTCGGAGAAATTGCGTCCAGGCAGGACCATTTCGTGTGCGGGGCTACGACCCGTCTGGCCGGCGCCGTCGGTGGCGACGAGCGTGATGCGCACGCGTTTGCCCGCCATCGGATGTTCCGTCAGGTTGCGGCTGGTCAGCGCTTTTATCTCCCGATTGTTCTGCCGCGGCAGATCGAGCTTGAAATCCGGCGGCGGGTAAAGCGCCGTCGCGCCTTCCGCAACGCCCACAGGTTCGATGATGGCATGGGCTTCCTTCAGGCCATAATCGTCTTTGGCCGTGAAGCCGATTTCCAGCGCGCCATTGACGGCGCGGCGCGGCATGTTGTCGAAGGCGATGCTGGGCGGCTGGTCGGGAATGACGTTGAACACCCATTGTTCACCATTGGCGGTAATCATGCCGCTTTCGGTGACATCCATCACAAAAGTGCGCGGGGTAACGGGCTGATCGGCGGAGCGGGCAGAGCCCTGGACGGCGATATCGCCGCTAGCGCTGTCGGCTTTGGCCGCCTCAGGCGAAAGCTTTTGCAATGCGCCCGCCGTTTCCGGCTCGAAGGTCACTTCCTCTCCGCCATCGCCGCCGGTCATGCGGATCGTCAACTTGGAAGATTGCGGTACGGAAACCGCGTCGCGGTGGGTCGCGTCACGTCCGGTCAGGAAAATCGGCGCGCGGCCGGTATAGGCAGGCGGGGTCACCCAGGCATCGAGACGGATATCGGGATTGAGTGGGCCGACGGCTGGCCGGCTGCGGAACGCATCGGCAACCGTGCCGGCGCCATTTGAGTAGGAAAAACCGAAAGCGGTGACCAGAAGCAGTGCCGGAATGGCGCGCAGCGCCAGACGGTCATAGCGGGCAATATCGGGTTTCGGGAGGCCGGCATTCAGTGCGGCAATGCGCTCTGCCATACGAATCTGGTGTTCTTTCCAGAGCGTGCGCGAAAATGGCGTGTCGAAAGCGGGCTCATCTTCCTGCACGCCGACCGGCTGGTGCGCCAGGCCGTTACGATCCTCAAGAAGGCGCGAGGCTTCATGATCCGTTGGCCACTTCAGCCGAAGGATCGGCAAAAGCGTGGCGATGAAACCGAAAACCAGAACGAAAACGATGCCGAGCCGCAGGAAATCCGGCATCTGCCGGTAAAGGCCGAACCAGGCAAGCGCCAGAAAGGCGGCAGCGATGGAGAGGGGCCACAGCGTTTTCGGCGCGATTTTCTCGCAGAGCAGCACAATTTTGGCGAAAAAACGCTTGGCGGCAACCCGGCGGGCAAGGCCCGGCCGCTGCGCGAACGCGCCGGTCGGGCGCTTCCTGCCTGTGCTGTCCTTTCCGGCTGTGGTCATCAATCCGTTCTCCCGGTTCTGGCCACGTCGAACGCCATTCCCGGAACGGCGAGCTGTTCATATCACAGGGGCAAGGATAACATTCTTTGTGGCGAAGACGAGGGCACCAAAGCCCTCACCCCCATTTTTTAGGCAGCTTCGCTCAATTGTGATCAGTCACTTCAAATATTGGGTGGGGTCAGTCGAGCCAGTCAGGTACAGAATCGAGCGCGATCAACTCCTCATAAGTGCCACGCGGACGAATGACGTGGAATTTGTCACCCTTGACGAGCACTTCCGGCACCAGCAGGCGCGAATTATAGGTGCCCGCCTGCACCGCGCCATAGGCGCCGGCGGAGCTGACGGCGATCAGGTCACCCGGCTGCGGCGCGGCCATCTCACGATCCAGCGCCAGATAGTCGCCGGTTTCGCAGACAGGGCCGACGATATCGGCCTTGACGCGCGGGGCATTCTCGGCAGGCTGCACGACCGGGCGGATGCCATGATAGGCCTCGTAAAGTGTGGGGCGGATGAGATCGTTCATGGCGCCGTCGACAATCACAAAGGTCTTGTCGCCGCCATCCTTCACATAGATCACTTCCGTCACCAGAATGCCGGCGTTGCCGACGATCAGGCGTCCCGGCTCGGTGACGATCTTGCAGTTAAGGCTTTTCAACTCGTTCTTGACGATATGCGCATAGGCATCCGGCAGCGGCGGTGGATTGTTGTCGTCGCGATAGGGAATGCCAAGGCCGCCGCCGATATCGACGTGGCTGATCGCATGGCCGTCGCCGCGAAGCGCTTCCACCAGTTCCCGCAGCAGCCGGAAGGCGTCCTCGAAAGGCTGCAATTCGGTGATCTGGCTGCCGATATGCATGTCGATGCCGGTGACTTCGATGCCGGGCAGGGTCGCGGCATGGGCATAGACGGCGCGGGCGCGCTCATAGGAGATGCCGAACTTGTTTTCCTTCTTGCCGGTGGAAATCTTGGCGTGGGTGCGCGCATCGACATCCGGATTGATACGGAAGGAGACATGCGCCCGCTTGCCGGCCTTCACGGCGCGCAGATTGAGGACTTCCAGCTCCGGCTCGGATTCGATGTTGAAGCAGTAAATGCCCACATTCAGCGCATAATCCATTTCCGCCACCGTCTTGCCGACGCCGGAGAACATGATGCGGCTTGCGGGGACACCGGCGGCCAATGCACGACGCAGTTCGCCGCCGGAGACGACGTCGATACCGGCGCCGAGCTTTGCCAGCGTCTTCAGCACCGCCTGGTTGGAATTGGCCTTCATGGCGTAACAGACCATGGCGTCCACATCAGCGAAAGCGCCTGCGAACACTTTGTAGTGGCGTTCCAGCGTTGCGGTCGAATAGACGTAGAAGGGCGTGCCGACCGCCTTGGCGATCTCGGGCACGGGCACGTTTTCGGCGTGCAGCACGCCGTCGATATAGCCAAAATGGTTCACGGCTTTTTACCCGTCAGAGAAGCTTGTCGAGAATGAACGGACGCTCAGCCGTTGCCGGCTTCGGTTCGCTTCCATCGGCGGCGCGCTTGTTGCGCATTTCGACCGGCGTGCTCGGCGGATCGATGTCGCCCTTACGGCCGCAGGCACTGAGAGCAAGGCTGACGGCGAGCGTCATGCCGATGGGAAGGATGAGTTTGCGCGCGGTTTTTGAAAGCATGAGCCTGTCCAAAGGAAATATGTGCCTCTCTGATAACGAAAAACAGGGCGCTTGTGCACCCTGTTTCTTGTGATCGCGGCTTAACGCAGATTTATCAGTTGCGGCCGCGCCACCAGGCGATTTGTTTGCGCACCTCCGAAGGAGCCGTGCCGCCGAAGCTTGTGCGACTGGCGACCGATGCTTCCACCGAAAGAACATCGAAAACGCTGTTGGTAATGCCGGGGTGGATGGCCTGCAATTCTTCCAGCGAAAGATCGGCAAGATCGCAGCCTTTCTTTTCCGCCAGCGCCACGGCATTGCCGGTCACATGGTGGGCATCACGGAACGGCAAACCTGCTTCTCGCACCAGCCAGTCGGCCAGATCGGTCGCGGTGGAATAACCGGAGCCTGCGGCTGCACGCATGCGGTCCTTGCGCACTTCGAGGTCGCGGATCATGCCGGTCATGGCGGCAATCGCCAGTTCCAGGCTTTCGGCGGAGTCGAAAACCTGCTCCTTGTCTTCCTGCATGTCCTTGGAATAGGCGAGCGGCAGGCCCTTCATCACTGTCAGAAGGGCCACCAGCGAGCCGTTGATGCGGCCGGTCTTGGCGCGTACCAACTCGGCAGCGTCGGGGTTTTTCTTCTGCGGCATGATCGAGGAGCCGGTGGAGAAGGCGTCCGAGAGGCGGATGAAGCCGAATTGGGGAGTCGACCAGATAACGATCTCTTCCGCAAGACGCGACAGATGCGTGGCGCAGATGGAGGCGATGGAGAGAAACTCCAGCGCGAAATCGCGGTCGGAGACGGTGTCGATGGAGTTGCGGGTCGGCTCGCGGAAGCCGAGGGCCTTGGCCGTCATGTGGCGGTCGATTGGGTAGCCTGTGCCGGCAAGGGCTGCTGCGCCGATCGGGCTTTCGTCCATATGCTCGATGGCATGGCGCACGCGAGCGCGGTCACGGCCGAACATTTCCACATAGGCCATGCAATGATGGCCGAAGGTGACGGGTTGCGCCGTCTGCAAGTGGGTGAAGCCGGGCATGACCGTATCGGCATTTTCCTCGGCGCGGTCGAGGAAGGCGGCGATGAGGGCGGTCAGCATGCCCTCGGTCTTCTGCAACTCTTCCTTGACCCAAAGGCGGAAATCGAGAGCGACTTGGTCGTTGCGCGAGCGTGCGGTGTGCAGACGGCCGGCGGCTGGGCCAATCAGAGTTGCAAGCCGCGCCTCGATATTCATGTGAATATCTTCGAGCTTGCGGGAGAATTCGAAACTGCCGGCTTCGATCTCTGACAGGATCGTGTTCAGACCCTCAATGATCTTGTCTTTATCTTCAGGCGAAATAATGCCTTTAGATGCCAGCATGGTGGCATGCGCCATAGAGCCGCGGATATCCTGGGCGTAAAGCTTCTTGTCGAAGCCGATGGAGGCATTTATCTCTTCCATGATGGCAGATGGCCCGGAAGCGAAACGCCCGCCCCACATCTGGTTGGAGGATTTCTGATCTGTGCCGTCAGCCATATGTCGTGCCCTGGAGTATTCGATGACAGAAAAAAGGCCGTTCAGGCTTCCTTCCGCCAAGTTGGTTGCAATTGCTGCCGTTGCCGGTGTGCTCGCCGGTGCGGGCGCGGTCTGGTTCAGGCATATTGGGTCTGAGAGCCCGGTTCAAGGGGCAGCGGTCGCCGACGCCGGTTTATGTGAAGGTGCGGCAAACCGCATCGCCTCTCTGAAGCCGTTTCTCAAGGGGCAGGTGGCCGCCATGTCGGCGGCCGACACCCCGCGCGTCATTCCGCTCTCCTTCAAGGGGCCAGAGGGGAAAGACATGAGCCTTGCCGATCTCAAGGGCAAGACAGTGCTGCTCAATCTCTGGGCGACGTGGTGCGTGCCCTGCCGCGAAGAAATGCCGGCCCTCAATGCGCTCGAGAAGGACAAGGGTAGCGACGGCTTTGAAGTCGTGGCCGTCAACATCGATACGGGTGGCGATGAAAAGCCGAAAGCCTTCATGGATGAATACAGAATCGATTCCCTGAAGCACTACCGCGATAGCTCCATGGGCGTTTTCAATGTCCTCAAAAAGGAAGGGCTTGCCTTTGGCTTGCCTGCCACCCTGCTGCTTGATGAAAATGGTTGCCTGCTTGGCGCGATGAACGGGCCGGCCGCTTGGGACAGCGAAGATGCGAAGGCCTTGGTGACGGCTGCAGCGTCGAAGTAAACTGAGGCTGCGGGAGGAATTCTTCCCTCCCGACCCCTGGTGTTTCTATCGCGTCGGAACCGGTGTCTCGCCACGGTAATCATAGAAGCCGCGGCCGGATTTGCGGCCGAGCCAGCCGGCCTCGACATATTTGACCAGCAGCGGGCAGGGACGGTATTTGCTGTCGGAGAGGCCGTCATGCAGCACCTGCATGATCGACAAACAGGTGTCGAGACCGATGAAGTCTGCGAGTTGCAGCGGTCCCATCGGGTGGTTTGCGCCGAGGCGCATGGCGGTGTCGATGGCTTCCACCGAGCCGACGCCCTCATAAAGCGTGTAGATCGCCTCGTTGATCATCGGCAGCAGGATGCGGTTGACGATGAAGGCCGGGAAATCCTCGGCGACGGTGATCGCCTTTTCAAGTGTCCGCACATAGTCCTTGGCCGCATCGAAGGTCTTTTCATTGGTGGCGATGCCGCGCACCAGTTCTACCAGCTTCATGACGGGCACCGGGTTCATGAAGTGGATGCCCATGAACTGTTCGGGACGGTCGGTGGCAGAGGCAAGCCGGGTGATGGAGAGCGAAGATGTATTGGTGGCAAGAAGCGCTTCCGGCTTTAGCACCGGGCAGACCTGCGCATAGATCTTGCGCTTGATCTCTTCATTTTCCGTGGCGGCTTCGATGACAAGATCCATCGGCGCCAGATCGTTGACGTCGGTCGAACCGCTGATGAGTGTCAGTGCCTGCTTGCGGGCCTCGTCGGAAAGCTTGCCGTTAGTCACCTGGCGGGCGAGATTGCCGTTGATCGTGGCAAGGCCGGCCTCGATGCCTTCCTTCGAAAGATCGTAGATATGGACCCGGTAGCCGGCAATGGCGGAAACATGCGCTATGCCGCATCCCATCTGACCGGCTCCGATGACACCGATGTTCTTAAAGGGGGCGGTCATATGCGGTTCTCCCATGTGCTTCATCTGCTAATTCGCTGGCGATGTTACGCATATCGCCGAAAAAGAGAAGGCGGCGCGTTCAAAAAACGCGCCGCCTTCATCATGTATTGAAAATCAAAGGGCTTTTTGCAGTTCCGGCAGTGCCTCGAACAGGTCTGCGACGAGACCGTAATCGGCAACCTGGAAGATCGGCGCTTCTTCATCCTTGTTGATGGCGACGATGACCTTCGAATCCTTCATGCCGGCCAGATGCTGGATGGCACCGGAAATGCCGGCCGCGATGTAAAGCTGCGGTGCGACCACCTTGCCGGTCTGGCCAACCTGCCAGTCGTTCGGCGCATAACCGGCATCGACGGCAGCGCGCGATGCACCAACGGCAGCACCGAGCTTGTCGGCAACGGGAAGGATGACTTCCTTGAATTTGTCCGAAGAACCGAGGGCACGGCCACCGGAGATGATGATCTTTGCGGAGGTCAGTTCCGGACGGTCGGACGAGGCAAGCGCATCGGAAACGAAAGAGGAGACGCCGGGATTTTCAGCGGCCGCGATCGTCTCGACCGCTGCCGAACCACCTTCTGCCGCTGCCGCAAAGGCGGTCGGACGCACGGTGATGACCTTCCTGGCATCGGTTGCCTGCACGGTCTGGATGGCGTTGCCGGCATAGATCGGGCGCTTGAAGGTATCAGGCGATACGACTTCGATGATCTCAGAGACCTGCGCCACGTCGAGAAGGGCCGCAACGCGCGGCATGACGTTCTTGGCCGAAGCCGTTGCCGGTGCAATGATGACGTCGTACGAGGGCGCCAGCGAAACGATCAGCGCTGCCAGCGGCTCGGCCAGTGAATTGGCGTAGGATGCGTCGTCGGCAAGCAGCACCTTGGAGACGCCGGAAAGTTTCGCCGCCGCGTCAGCAGCGCCCTTTGCGCCCGAACCGGCAACCAGCACATGCACGTCGCCGCCAATCTGCGTTGCCGCCGTCAGCGTCTTTGCCGTCAGGTCGGAAAGGGTTGCGTTGTCGTGTTCTGCCAGAAGAAGAATGGCCATGAGATTATCTCCCTTTTCCGAAACTTAGAGAATGCCGTCAGCTTTGAGCTTTTCGACGAGCTCGCCAACCGAAGCGACCTTGATGCCAGCCTTGCGGCCTGCGGGCTCCTCGGTCTTCAGCACTTTCAGGCGCGGCGAGACGTCGACGCCGAAATCGGCCGGAGCCTTTTTGTCGAGCGGCTTCTTCTTCGCCTTCATGATATTCGGCAGCGAAGCATAACGCGGTTCGTTCAGGCGAAGATCGGTCGTGACGACGGCGGGAAGCTTCAGCTCGATCGTCTGCAGGCCGCCATCAACTTCACGGGTGACTGCCACCTTGCCATCCGACGGCTCGACCTTGGATGCGAAGGTGCCCTGGCCCCAGCCGAGCAGGGCAGCCAGCATCTGGCCGGTCTGGTTCGAGTCGTCGTCGATCGCCTGCTTGCCGACGATGACGAGACCAGGCTGCTCAGCCTCGGCCACGCCCTTCAAGAGCTTTGCGACGGCGAGCGGCTCGACGGTTTCGTCGGTCTCGATCAGGATGGCGCGGTCCGCACCCATGGCAAGCGCGGTGCGCAGCGTTTCTTCCGCCTTGGCAGGTCCGATGGAAACGACCACGACTTCTTCGGCCTTGCCGGCTTCCTTCAGGCGAAGGGCCTCTTCCACCGAGATTTCGTCGAAGGGGTTCATCGACATCTTGACGTTGGCAAGCTCAACGCCAGAACCATCGGGCTTAACCCGGATCTTCACGTTGTAATCGACGACTCGTTTAACGGGGACAAGGATTTTCATCGGCGGTCTTCCTCAAACTCCTGTCCGCTTGGGCCAGTTGACCGCGCGGACCTCCAAAAACAGGTGGCGACATGGATAAGCATTTTTCCCGCAAACACAACGGATCAATCTTCATTATCACATGCACGTAAGGCATATCTTACGTTGACGTTAACGTAAATACTCTATCTCCTACGCAACGCTCATCTACCGCCGTCATAGCCGCGTTCGATTTGCGACAACCCCGCCGTTTGCGACGTATTCTTGAACTGCGCCGCCCTCGGTGGAACAATCGTTCGGTCAAACAGGGGAACGCCCCGCCTGCGCATGAAAATCACCAAGATCGCGCCCGCCAAAATGCCGCCGACATGCGCACCCCAGGAAACGTTTTCCTCGAGCCCGAGCGCCAGCATCAGGAACTGCTGGCCAATCCATAGCGCCAGCGGAATGAAAGCGGGCAGGGGAAGCGGAATGCGCATGAAGACGAGCACCCACACGCGAACCTTGGGATGGAGCAGAAAATAGGCCGCAACCACTCCGGACACCGCGCCTGAAGCGCCGATCAGCGGTCCCTCCGAGGTGGGAGCCACTAGGCCGTGAAACAGCGCTCCCGCGACCGCGCAGAGGATATAGAAGATCAGGAAGCGGAAATGGCCGAGCGCATCCTCGACATTGTCGCCGAACACCCAGAGAAACAGCATGTTTCCGGCAAGATGCCAGAAGTCGAGGTGAAGAAACGAATAGGTGATGACGGTGAGATCGTCAGGCACCACCTGTAGCGCCGGTTCCAGATAGGCATAATCGAACACGACCGCGGGGATGAAGCCGAGGCCGAGCGCCGCCGCATTGGCCTCAGTATCGCTGGCAAGAACGCCAGTAAACAGCCAGACGAGAATATTCACCACGATCAGGCCGATTGTAACATATTGCAGCCGGATATGTTTGAGGGAGTTCGCATCGTGCAGCGGTATGAACATGGAACGCCCTCATTAGCGCGATTGATGCGATCTAGCGGTTCTTGCCTGGAACCCACAAAATGTCGGCCCGGCCCGCATCATTGGCGAAGCGGGCGGCCACGAAAAGGAAATCCGACAGGCGGTTTGCATATTTGATGGCCGCCGGACTGACGATTTCACTCTCGGCAACGGAAAGCTCCACCATCAACCTTTCCGCCCGCCGGCAGATTGTCCGCGCCATGTGCAGATTGGCTGCTGCCGCGCTGCCGCCCGGCAGGACAAAGGAGGTAAGCGGCTCAAGAGAGGCGTTGAGTTCGTCGATTTCGGTCTCCAGTCGGGTGACCTGGCTCTCGACGATGCGCAGCGGCTCATAGGAGAGTGGCTCGCCATCGTCGGGCGTGGCTAGATCGGCGCCGAGATCGAAGAGATCGTTCTGAATTCGAAAAAGCATCGCATCGAGCGTATCCATGCCGGCCGTGTGAAGCCGCGCGACGCCGATAGCCGAATTGGTCTCGTCGACGGTGCCATAGGCCTCGACGCGTAGATCGTGCTTCAGACGGCGCGGGCCGGAAACCAGTGCGGTCGTGCCCTTGTCGCCGGTGCGGGTATAAATCTTGTTCAGCTTGACCATGTCAGCGGCCGCCGCCGGTCAGCCAGAGGGTGAGCATGATCAGCACGATGGCGATGGCCTGCAACAACAGGCGAAGCTGCATCAGCTTGTTTGAGCGGTTGGCGTCCTGCCCTTTCAGCATATTGAAGAGGCCGCGTATCAACACGATGACAACGAGGCCCATGACGATAAGGGCCAGAACGGTGGTGAAGCCGGACATTTAGGGGATACTCCTCCTCAATCGAATCTCCGCAACAGACGATAGAAAAGTCCGGCAGGCAAGAGCCGTTTCAGGATAAGACCCTGTTTGGCTGGAACAGTAACGGGATAATGCGGTCTCGGCTTTGCCGCCGTCAGGGCATGTTTCAGCACCGCATAGACAGCATCGGGGCCGAGTTTGTGGCGGTTGACTGGGCCGGAGCCATCCATGCGGGCGAGTTGCCGTTTATATTCCGCGGCATGAGCCGAGTTTTCGAGATCGATATGTTGCCTGACGTGGGCAAGCGCCGTCGCCGTGAATTTTGAGGTGATCGGTCCAGGTTCGATGAGACTCACGTGAATGCCGCTGCCCTCAAGCTCCATGCGCAGCGTCACACCCAGCCCTTCGATTGCGAATTTCGATGCCGTGTAAGCGCCCCGATAGCGATAAGGAACGAGGCCCAGAATAGAAGAGCAATGCACGATGCGACCCACACCCCTGTCGCGCATGAAGGGTATGACCCGCCGTGTCAGATCGTGCCAGCCGAAGACATTGGTTTCGAACTGCGCGCGTAACGCTTCGACAGGCAAATCCTCCACCGCCCCCGGCTGGCCATAAGCGCCATTGTTGAAGAGCGCATCAATCCGGCCGCCGGTTCGGGTTGCGACGGTTTCGACCAAGGCAGCGATGGTTTCGGGTTTTGTGTAATCCATGATCAGGGCCTCGACGCCCTGATTTTCAAGCGCCGCCATGTCGCCGATGCGCCGCACGGTGGCGAAGACGCGCCAGCCGTCCCGTTGCAGCGCGCTGGCGCAATAGGCGCCGATGCCAGAGGAACAGCCGGTGATGATGATGACCGGTTTTTCAGACATGGCCGCTCCGCTGCTGGTTTTTTGCCCCGGACATCTCCTGGGCAGACGAGATTAAATTGCGCAAAATCCTTTTCAGTGACGGAACCGAAAGCCGGGCTTGCGCGCTGTACAAAACGAAGCTGATTTCCCATATTCAGCGCGAAGTTACAAATGAAATGCCGATGAATGGAGGTGACATGGTTGCCGCAGTGCGCCTGGCAGGCAAGGTTGCCTTCGATGCCTATTCCCATTTTGCCGAGGATGACGGCTGGGCGATGGCGAGCCACATGGCGCTCTCCATTCTGCTGGCCCTGTTTCCGTTTCTCATCTTCGGCACGGCGCTCGCCGGTTTTCTCGGCGCCGACCAGTTTTCCGAAACGGCGGTACATCTCATT
The DNA here is from genome assembly GCF_017726655.1 of Agrobacterium tumefaciens. Classification (NCBI taxonomy): domain Bacteria; kingdom Pseudomonadati; phylum Pseudomonadota; class Alphaproteobacteria; order Hyphomicrobiales; family Rhizobiaceae; genus Agrobacterium; species Agrobacterium tumefaciens. The sequence goes on from NZ_CP072309.1 coordinate 1,577,083, forward strand.
TTCGATACCTGGCCAGCCGCCATTGCGGGACCGCTTGCCGCGCAGGTGCAGCAGGTTCTGACCATTCCCCGTGGCGGGCTGTTGACAATTTCGGTTTTGGCGGCCGCTTATTTTGCGTCCAACGGCGTTGAGGCGTTGCGAATTTCGCTGAACCGCGCCTATCGTGTCACCGAGACGCGCTGGTGGTATGTGACCCGCCTGCTCAGCCTTCTCTATGTTTTGATCGCGGTCGTGGTCTTTGCCGGCATCAGCATCGTTCTCGTTGCGGTGCCTGTCGCCGCATCCTTTGCCGAAGCGCGGTTCCCGTGGCTGACAGATCTGCTGAACACGGTCTCCAGCCTTGGTCTCTACGGCACGATCGTGGTGCTTACCGCCGGCCTCGTGGCGGCTCACCTGTGGCTGCCCGCCGGCAAGCGGCGCATCTGGGATGTCTGGCCGGGCGTGCTGCTGACCCTGCTTTTCTGGGTCATCGGTGCAGCGATCTTCGCCTATTACCTCTCCACCTTCGCCAATTATGCCGCCACCTATGCCGGGCTTGCGTCTGTGATGGTGGTTCTGGTCTTCCTTTACATGGTCGGCGTCATCTTCATGCTGGGCGCGGAGGTGAATGCCGCCCTGATGAAATACAAGGTCCGTCAAATTATCCGACGCAATATCGGCAGCAATGGCATACGCCGGGAGCGGGCGTTAGACGAGGCCGACAATCCGGCGGATATCTGAAGGCGTTGCCCCTTCGGCACGAAGGGCAGAAAGGCCGGTGCTGCCCTCGCTTTTCGAAAGCTTGCGCCCATCTGTGCCAAGAATCAGCCTGTGATGATGATAGGCAGGCTGCGGCAAATCCAGCAGTTGCTGCAGAAGCCGATGGATCGCGGTCGAATGGAAGAGATCCATGCCGCGCACCACATGGGTAATACCCTGTAGCGCATCGTCGACGACAACGGAGAGATGATAGCTGGAGGGCGCATCGGAACGTGACAGCACGACATCGCCCCAGAGCGCGGGCCGAGCCTCGATCAGTCCCGTCTCGCCATCGCCGCCTTCCTGCCAGAAAAGGGGACTCGCAGTGGTACGGATCGCCTTTTCCATGTCGAGGCGCCATGCGTGCGGCCTGCCAGAGGCTAGCAGAGCTTCCCGCTCGGCTCTTGGTCTCTGCCTGTCGATATCAGGGTAAAGTGGTGCGCCATCGGGATCACGCGGCCACAAATTGCCCTCCGCTTCGAGGGCGCGGACGAGGGCTTTGGTTTCGCCACGGCTCAAGAAGGCGGGATAGACAAGATCGGCCTTGATCAGCCTGTCCAGAGACGCGCGGTATTCATCGAAATGCTGTGATTGCCGCCGGACCGGTTCTTCCCAGTCGAGGCCTAGCCAGCCGAGGTCATCATAGATCGCCTGTTCCAGCTCCGGCGTGCAGCGAGTCTGGTCGATATCCTCAATGCGCAAAAGAAAGCGGCCGTCATTATTCCGCGCCATGTCATGGTTCAGGAAAGCGGAGAGCGCATGGCCGAGGTGCAGTCGGCCGTTGGAGCTGGGCGCGAAACGGTAAACCGGTTTTTGACGGCGAGGCGAAGGCATGGTTTCTTTTGCCATGTTTTAATGCTCCCCGCCAGCGGGCTGGCGGCGAATGGAATGACCGATATGAAAATCATCACCGGGATGGACGATATCAACGAAGGGCTGGAACATCTCGCTCTCCTTGATCCGGCGCTGCGCCCCGTCATTGAAATAGCCGGTCCGCTGGAACTGCGCATTCACGAGCCCGGCTTTGCCGGCCTTGCTCACATCGTTGTCTCGCAGATGGTGTCGCGCGCCAGCGCCAATGCCATCTGGGCGAGAATCATCGCCGGCACCGGCGGCGCGGTCACGGCGCAGAGTTATCTGGCCGCGCCCGAGGAATTGCGCGCCACCTTCGGCCTGTCGCGCGCCAAGGCGACGACACTGGAAGGGCTGGCCCGCGCCGTCGCCGAAGGAAAGGTCGATCTTGATGGCGTGGTGCGCAAGGAGGGGAGTGCCGCCCTCTCCGAACTCGTGGCGCTTCGTGGCATAGGCCCGTGGACGGCGGAGGTCTATCTGATGTTCTGCGGCGGGCACCCGGATATCTTTCCGGTGGGGGATGTGGCGTTGCGATCGGCGGTGGCGCATGCGCTTGATCTCGAGGTAAGGCCGGAAGCGAAGTGGCTGGCGGAGCGCGCAACTCTCTGGTCACCATGGCGTTCTGTCGCCGCCCGGTTGTTCTGGGGCTATTATGCCAACATCATGCGGCGCGCCATGGCACCTTTGCCGTGACTGGCCGCGTGAGCCCTAAAAGTCCGCGATCCGATAGGGTAGAGCACCGCGCGATAGATGATCGAACTGCAATTTTCGTTTCAGCGGCGGCACGGCGCGCTGCACGCAATCCACCCTTTCGCACACGCGACAGGAAATGCCGATCGGTTTGAAGGACGCCGCATTGCCGAGATCGAGCGTATCGGCGTAAACGAAGTTCTGCGCGTGGGAAATTTCGCAGCCAAGCGCGATGGCGTAACGCGGCCTTTCCGTATTGAAACCGGCGGCGGCCTTCTCGATCTGCGTTGCGATGGAAAGATAGCGCACGCCGTCAGGCGTTTCCGCCAGCTGCCGCACGATCCTGTCGGAGCTTTCGAAAGCCTGATGGATATTCCACAGCGGACAGGCCGCGCCAAAACGGGCAAATTGCAGCCGCGTGGCGCTGTGGCGTTTGGTGATATTGCCGGCGCGGTCGATTTTGGCGAAAAAGATCGGTACGCCTTTCATACCCGGCCGTTGCAAGGTGCTCAGGCGGTGGGCCACCTGTTCAAGGCTCGCGCCGAAACGCACGGCGAGAAGTTCGAGATCGTGGCGTAGCTCCTGCGCCGCCCGGTGAAACTGCCCATAGGGCAGGATGAGGGCTGCCGCAAAATAGTTGTGCAGTCCGATCCGACAGATTTCGGCCGCTTCCGTGTCGCGAAAACCGGCCCCGGCCAGCACCCTGTCCACCGTCGCGCCGGCGTGAAGCTGGGCGATCTGTAACGCAAGCTGAAAACAGCGGGTGGACGCGGCCATGTAGGAGCTGAGGGCGAGCGTTTTGCCGACAGGATCGAAATGCCGGATCAACCCGCCTGCCGCCTCGGTTCTTGTGATATGGATGCCGTAACGGTTCCTGAGATGCGCTGCCAGAATGCTGTCGGTCCCGCCTCCCTCGATCTCCAGTTCCTGCGCCAGCTCCTCGGCCAGAAGATCGATCTCGGCAACGTAATTGTCGACGAAGTGGAAGAAGTCTCGCACCTCCTCATAGGGAGTTCTTTCCACCTGTGCCGTTCCGCGACCCAGCCGGTCATCCAGCTGCACCAGTTGCTCGCTGTTTTGCCGATAGGCCTGATGGGCGCGCAGCAGCGCATGGGCAAAGCCCGGTGCATTCTGGGCAATCAGCTTCAACTCCTGAAGCCCAGGCTCGTAATTCAGGAACAGTGGGTCTTTCAGCGCCTCGCGCAGGGCGGAAACCAGCCGGTCGCTTTCGCCCGTCGCCAGTTCCGCCATGTCAAGCTGGAATTTTTCCACCAGCGTCACAAGAACGCTGGCCGAAACGGGGCGCTGGTTGTTTTCGATCTGGTTCAGGTAACTTGCGGAGATGCCCAGCCGTTCGGCAAATTGCGCCTGCGTGGCGCGGACATTTTCGCGAAGGCCGCGCACCTTGCGGCCGATGAAGAGCTTTTCTGTCGCCATGTTGCAACTTTGCAAAATTAAATATTGCAAATATTTATGGCACGCATACGCGCACGATCAAGGCTTCTAGGCGAATGTTTTCTAAGCTATTGATTTTGGGGAAACGCACGGAGGAAACATGCCCGGCATTCTGGAGCAATTGGAAACGCGGCGACAAGAGGCGCGGCTCGGCGGCGGCGTCAAGCGCATCGATGCGCAGCATGCCAAGGGCAAGCTGACGGCGCGCGAGCGCATCGACGTGCTGCTCGATGAAGGTTCCTTCGAAGAATACGACATGTATGTCACCCACCGGGCGGTGGATTTCGGCATGGCGGAGCAGAAGGTGGCGGGAGACGGCGTCGTGACCGGCTGGGGCACCATCAATGGCCGGCAGGTCTATGTGTTTTCGCAGGATTTTACCGTGCTCGGCGGCTCGCTCTCGGAAACCCACGCCCAGAAAATCTGCAAGATCATGGATATGGCGGTCCGTAACGGCGCGCCCGTTATCGGCCTCAACGACAGCGGCGGCGCGCGCATTCAGGAGGGCGTGGCATCGCTTGGCGGTTATGCCGATGTCTTCAAACGAAATGTTGTCGCCTCCGGCGTCGTGCCGCAGATCTCCGTCATCATGGGGCCATGTGCGGGCGGTGCGGTTTATTCGCCGGCCATGACCGATTTCATCTTCATGGTGCGCGACACCTCGTACATGTTCGTGACGGGGCCGGATGTGGTGAAGACGGTGACGAACGAGATCGTCACGGCCGAAGAACTGGGCGGAGCCTCCACCCACACCAAAAAATCCTCTGTCGCCGATGGCGCTTACGAAAACGACATCGAGACGCTGGAACATGTGCGGCTGCTGTTCGATTTCCTGCCACTCAACAATCGCGAAAAGCCGCCGGCGCGCCCCTTCCATGATGACCCGGCACGGCTGGAAGCTCGGCTGGACACGCTGATCCCCGACAGTTCCAACAAGCCCTATGACATGAAGGAGCTGATCCACGCGCTGGCCGACGAGGGCGATTTCTTCGAGTTGCAGGAGGCTTTTGCCCGCAACATCATCACCGGTTTCATCCGTCTCGAAGGCCAGACGGTCGGCGTCGTCGCCAACCAGCCGATGGTGCTGGCCGGCTGCCTCGATATCGACAGTTCGCGCAAGGCGGCGCGTTTCGTGCGCTTCTGCGACGCCTTCAATATTCCGCTTCTGACTTTGGTGGATGTGCCCGGTTTCCTGCCCGGTACGGCGCAGGAATATGGCGGCGTCATCAAGCACGGCGCGAAACTTCTCTTCGCCTATTCCGAGGCGACGGTACCGATGGTGACGCTGATTACACGCAAGGCCTATGGCGGCGCTTATGACGTGATGGCCTCCAAACATATCGGCGCTGATGTGAATTATGCCTGGCCGACCGCGGAAATCGCCGTGATGGGAGCGAAGGGGGCGGCGGAAATTCTCTATCGCTCAGAGCTCTCCGATCCAGAAAAGATCGCCGCGCGAACAAGAGAATATGAGGAGCGTTTCGCCAATCCCTTCGTCGCGGCGGAGCGCGGATTTATCGATGAGGTCATCATGCCGCATTCCTCGCGCCGCCGCATCGCCCGCGCATTTGCGTCGCTGCGCAACAAGAACGTCGAAACCCGCTGGAAGAAACACGATACCATTCCGCTCTGATCTGCTGAAGGGCTGGAAAAATGCTTCGGCCACCTTACTATATGGATGTTCAGGCGCCCGGATGTCCGGATGTCCTCCCGAAACGCACAAGGACCCATTTTCATGGCCGAAAATTCCTCCGCAGATAATTTCCCCGCCGGATATGAAGTGCCCAAGGTCTGGACCTGGGACAAGGGCAATGGCGGCCAGTTCGCCAACATCAACCGCCCGATCGCCGGTCCCACCCATGACAAGGAGTTGCCTGTCGGCAAACATCCGCTGCAGCTTTATTCGCTGGCGACGCCGAATGGCCAGAAGGTCACCATCATGCTGGAAGAATTGCTGGCTGCCGGCCACAAGGACGCCGAATATGATGCTTGGCTGATCAAGATCGGCGAAGGCGACCAGTTCGGTTCCGGGTTTGTTGGCGTCAATCCCAATTCCAAGATCCCGGCGCTGATGGATCATTCGACATCTGAGCCGACACGCGTTTTCGAAAGCGGTTCCATCCTCGTTTATCTCGCGGAAAAATTCGGCACCTTCCTGCCGAAGGAGGGCAATGCCCGCACGCAGGCGCTGAACTGGCTGTTCTGGCAGATGGGATCCGCGCCCTTCCTCGGCGGCGGTTTCGGCCATTTTTATGCCTATGCGCCGATCAAGATCAAATATGCGATCGACCGTTATGCCATGGAAGTTAAACGCCAGCTCGACGTGCTCGACCGCCACCTCGCTGAAAACCAATATCTCGCCGGCTCCGAATACACGATTGCCGATATGGCCGTCTGGCCATGGTATGGCAAGATCGCGCTCGGCCAGGCCTACGGCGATGCCGGTGCTTTCCTTGAAGCCGATGGCTACAAGAATGTCATGCGCTGGACGCTTGAAGTCGGCGAACGCCCGGCGGTAAAACGCGGCGTGATCGTCAACAAGACCTCCGGCGATCCGTCCGAACAATTGCATGAACGCCACGATGCCTCCGACTTCGACACGAAGACGCAGGACAAGATCGGCAAGGCGTAAGAAAAAAGAGAAGGATTAGAGATGGCGAACCTGCCCGAAATGACCAAACACAAGGGTTTTCCCTCCGGCATGCCGAGCACGGGCGTCCAGTTCACCATCCGCCGCGCCAACCCCAAAGGGGTAACACCGATCAAGATGATACCCCGGCGGGCGCGCAACGACACCAAGGAGCATCGCATCGATGCTGCCTTCCTGCACTCGCTCTGGCACCATTTTGGGCCTGAGCCCTTCGAGCGCGGCAATCTCGACGCCGCCCGCCTCAACCTGCTTTTCGGCCGTGAGGTGGTGCCGGCGGAGAAGAATTTCGATCCTGTTTCCTACCAGGCGATGCTCGTCATAGACGAACGCGTCGCGCGGCAGAACTTCCCGGAGTCCTTCGAGAATTTCTTCGAGATTTGAGGACTGTTTAAGGGTTCGTGCTGAGGGAAGAGGGGCATAACCGCATGATCAAGAAAATCCTTATCGCCAATCGCGGCGAGATCGCCTGCCGGGTCATCAAGACGGCGAAGAAGATGGGCATCGCCACCGTTGCGGTTTATTCGGACGCGGATGCCAATGCGCTGCATGTGAGACAAGCGGATGAGGCCGTCCACATTGGCCCTGCACCCTCGTCACAGTCCTATATCGTCATTGAGAAGATTCTCGAGGCGATCAAGAAGACCGGGGCGGATGCTGTCCATCCCGGCTACGGCTTCCTGTCGGAAAACGCCGCCTTCGCCCAGGCGCTGGAAAAGGCGGGTGTCGTTTTTATCGGTCCGCCCGTTGGCGCGATCGAGGCCATGGGTGACAAGATTACTTCGAAGAAACTGGCGGCGAAAGCCGGCGTTTCCACCGTTCCCGGCCATATGGGGCTGATCGAGGATGCGGATGAGGCGGTGAAGATCGCCTCGCAGATCGGTTATCCCGTCATGATCAAGGCCTCTGCCGGCGGCGGCGGCAAGGGCATGCGCATTGCCTTCAACGACGCCGAGGCGCGCGAGGGTTTTCAATCCTCCAAAAACGAGGCGAAATCCTCCTTTGGTGACGATCGCATTTTCATCGAAAAATTCGTCACCCAGCCGCGCCATATCGAAATTCAGGTGCTGGGCGACAAGCACGGGAATATCCTTTACCTCGGGGAGCGCGAATGCTCGATCCAGCGGCGTAACCAAAAGGTCATCGAGGAAGCGCCGTCGCCCTTTCTGGACGAGGCGACGCGGAAGGCCATGGGCGAGCAGGCCGTGGCGCTGGCGAGAGCGGTCGGTTACCACTCGGCCGGCACGGTGGAATTCATCGTCGATGGCGACCGCAACTTTTATTTCCTTGAAATGAACACCCGTTTGCAGGTGGAACATCCGGTGACGGAACTGGTCACGGGCATCGATCTGGTCGAGCAGATGATCCGTGTGGCATCAGGTGAAGAGCTCTCCTTCGGGCAGGCGGATGTGAAGCTGAACGGCTGGGCAATCGAAAGCCGGCTTTATGCCGAAGACCCCTATCGCAACTTCCTGCCCTCTATTGGCCGACTGACGCGATATCGCCCGCCGCATGAGGGGGCGCAGGAAAACGGCACCATTCTTCGCAACGATACCGGCGTCTTCGAAGGCGGCGAAATCTCGATGTATTACGATCCGATGATCGCCAAGCTGTGCGCTCTAGGCAAGGATCGGGCGACAGCCATCGATGCCATGGGAGAGGCATTGGATCGTTTTGAGGTTGAAGGCATCGGCCACAATCTGCCGTTTCTCTCCGCCGTCATGCAGCATGAGCGCTTTCGCTCTGGCAGGCTGACGACCGGCTTCATAGCAGAAGAGTTTCCGGAAGGCTTTTCCGGCGTCGAGCCGGATGAGGCCGCCGCGCGCAAGCTTTCCGCCATTGCCGCCATCGTCAATCAGCGCCTGCAAAACCGCGCGGTTGAAATCTCCGGCACCATCGGCAATCACCGCCGCATTGTCGGTGGTGACTGGGTGGTTTCGTTTGGCGCGTTCCGCCACGGGGTCAGCGTCGAAACCGGCGCGGATGGCGCGGCGGTCCGTTTTGAGGATGGGATGGCGCTGACCATCGATACCGGCTGGCTTCCTGGCCAAAGCCTTGGCCTGTTTACGGTGGCAGGCGACGTGATCGCTGCCAAGGTCGATCTTGCGGGTGCAGCGGTTCGCCTGCGCTGGCGCGGCATGGATGTTCGCGCCCGCGTGCGCAGCCCGCGCGTGGCGGAACTGGCGCTGCTGATGCCGGAAAAATTGCCGCCGGATACCTCGAAACTGCTGCTCTGCCCCATGCCCGGTGTCATTACCGGTATCTCGGTGGGTGAGGGTGACGAGGTGGAGGCCGGTCAGGCGCTGGCGACGGTGGAGGCCATGAAAATGGAAAACATCCTGCGCGCGGAAAAACGCGGCCGTGTTGTGAGAGTGGCGGCAAAACCGGGCGACAGCCTCGCGGTGGACGAGGTCATTCTCGAGTTCGAGTAATGCTGCTGCCGTTTCTTCGGAACGCAAGCGAGCCGCAGCGGTTTATGGGCACGGGGTAGATCGTTCGATTTTCGTCATGATCACCCGCCAGAATGCTGAAGCGAAATGCAAAAGGGGAGAGATGCATGTCGGGTGAAAAAACGGTGCGGGATTGGCTTCACCTTGCTGAAAAGGAGCTGAAGCGTTCACCGGAAACGCTCGTCTGGCACACCCCCGAGGGTATCGAGGTCAAGCCGCTCTATACGGCAGACGACCTGCAACATGTTTCCCATCTTAATAGCCTGCCGGGATTTGCCCCTTTCACCCGCGGTCCGCGCGCCACCATGTATGCCGGACGGCCCTGGACCATCCGTCAATATGCCGGTTTCTCCACCGCGGAAGCCTCCAATGCCTTTTACCGCAAGGCGCTGGCCGCCGGCCAGCAGGGCGTTTCCGTCGCCTTCGATCTCGCCACCCACCGCGGTTATGACAGCGACCATCCACGCGTGGAGGGCGATGTCGGCAAGGCGGGCGTTGCGATCGATAGTGTCGAGGACATGAAAATCCTGTTCGACGGCATTCCGCTCGAAAAGGTCTCCGTCTCCATGACCATGAACGGGGCCGTCATTCCCGTGCTCGCCAATTTCATCGTTGCGGGGGAGGAACAGGGCGTTCCGCGTGCAGCGCTTTCCGGCACCATCCAGAACGACATCCTCAAGGAGTTCATGGTCCGCAACACCTATATCTATCCGCCTGAACCCTCGATGCGGATCATCGCGGACATCATCGAATATACGGCCAAGGAGATGCCGAAATTCAACTCCATCTCCATATCAGGCTATCACATGCAGGAGGCCGGCGCGACACTCGTGCAGGAGTTGGCCTTTACGCTGGCAGACGGTCGCGAATATGTGCGGGCTGCTTTGGCAAAAGGCCTGAATGTCGATGATTTCGCCGGCCGTCTGTCGTTCTTTTTCGCCATCGGCATGAATTTCTTCATGGAGGCGGCGAAGCTGCGCGCCGCGCGCCTGCTCTGGTCACGCATCATGGAGGAATTCAAGCCGCAGAAGGCCTCGTCGCTGATGCTGCGCACCCATTGCCAGACCTCGGGCGTGTCGCTTCAAGAGCAGGACCCCTATAACAACATCGTCCGCACCGCATTCGAGGCCATGTCCGCCGTGCTCGGCGGCACGCAATCGCTGCACACCAATTCGTTTGATGAGGCGATTGCCCTGCCGACGGAATTTTCCGCCCGCATTGCCCGCAATACCCAGTTGATCCTCCAGCATGAGACCGGCGTCACCAGGGTCGTAGATCCCTTGGCCGGTTCCTATTATGTCGAAAGCCTGACGAAGGAGCTGGCCGAGAAAGCCTGGGCTCTGATCGAGGAGGTCGAGGGGCTTGGCGGCATGACAAAAGCCGTGGCCGAAGGTCTGCCGAAACGACTGATCGAAGAGGCCGCAACCCGCCGGCAGGCGGCGGTGGACAAGGGCGAAGAGGTGATTGTCGGTGTCAACCGTTACCGTCTAGAAAATGAAGAGGATATCGATGTTCTCGATATCGACAACGCCGCCGTGCGCGCCGCACAAATCCGCCGCATCGAAGAAACGCGCCGTCGTCGCGATGGCAAGGACGTAACCGCCGCTTTGCAGGCGCTCTCGGAGGTGGCCCGCAGCGGCGAGGGCAATATTCTCGAAGCCGCCGTTGTCGCGGCCCGTGCCCGCGCTACCGTCGGCGAGATTTCCGACGCGCTGCGCGTGGCCTTCGGCGACCACGCCGCCGTGCCTGAGGTGGTGAGCGATATCTACGGCGAGGCTTACAAGGATGAACCGGAGCTGGCCACGCTTGCCGCCCGCCTTTCAGGTGTGGCTGAACGGATCGGCACAAAACCACGCATCATGGTCGCCAAGCTCGGGCAGGACGGGCATGATCGTGGCGCAAAGGTCATCGCTTCTGCATTCGGCGATATCGGTTTCGACGTGCTGGCCGGTCCCCTGTTCCAGACCCCGGCGGAGGCAGCCGAGCTTGCCGTTGAGAACAAGGTGCATGTGGTCGGCATGTCGTCGCTCGCTGCCGGGCACAAGACCCTTGCGCCACAGCTGGTCGAGGCGCTGAAACAGAAGGGGGCGGAAGATATCATCGTCGTTGTCGGCGGCGTCATTCCGCGCCAGGATTATCAGTTCCTGCTTGATCACGGTGTCGCCGCTATCTTCGGCCCCGGCACCAATGTCATGGATGCGGCCAACAAGGTGCTCGACCTGCTCGAGGGCATCAGGCGAAATGCGTGAGGGGTCGGCAAGCATGTTCGGAAGATTGAACCACGTCGCCCTTGCGGTGCCTGATCTCAATGCCGCCATTTCGCGATACAGGGCGCTCGGCGCACGGGTTTCCGAGCCGCAATCGCTGCCGGAACATGGTGTGACGGTGGTGTTCATTCAGGCTGATAACACCAAGATCGAACTTCTTCACCCGCTCGGGGAAAACTCGCCGATTGCCGCTTTTCTCGAACGCAATCCGGGGGGTGGCACGCATCATCTCTGCTTCGAGGTGCCGGATATTCTCGCGGCGCGCGACGACCTCATTCAAAAAGGCGTCCGTATTCTCGGCGATGGCACGCCAAAGATCGGCGCGCACGGCAATCCCGTTCTTTTCCTGCATCCGAAGGATATGGGCGGGGTGCTTTACGAGCTCGAGCAGGTTTCTCGGACACACGGCTGAAACATAAACCTCCTAGGAGGCTGACTCTGTGAAGCGACGCTCACGGTGGCGCTTTCACTTGCGCCTTCATAGTTCGTTTGTTTTCTTTTGACATTCGGTTTGATTTCGTTTTTATAGAATTGTCTTTCCATAAGGGGTATTTCCCTTGCATTGTCGCGGAGGCTCCATGTCCGGCGAAAACATTTTTGATCTTTTTGTCATCGGCGGCGGCATTAATGGGTGCGGCATTGCCCGCGATGCGGTGGGCAGGGGGTATTCCGTAGCGCTTGCGGAAAAGGGCGACTTTGCCTCCGGCACGTCTTCTGCCGCCACCAAGCTCATTCATGGTGGCTTGCGTTATCTCGAACATTACGAATTCCGCCTCGTGCGCGAGGCGCTGATGGAGCGGGAAATTCTGTGGGCCATGGCGCCGCATGTCATCTGGCCCATGCGTTTTGTTCTGCCCATGCAGAAGGGCGGCGTGCGTCCATCCTGGATGGTTCGGCTCGGCCTGTTTCTTTACGACAATCTCGGCGGCCGAAAGCTGTTGCCGCCGACGCGCACGCTCGATCTTCGCAAGGACCCGGCCGGCAAGCCGCTGAAGCCCGTTTTCGCCAAGGCTTTCGAATATTCCGACGGCTGGGTGGATGATGCCCGTTTCGTGGTTCTCAATGCACGCGATGCCGCAAATCGCGGCGCAACGATCATGAACCGCACGCGGGTCGTTTCGGCGCGGCGTGAAGGCGGGTTTTGGCTCATCGAGACGCTGGACGAAAAAACCGGCCGGGCGGCCACACACAGGGCGCGCATGCTGGTCAATGCCGCCGGTCCCTGGGTGGACAATGTGCTTTCAGGTGTCTTCGGGCGCAACGATGTTCATAACGTCCGGCTCGTGCAGGGAAGCCACATCATCGTGCGCAAAAAATTTGCTGATCCGCGCGCCTATTTCTTCCAGAACCCGGACAATCGCATCATCTTCGCCATTCCCTATGAGCGGGATTTCACGCTGATCGGTACGACGGATCGCGACTACAAGGGTGATCCGGCCAAGGTTCGCATTTCCGAGGAAGAGATCTCCTATCTCTGCGACGCCGCCAGCGACTATTTCAGCGAGCCGGTTCGGCCGGAAGATATCGTCTGGACCTATTCCGGCGTCAGACCGCTCTTTGACGACGGCGCCTCGAAGGCGCAGGAGGCCACCCGCGATTACGTGCTGAAGGTGGAAGAGGCAGAGGGCGAAGCGCCGCTCCTCAACATCTTCGGGGGCAAGCTGACCACATATCGGCGGCTGGCGGAACATGCGCTGGAAAAGATCGGTGCCGCAATCGGTGCAAAGGGCAAGCCTTGGACGGCCGGCTCCCACCTGCCGGGCGGCGATTTTGGTGCGCAGCGATTTGACGCGCAGGTGAAGAAGCTGCTCTCGCGTTATTCCTTCCTGGATGAACGCCATGCCGAGCGGCTCATCAAAAACTACGGCACGAAGGCAGCGGACCTGCTCGGATCCGCCACCGATGTCTCCGGCCTCGGGCGGCATTTCGGCGGCACGCTTTACGAGTGCGAGGTGCGCTGGCTGGTGGAGAATGAATGGGCTTTTTCGGCCGAGGATATTCTCTGGCGCCGCACGAAACAGGGCCTGCGTTTGAGCAAGGACGAGGCGGCCGCGCTGGACGAATTCTTGGCCGAGCTGACAGGCGTCAGAGAAAATCCAGAAGCCATGGCGCAGCGGGCCTGAACACCCGTCGGCTGCCTTCTCAGCCTGCCGAATTCCGCACCGGTTTCTGAGCGGCTTCGGCGCTCAGAATATAATCGTCGGCAGCGGAAAGCGCGTGTTCCATATGGCCCTCGAATACCAGTTCCGGCTCGTTGGAGGCAATGGCAATTTTTGGCATACCGCCGAAACGGACGGCTTGGGATTGCGCAAGGCCGTCGCGCAGACCGCTTTCCAGAAGGTCGAAATAGCGTGTGCCGGGTCCGGTGATGAAAACCGGCATATGGCCATGCAGGCTGAACAGGCGCGAAAGGCCGTTGCCGAGCGCAAGGCCGGCGGTACGGAAGGCGAAGCGGGCCATGCGCGCGCCGGCGCGGGCGGAGGCGGCGATCTTGTCCACCTCGGCGACAGGAACGAATTTTGCCGGCTCTGCCTGCGGCGGTGCTTCGAAGGCCGAGCGCAGGATGGCGTAGAAACCCGAATAGGCTTCGATACAGCCTCTGGTGCCGCAGCGGCATAAAGCGCCGTCGGCGAGATGCAGCATATGGCCGAAATTGGGGGCGCTGACCTCGATTGCGCCGCCGGTTGAGCGGGCAATACCGAGACCGATGCTGTGACCGAGTGACAGCGTGACAAGGGCTTCTGTTGCACTGCCGTCCTTCGCCTGCTCCCGCATCCAGATGGCTTTGGCAGCAAGCAGGGTTTCATTGTTCAGCGTCACGCGCGTAGGCTGATCCGCAGACACCAACTGCTGGAAATCGATCTTTTCATCACCGAGAACCGGCGACCAGAGAAGCGTTGCCGTCGCTGCATCCACCAGCCCCTTGCTGCTGATCGAGACCTGCAGGATATCATGTCGGTCTATGCGCGAGCGATCGGCAAGCCTTGCGAGGCCAGCACGGATCGCCCCACCGAACCTGCCTTTCTCAGTCGTCATTCTCTGTTCGGTAAAGCGATCCACCAGCTTCCCGGCATAATCGACCAGCGAATATTGCACGCTGTCGGACGAGATGATGACGATGGCGACATGACAAAAGGCCCCGTGAGGTGCAAAGAGAATGCGCGGCCGCCCGCGCCCTGCGGCCGCGATCTGTTCCTTGCGCAGGATGATTCCGGCCCGCTCCAGTTCCGTGGTGATGGCCGAGACTGTTGCGGAGGCAAGCCCGGTGAATGTCGACATGTCGGTGTGGGACAGACTGCCGTGCAGGCGCAACGCTGCCATTACCGACAGGCTGTTTTTCTGGCGCACCAGTTCCGTACTTGCAATGGCGGACATGGGCTGGGGCATGCTCCCTGAACGGCTTTTTTCCTGTCGTGCGTTTTCGCTCTGATGGCGCATGCCGAAAGCAAGATCAAGGCACCCGCATGCTGTCTCCAGCCGTTGTTGACAGCATCGGGAATCTCTGACATTAATTTTCTCGACTGTCGAGAAAATTGTGAAACCACAGAGACCGGCAGCTTTTTCGGGCGTTTTCCCCCGCATGGAGGTGTGGGGCAGCGCTCTTACCGGGAGGACATCATGAATTCATTTGCCAAGCTCTTGGCGGGTACAGCCGTACTCGTTTCTTTGCACACCGCCGCCATCGCGGCTGATCTCGTCGTTGGCGTTTCCTGGTCGAATTTCCAGGAAGAACGCTGGAAGACGGATGAGGCGGCCATCAAGGCAGCGCTCGACAAGGCCGGTGCGAAATACATTTCCGCCGACGCGCAATCCTCTGCCGCAAAGCAGCTCACCGACGTGGAATCGCTGATTTCCCAGGGCGCGAACGCGCTGATCATCCTGGCGCAGGACAGCGATGCGATTGGCCCGGCTGTGGAGAAGGCCGTGGCCGAGGGTATTCCGGTCGTCGGTTATGACCGTCTGATCGAAAACAAGAATGCCTTCTACATCACCTTCGACAACAAGGAAGTCGGTCGCCTGCAGGCTGCCGAAGTCTTCAAGGTCAAGCCGGAAGGCAACTACGTCTTCATCAAGGGCTCGTCTTCCGATCCGAATGCGGATTTCCTGTTCGCCGGTCAGCAGGAAGTGCTGAAGGCGGCCATTGACGGCGGCAAGATCAAGAATGTCGGTGAGGCCTATACCGATGGCTGGAAGCCGGAAAACGCCCAGAAGAACATGGAACAGTTCCTGACCAAAAATAACAACAAGGTCGATGCGGTCGTCGCCTCGAATGACGGCACGGCTGGCGGCGCCATCGCCGCTCTTGCCGCGCAGGGTATGGCCGGTTCGGTTCCCGTTTCCGGTCAGGATGCCGATTTCGCCGCGCTCAACCGCGTTGCGCTTGGCACGCAGACGGTATCCGTCTGGAAGGACAGCCGTGAACTGGGCAAGGAAGCGGCGGGCATTGCGCTGGAACTGGCCGGTGGCAAGAAGATGACCGAGATCAAGGGCGTCACCACCTTTGATGGCGGGCCGAAGAAGGTCACCATGCAGTCGGTCTTCCTCAAGCCGATCGCCATCACCAAGGACAATCTTGGCACCGTCATCGACGCCGGCTGGATCAAGAAGGAAACGGCCTGCCAGGGTGTGAAGGCCGGATCCGTCAAGGCCTGCAACTGAGACCGGTAGGTTGATGTTTGGGCGCCGCGTCACGATCAGGTGGCGCGGCGCCTTTCAGATGTAAGGAGGACCGGCAGTCCATGGCCGATATGACACAATCCAATTCCACAGCGTCCCCCAAGGCTGAAAAGGCGGGCTCGATTTCGCGCTTCATCAGCGCGACCGAACTGGACACCCGGCTGCTCGGCATGGTGGGCGCGCTTCTTCTGATCTGGATCGGATTTCATATCCTGTCCGGCGGCCTGTTCCTGACGCCGCGAAACCTCTGGAACCTTTCGGTGCAGACCGCCTCAGTGGCTGTGATGGCGACAGGCATGGTGCTTGTCATCGTCACCCGCAATATCGATCTGTCAGTGGGGTCCATTCTTGGTTTTTCCGGCATGATCATGGGCGTCATGCAGGCGGAAATCCTGCCGCAAATCCTCGGTTTCGAACATTGGGCGACATGGATCGTCACGCTTCTGGTCGGCATCCTCGTCGGTGGCGCTATCGGCATGCTGCAGGGCTCGATCATCGCCTTTCTGAATGTGCCGTCCTTCATCGTCACGCTTGGCGGCCTGCTGGTCTGGCGCGGCGGCACCTGGTTCGTCACCAGCGGCCGCACCGTGGCGCCGATGGATTCCACCTTCCGCCTGATGGGCGGCGGCACCAGCGGCTCGATCGGCGCGACATGGAGCTGGATCGCTGCTGTCATCGCCTGTGTCGCGATCGTTGCTGCCATCCTCAACTCCCGCCATCAGCGCCGCCGTTTCGGTTTCCCGCTGCGGCCGGTCTGGGCGGAATATTTCCTGGTGGCGCTCGGCTGCTTAGTCGTCATCGGTTTCGTTGCCGTCGTCAACAGCTACCCCTGGCCGGTCAATATTGCCCGCAATTATGCCGATGCCAATGGTATCGCATGGCCGGATGGCGGTCTATTCATTCCGCATGGCATTGCCGTCCCGGTGCTGATGGCGCTTGCCGTCGGTGCCGTCATGACCTTCATCGCGACAAGATTGCGCTTCGGCCGCTATGTCTTCGCCATCGGTGGCAACCCTGAAGCGGCGGAACTCGCCGGCATCAAGACGCGCTGGGTCACGGTGAAGATTTTCACGCTGATGGGCGTTCTCTGCGCCATCGCGGCGGCAATCTCGACGGCCCGCCTCAACGCGGCCACCAACGCGCAGGGTGAACTCGACGAGCTTTACACCATCGCGGCTGCGGTCATAGGCGGCACCTCGCTTGCCGGCGGCGTCGGCACCATAGCGGGTGCGATGCTCGGCGCACTCGTCATGCAATCGCTGCAATCCGGCATGGTGCTGGTGGGCATCGATACGCCCTTCCAGCGCATCGTCGTCGGTGTGGTCCTGGTTGTCGCCGTCTGGCTCGACACCATCTACCGCGCCCGCGCCAAGTAAGAACCGAGGAGAACTCCTATGACGGAACAAGTCACGCCCCTCGTGGAAATGCGCAATATTTCCATCTCCTTCGGCGGTATCCACGCGGTGGAAAACGCCTCAGTCGATCTTTTCCCCGGCGAGGTTGTCGCCCTGCTCGGCCACAACGGTGCAGGCAAATCGACGCTCATCAAGATATTGTCTGGTGCATACCGGCGGGATGGGGGCGAAATCCTCATCAATGGCGCGGATGCGGATATCCGCAATCCCCGCGACGCAAAGAAATACGGCATTGAAACCATCTACCAGACGCTGGCGGTGGCGGATAATGTCGATGCGGCGGCCAATCTTTATCTCGGACGCGAGCTGAAGACGAAATGGGGTACGCTCGATGATGTCGCCATGGAAGCCTCGGCCCGTGAGGTGATGGGGCGTCTCAATCCCAATTTCCGGCGGTTCAAGGAACCGGTGAAGGCGCTCTCGGGCGGTCAGCGCCAGTCAGTCGCCATTGCACGCGCCATTCTGTTCGACGCCCGCATCCTCATCATGGATGAGCCGACTGCCGCCCTCGGGCCGCAGGAAACGGCGCAGGTGGGCGACCTCGTCAAGGAACTGAAACGACAGGGCATCGGCATCTTCCTCATCAGCCATGATATCCACGACGTCTTCGATCTGGCTGACCGGGTTTTTGTCATGAAAAACGGCAAGGTCGTGGGTCACGCGCGGACCGAAGATGTCACCAAGGACGAAGTGCTCGGCATGATCATTCTCGGCAAGGTGCCACCGGGTGCTGTGGCGGGTCCGGGCGCGGTGCCGTTCTGACGACAGCGCGGTAGGGCCTTTGGAAACGGTTGTTGTTCCGATAAGATGCTCGTCCAGACATCTGGAAATATCAAAGGCCCGGCGTGATACCGGGCCATTGTTGTCATGCCTTGCCAAACGCTGCTGATGTCGCAACCGCGCCAGCCTGAAAGGGTGCAAGCCGCGCACCCTCGCTGAGTGTCATATCAATGAAGATCGGTCTGCGAGAAAGCGGCTGCGTTCAGCTCTGCGCTGACCAGCGGCAGCTCCTGCTGACTGATGTCCTGAGCAAGCGATAGCAGTGCCATTTCCAGAAAATAAGTCGACATGCCCAGTTCCAGAGCTTTTGAGCGCTGGCAGAGATAGGATACCATACGCCCGAGCGCCAGTATCTCGTCTCCATTGTCCTGTTCAAGTATTGCTGTGGTAGACGCCACCATGATTTCCTCTCGACAGTCGACGATGTGAAACGCGCTGATCCCGCGTTGTTCATCATCTTCCATGCCGAGCGTCACGCGAGCGTCACACCCGCGTCAATCGTCGGTCTTATCCATGGATGGGGCATTATTTTCTGCGGTTTCGGAAACCGCAAGCGATGTCACAAGCGCAACAATGCTTCTGCGAACGGTCGCGCTCTTGATGCGGGAGAAGGCCTGATTGAGCGCAAACCCTTCGTTCGATGCCACGAACGACTGCATGGCGTTGATCGTGCCAAGTGCGGCGCTGTTGGAGCCGACGTCCGGCGTGGCGTTGGCAAACAGCGAGCTGACGTCCACTCCAAGGATTGACGCAATGGCCTGCAGCCGGGAAGCGCCGACGCGATTGGCGCCCTTCTCGTATTTCTGCACCTGCTGGAAGGTAATGCCCAATCGCCCCGCCAGAGCGCTCTGGCTCATGCCGAGCGACTTGCGGCGCATTCTGATTTGTGCGCCGACGTGCACATCGATCGGGCTGGGTAGTTTGGCCTGCATTTCCACTTTCCTCCAGTTGTGAGGCTTTTAATCCGAGAATTGTCTATTAATATTGTTGAAGGTATACATTCAACACAATTTCCACGGGTATTGCGAAGCTTTATTGACGGAATAAGACGTTTTTCTGTTCATACTTTTATATTCGGACTCCTTTTTACAATTTTTGTCGCGCAACGCAACGCACCGTTGCGGCTCGAAAGATGGCTCCATCCGCTTACAGGGACAGGCTTGAAGCCCAGTTCTTCCCAAATATTGCAGTTCATTACGTCGAATTCTGCGAGCGGCTCTGCGTCGCCGAAACAGGGAACCCAGACAAATGGCCGTTCCTGTCCGGGACGCGTGACGTTTTCAAGAATGACGTTGTTATAGAGCCTCGGCATGCATTTGTTGCTGTCGATCGCCGGTGACACGGCAATGGGGTTTCGGGCGATCTCAAATCCTTGCCGGGCAAGCGAGAGGACAGAGGCATCCAGCTTTCGCTTCAGATCATTTGCGACGCGGTCACATCCGCCATGCGCAATCGGATCGGCGACGAGCAATAAAGGTCGACCGCTTCTGGTCATCCCCGTCACGGAGACGAACTGATCGACGTGGAAGCCGCATTGGTGAATGTTTTTTTGGGCAGCATTTGCTCCACCACTTTCGGTCACGCTCGCCCTGCGTAACGGCTGGGCGTTGCCGAGATCGTCTGGTCGGTATCCGAAGCTGAACAGGTCTTTCGTATCGAAAGCCCGGATCTCTTGCCATCGTTGCGGATGAGTGCCGACACCTCGGTCCCCCCGTAGGCTGGATTGACCCACCAGCCGGAAATTTGGCCCGACGAGATGGTTGCCGCCATGGAGTAAGACATCAGGGGGCGTGACCGTCGCTCCGATAAAAGCAGCCAGACTGGTGCCAACGGCATTCGCCGTGACGGTAACGAAAGACGCCCCGGCGTCCCCTTCGCCAACGCGCACATGGAGCATATCCTGAACCCATGGATGCGGGACGTCATCCTGACCGGCGAGAGGGATCAACGCGGCAGAACATTTGAGCTGCCGTCCGCTCAGCCAGCTTTGTGCCGGCGTAAGGCTTGCGCGACCAACAACAATAGCAGCGTTGACATCTGCGGGCAGGGCAGAGAGTAGATTGCCGATAGGATTGAGCGGAGAAACGTCGTCCCAGGCCGCCTTCTCAGCAAAAAACGATCCAGGCAGGGCAAAGGCTATCGTATCGATAAGCCCACCGCAATCCGTGAGGAGTTGCGGGTGCGGGACCGCGCTCACGTTTTCTTTTCCGCTGCGGTCTGTCGCGCAATCAACTGCTGAAAGAACATGGTGTCTTGGAATTTCCAAGATGGCGGCGGTGATGTTTTGACGTTATCGCCGGTGACTGCTGCCAATAAGCGCGCCGCATCGTCCCGCTTGATCGAGACGGCATTGGCCGCGAGCATAGCCGCCATTGGGGAGCCGAAGCCTGCCTCGATTGCAATGGAGCGCCAGGTCCTGCGGCTGAAATGCAGACTAGCGACAGCGCGCATGAGTTGGTTATAATCCTCACGCGTGATCGTGTTGCGGCAAGCTTTAAGGGTTGCCTCGGCATCGACCAGGGCGATGGTCAGCGGACGGTAGTCGAGTTCATCGGGTGCATGGCTCACAGCCACATCCGCGTCGGAGAAGCGCTGTCCGTCCCGATAGGCCTCGAAAATCTCGCCAATACCGATCATGCCAAAGGAAGCGCATTCCGCGGCCCTGAGCGCCCCCATGCTGGCGGCGCCATAGAGGGTGACGCCATTCGATAGCGCGTAAAGAATTTCCTTATGCCAAACGGCGGCACAATCGCCGTAAAGACCATCGATCAAGCCGATGACCTTGGCGCCTTTGCGGGTGGCGTCGAAAATATTGCCGCAGACCGCCGGTCCGCGAAGGTCGAGGTCGGGGATGGATTCTCTGGCCATGCCGTAGATGGATGGACCTGCAAAAACCACCGGCTTCATTAAAACCCTCCCAACGTCAGCAGATGATCCAGGCCGCGCTGCGATATGTTTTGAAGTCCGCTGCCGACAGGGGCAAGGCCGCTCGCAAGAACCCGCACGACGTAAAGGCCGGAAACCATCGTTTGCAGGGGGAAGACAAAGATATCATCGATACCGCGCGCGAAAAGGTGGCTTGCGAGTTGCCGCCATGCCGGCGCGGACCCGGTGCCTTTGGCGAAATACAGATCGGACGGCACATTTTTCACCGGCCGCATGCTGTGACTCAAGGGTTCCGCAACTGCTTTGTCTCTTTGATAGCGCAGAGGAGCGAGATCGTCTCTCGCGCCACTGATATCCGTCAGGCGGGACTGGATTGCTTCCAGCAGGGCTGCGAGTGCCGCGCCGTGGAAATCAGGGCGGCAGGCGGCACCCGCGGCATGTCTGGTGGTCGGCCCATCCTGCGCCTGAAGAGGGCGGGGCAGGGTTGCCATGACCACGGGCACGTCAAGTCCATTCGTAAGGTCGAAGAAAGACGGTGTCACGCCGATATTCGTCAGGCGCTGCACAAGGCTGTTGAGGGATCGGTCGGTCCCCGCCGTGATGAAAGTAGGCTGTGGGGCTATCGCGCGGGTTTCGAACGTGTCGAGGAGGACACTGGCGTCATTTTCGATGAGTTCAAGCAGGGCGTGGAGGACGGCATGGTCGTAATCGAAACCCGCTGCTAGCCCCTGGGAGCTCATGCGAAAGGCCTGCCGGTCCCATGGGAAATCCACGCGGAAATCCATGCCGACAAGTTCGTAAGGTGCAAAAACGTCCCCTTCCTTGCGGATCGACAAACCCTTAACCCAGCCACGTTCTTTTCGCGGATCGAGAACATCCATGTCGACCCTGCCGACAGTTCCGAGGGGAATAATGGGAACGCCTTTATCCCGCATGTCCAGCAGCGACCCGAAAGCCGCGACGTGTTGGCGGGTTTCTTCGGCAACGGCGCCCTCGATCGCTTCCATGACGGCCGAAACCCGAGCCTGTTCTACAACAAGCCCCTTGCCCTGCGAGACAGACAGTCCGCGGGAATTGGGACGGACCGCAAACCAGACGGGAACGCCTATAACATCAAGGCCGGTTACGTCGCCGACGCGGGAAATCCCGAACCGCCGAAGCAGCCCGGGATCCGAGAACCAGGTGTCGGCTCGCCTTGACGCTGTTGCCGCGGGATTGGACGCGCCGTCGTCTGTCAAGGCAGCGGAACCAAGATCAGCGGGACACGCCGGTGTCGTCGGAGAGGATGGCATCGTACAGCTCGCCGGTGACGGAGCCGGCAGGACCGACAGCCTTCAGGGCTGCTTCGATGGGGGCCTGGACCATGCGGTTGAAGTCCCAGCCGGCATCATTCACCTCGCCGATAAAGGCGAAATCGGCCTCGGAGACCACGGCGCCGCCGGCGACCAGGGCTTCGATGCCCTGGATCTGAGCCTGATCCAACTCCGCATCCGGCTCACCGTTCTGGCGGACAAGCATGGACTTCGCGGCGGCAGCGACGCGGGCATAGCCGTCCACGCCGGGATGAGCGGCTTCATAAGCGGCAATTGTCTCGTGCGAGACGGATGCCACCCGCAGCGGTGCGGTGCGGATGAACAGAACACCGAAATCCTTTTTTCCAACAATGAAGAAATGCGAGGACATAATATCTCCTATTTAATTCCAGCTAATCGAAGCGCTTGATAAAATCTCTCATTCGCTACCGGGTCGCGGTCGGGAGACAGGCTGCTGATCTCCCTTGCCGTCATGCCCGGATAGTTTTCCTGAAGCCTGCTCCCACTTTCCCTGGCTGCAACGAGATCGCCGTGCAGCGCATGGCTGGCGGTGAGGACACGCAGGGCCGGCTCGTCATTTTCCATTCGCCCGCACAATTCGACTGCGGTACCGTAGTCCTCGCGCTTGAATGCGATGCTGGCGCCGGCCCACCAGTAGATGTCAGGCGCCAAAGGATTGAGATCGATCGCCTGCTGAAACTTTTCCCAGGCGATTTCCGCATCTCCGAAATGGGCAAGCGCATCCGCATGCTGAAGCAGAAGATCGGCGGAGTTGGGCGCCAGCGCCTCAGCCTCGAAGAATTTTTCGGCAGATGTGTCGAAATCCCGCTGGTAGAGTGCAACCACGGCGCACATCCAGTGGCCGACGCCAAGCGCCGGATCGATATCGATTGAAGAATCGGCTTCTGCCTTGGCGCGGTGCAGCAGGTGCGGGTCGTTGCCGCCGAGCATCAGCCATTCCAGTTGCAGGCTCTGCGCCACGCGTGCGCGTGCGACCGCCAGGCTATGGTCGAGATCGACGGCCTTGCGGAACATGGAACGGGCTCTTCGCAGCAGCGGCAGATCACATTTGCCCCGCAGAAGCTGTTGACCCTCGAGCAATTGCCGGTAGGCCTCGCCGTTATGGTTGCGGTCGGGTTCCACCTGAAGCCGCTCGATTTCGCGGGCAAGTGCTGCCGCGACCTGTTTCGAGAGCAGGCGAAAGGCAGCATGGATTTGCCGCGGGGTTAAAACAGCTTCCAGCGACCAGACGATTTCACCGCTTGCCTCTTCAATCAGCGCGACGGACATGCGGCTGTCGTCAAACACTGTCGACATGACCCGGTAATCCGCACGCAGCATGGCATAGCTGTCGTCAGCCCGCTGATGCGCCAGCGCGAAAGTGCTGTGCGGCGAAAGCACGGTAAAGGTCCGGTACCGGACAAGACTGTTAGCGACATCCTCGACAAAGGCCTGCATGACGGGAGAAACCGGTTGACCGTCGACCGTTGCCGGCAGGGCGAAAGCGACGCGCGGTTTGGTCGCGGATTTTGCAAGCTTCCCGATTTCCGCGTCCGCAGGCGCCGTTATCGTGGCGGTGAGGCTTTGTATCCTGCGCCTCAGCGCGACGGTTTCAGCCTCGGGCGCGCGACCCTCCTGACGCAATTGATCGAGCAGCAACTCCTGAATATTGTCGCAGGCGCTGATGTTTCCGATACGCGCATAGGCCGCCATGGCAGCACGGTAGGTTTCTTCGCGCTCGGGTTCTATCCTGCAGGCGCATTCGGCAAGCCTTGCGATATCGTTTGAACTCGCACGGCCAAACCGCGTCAACTCTTCCAGAAGCTGGGTGTAACTGGAAAAGAACAGCTCCCTCAGGCGACGGCGCTCCGAAAGCAGCCAGAGGTAGAGATGATCCTGACCGGCCTCCAGCCCCTCCAGCAATTCGCCGCCAAATTCAAGCAGCGCATTGAGGCGCTGCATCGGGTCGTCTGCCCTTGCTCCGGCAAGGAAAATGGCAAGGTCGGTACGCTGCGAAAGCTTGCCCGCCTTTAGATCGTTTCCTTCGATGAGAAGGATGGCTTCATCGTCATCGGCAAGCTTCTGCAGGCGCAGGATCAGTTGCCGCAGATTACCAAGCGCTCTTTTCTGCTCGACGTTTTCCCACAGTAATGATGCGGCGTGCTGGCGCGAAAGGGACTGATTCGGCGCCAGGATGAGGGCGGCGGTGAGGGCGAAGCCCTTGGACGGAAAAAACGCTTCCCGCACCGCATCACAGCGCGGTGTGCCAAAAAGCCGGATCGGTATCAAATCAGCGTTTCCAGCCATTTTTTCCCCTTGTCCCCCTATCATCTAACAACGTGGCCGCGAAATTGAAAGCCACCACAGCCTTCATTTGACGCTGGTGTGACGCGGCATGCCTATTGTCATGGTCAGAAGCATCAAGAGTGGTGCAACACGGCAGGCATGGGGCACGCGGGTGTGGGCAGGCGGGCATCGGGAATTGCGAAAGTGATAGCGTTTAACGGAAGCTACATGGCGTTCGAGCCACGCATCGAACCCTACCAGCGCGCCGACGACGTCGGATACGCGGTCAGTGAATTCATGTGGTTCAAAGGCCGCCCATTTTATCCAGTGTCGGCCCTGGTGCAGGCGAGAGTAGCGCATGCGCGGTTATCGGCAGAAAGAGGGGATGAGGATGACGAGGATAATCTCGATATTCTCTTTCGTATGCCGATGGTCGCAGGCGGGCATTTTTTCGAGATCGTGCTGCGCTCGAATGAAGGCACGTCCTATGGCGGCTGGGCGTGGGGCGAAGAGCTCGAAATCATGAACGAAGTCGTTAATGGCTACCGTGTGCTGGCGGGAAAGTTCGACGGCAGGCTCATCCGGTTCGAGTTTTCCAAGCGGTTCCAGCGATACACAACGGTGGAACCGTTGCCGGTGGAAAAATCTGTCTTTCTGCTCCAGCGGGAAGCAAAACCTTATACGGGCAGGCGTAGCTTGCCAGTGGGACTGGCTCCTTAAGGCGATCATTGTCGCAAGGGCGCCGCAGTAACGGGGGTTAAAGCGTTGGATCGCGCGGCGGGGGCCGGATCTGACGCCGCAAGCAGGCAAGGCGCGTCCTTGCCTGCTGCGACCATATTTCTTTATTTATTGTGTGGACCATTACGATGCCGAATTCAGGTAATCTGCGTAACAGGGGGATATCGCCGCAGTTCGTGGCGGCGAGCGCCACGGCTGGCGAGGGCGCGCTTTCCGATGGGGCGAGCGCCAGGGATTTTCAGCCCCGAATTCCGCATCATGACCGGCTCAACCTTGTGGAAGAAGTGGTCAAGCAGACCCCGTCTGCTGGGCCCGAACTGGCGGCAAACACGAGAGAAATCCGCAATACGGTTATCGATGCCGATATCAGGCTCGCCAAATGGGGCTGGGTCGTACTGGCAATCGCACATTGCGGACTCATCTATTTCATGGTCCACAATCTCGGCTAGGCATTTCGTGGCGTTGCCTTTGGCTATGAGTGGGATGCCATCGAAACCACATCGGCATAGCAGGCCATCCGAAAGTAAGGGGTGACACCCACCAATATCGTCATACGCCTTCAGAAGTCGCAGGAACGGTGAAGGCTGCGAGGCACGCAATGATGTGGCTGTGAGCGACTTCAGTCACGCTTACCTTGAAGCCGCTTACCGCGGACTTGATGTCTGTCACCAGCTTCGAGCCGTGGCTGCGGTTGCCGGCCATCACCACGTGCATGATTTCTTCGGCCGTACCGGGGTTTATGTCATCCGCCTTCTCCTCAGGAAAACGCTTCGCTGGGGGCTGGGAATCTGAATATGCCGCTCGGTTGGTTTTTTTACGCTGCCCAGTCCGAGAGCGAATAGGCTCTGATGTAATCGATCATCATCTGCGACCCGTCGCTGAAGTCGGTGTCCGACGGCGTTCCTGCCATTCCACCGACCGCAAGGTTGACGACCATGTACATGGGATCATGCATATCGTCAGGGGTGTCCGTCTGTGCCACCGCCACATCGTCGAAGTACCACGTGATGTGTTCGGCATCCCATAGGACGCCATAAGTGTGAAAGCCCTCTGTGCTCGGCACGCTGACGTTGTTGATGACAGAGGTTGGCTCGCCGGCGGCATTGGAGTGGGTGGACATGATGAGGGTATTGGCGTTCTGCCCGCGCATTTCGATGACGTCGAGTTCCGGGGGCCAGGATCCATTCGTCGGCAGAAGCCAGAAGGCCGGCCAGGCGCCCCGGTCGGTTGGCATATCGGCGCGGATTTCAAAGTAGCCGTAGGTCTGGCTGAACGACGAATAAGTGTTCAGCATGCCCGATGTGTAATCGTAACCTTCGACTTCATCGGCGATCGATTGTGCGGTTTTTTCGGCATGTATGGTGAGGATACCGTTTTCGACGCTAAAGGGGTTCACTGCCGACGTTCCGGCATAGCCGGGGTTGACGTACCATTGCGCCTCGCCATTCGTCGTCAGCGAGCTTCCCTTCTCAGGCGCCCACCAATATTTTGCGTCCCAGTTGCCCTGGCCGCCGCTACGCAACGATAGCGAATCGAATTCATCGGCAAAAGTTTGGCTCAGCGCCGATCGGTCGAGGCTGAGTTCGAACTGGTCGGCGTGAAGGTCGTTTATGGTCGTTCGTGCGAGAACAACGGCCTCGCCATTCGAAAAATTGAGCCAGAGGTTATCACCCTGCTGGGTGGCGCTGGCGACCAGCTGGTCGAACGATGTAACGCCGTAGCCATTGAGACGGATCGTGTCATTGGCGCTGAAATCCATGACAAGATCGGTTCCGTTGCCGCTCGTGAAAACAAAGGTATCGGCTCCGCCACCCCCGATCAGCACGTCGTTTCCCGCCCCGCCGTCGATCGTCTGGCTGCCCGATCCGCCGGTGATGATATTGTCGAGCGCATTGCCGAAAGCGTAGCGCCCATCGCCCGTCACCCGCAGGTTTTCAAAATGTTCAGGCAGGGTGTAGCTCATCCAGGTATCGATGGTGTCGACGCCCTCTCCGGCATTTTCGATCGCGCGGTTGATGCCGGAGTAGAGATAATAGATATCGTCTCCAGTCCCCCCTGCCATGGTCACATTGACGGCGCTGTCGCCCCACATGGAATCATTGCCGGCAGTCCCGTTGAGCAGCGGACCGGAGCCGGTTGCGGAAAAAAATCCAGTTGAGCTGCCGCTGTAATAGAGTGTGTCGCCAAGCGCATTCACGACTGTCCGGGCCATGACCAATCTCCTGTCCGTTCGTGTGTCCTCGCTCCTCCTGATGCACACCCTAACAGGGTAAAAAGCCTGCTGTTAGGCTAAGATATAAGGGGTATATTCCGCTGTGGTTGCATGGAATGTCGGCGGGGGAGCGTTGTCATCAACCGGTTTCACCTGTTAAATCTTGGGTTTGAACAAACGCCGCTTGATATTGTTAGGGGCCGAAAGCCATGGCGGATCTGGCCGGGAGCAAGCGTGATATCGTGAAAACGGAGTGTCTGGATTGAGCGTAGCCTTTACCAAGGAAGACAGCGCGGAGACCGCTGCCGAAACCGTTTTGCCGGACCGACCAATCTCGCCGCACCCCAATCTGGTGACGCGGGCCGGGCTGAAGGCGCTGGAGGAGGAGTTGCGGCTTGCGCGTGAGGCCTGTGAAGCCGCCAATGCCACTGACGACGTCAATGAAAGACGGCGCCTTCTGGCGAGCCCGTTGCGTGATCTGCGATACCTGTCCGAACGCCTTCGCACTGCGCAGCTAATGCCCGACCCGCCGTCAAACGGGATCGTTGCTTTCGGTAGCCTTGTGACATTTAGCCGCGATGACGGGCGAACGCAGAGGTTTCGTATCGTCGGAGAAGACGAAGCGGATCCCGCTGCGGGGACCATGTCCTACGTGTCACCTGTCGCAAGGGCGTTGACGGGTAAAACGGCCGGTGATGTCGTTATCGTGGCTGGCCGGGAGATCGAAATCCTCGCGGTCGAGTAACGGGTAATGCAGGACAGTGTCCAATAGGCGCTAGGCGCTGATCGCTTAGCCGATCAGGTGCAGACCTTGATCAGACACTTTAAGAACCGTCAGCCTGCCCGTTTTGAAAGCATGCGTGTCGATACCGATGCGTTGCGGGCCGGCCTCAGGCTCAGTGACCGGCGTGTGGCCGTGGATGACAACGAGGTCCAGCCCTGCACCCTGAGACAGGAAGGGCTCCCTGATCCAGAGCATGTCTTCATCAGTCTGCGCCTCCAGCGGCAGACCCGGTCTGAAGCCCGCATGGACGAAGATATAGGAGCCTATCCGTGTATAGACCGGCAGGCTGGCCAGAAGCCGGCGGTGGGTCTGCGGGATGGCGCCCAACAGTGCATCCTTAAGCGGTTGGAGCCGAAGGCGGCCTTTTTGCATGAAGTGGCCGATGTCGATCCCATAGGACAAAAGCGTTTCTCGGCCACCGAGGTCGAGCCACTTCAAATTCTCCTGTGGATTATCGAGGAAGTCGTGGAAAAGCTGTTCGTGGTTGCCACAAAGGGCGATGCGGCGAAGCGGCGCTGGTGGCGGTTGCAGCAAGTGTTCCAGAACGCCCCGTGGATCACGTCCGCGGTCGACATAGTCGCCAAGGAGAACCATTAGCGCCGGGGAGGGGGCGGGCCCCATATCGGTAAGGATCCTTCGTTCCGCCTGCAACAGGAGGTCGAGACTGCCATGGATGTCACCGATCGCATAGATCGGGAAGGAGATTGGCCTGTCGCCAAGATCAATCCTGCGCCGCCTCCGGTCGTCGCGGAGGGCTGGTTGTTTACGACCGCGAATCCAGTTCAGCACCTTGGGCATAGTTGCGGTTACTGTCTCCTTTTCACAAGGTCAAGAATTTTGGAGGTTGCTTCCGCATCCCGGCCAAAGGTCTCTCCGGCTGAAAAATAATGGATGATGTCGCCGCACATTTGCCATGGCGCCCAGGCATGAGAGTAGCAGCCGTGTCCGTCGGCGATTATCCTATCACCGATCGTGCATCCGGTGCGAGAATGTTTTCTGCCTTGATCGGGCCGAAGCGCCTCCCGGCCGCGTCAGCGAGCGGCGTCATTTCCGCCACGCGGCGCCACTGTGCCGTCCGAGCGTCAGGGATGATAAAACGGTCATTTCCGGGCTTGAAAATTAAGCTCTTTGCCGCTGCATTTATAGGCTTCACAATCCTGTAACAACGGACCTAATATACAAGTGCAGATGCCGAATCGCTCAGGAGAAGCCCTTGACGATTGCAGTTTCACCACAGGCCCTGCCGGCGCTCGTTTTGAACGCAGACTATAGGCCGCTGAGTTATTATCCCTTGTCGTTATGGTCCTGGCAGGACGCGATCAAGGCTGTCTTTCTAGACCGTGTGAACATCATTGCAGAATATGATCACGCGGTATCATCGCCCAGCTTTTCCATGCGGCTGCCGAGTGTGGTCAGCCTCAAGACCTACGTGCAGCCCACCCGCAATCCTGCCTTTACACGCTTCAATGTCTTCCTTCGGGACAAGTTTGAGTGCCAGTATTGCGGTGCGCGGGACGACTTGACTTTCGATCATGTGATTCCCCGCGCGCATGGCGGTGAAACGACCTGGCACAACGTCGTTGCGGCGTGCTCTCCCTGCAATCTTAAAAAAGGCAGTAAGCTTCCCAAACAGGCGGGCATGTTCCCGTCGCAGAAGCCCTTCCAGCCCACGGTTCAGGATCTGCACAATAATGGGCGGCTCTTCCCGCCTAACTATCTGCACGAAAGCTGGATGGACTATCTTTACTGGGACACCGAGCTGCAGCCCTGATCTCTTCAGGACTGCACACGGTTTTCCGCCTAACGGCTTTTACGGCTCGCGCCATAAAAAGCGATCGCCGCGAGTGCGACACTTGCGATGACGTTCCAGCCAGCAAAGGACAAACCGAGCACGCGCAAGGCCGCGTCGTTGCAGGAAGGTGCCTTGATGGCGTTCAGATTGCCGAGGAGATCGCCGGCGTTGGTCGTGATGGAAGGCGCGCCGGTCGCGCAGGTGACAGGGCCCGCCCAGAAGCCCCATTCCACGCCGGCATGATAGACGCCGAGCCCCGCCCCAATCAGCATCGCCACGCCGATAAGCGCCAGAAGCAGTCGGGTAATCTCAACCGGTAACTTGAAAACGCTGGTCGCAATCGCGAGTATGCCGAGCGGAATGGCGTAATAATAGGGATCCCGCTGCAACAGGCAGAGCGCGCAGGGTGTGTAACCGCCGATATGCTGAAAGCCGAGGGCAGAGCCCACGGTGAAAATCATTCCCGCCGTAACACCAAGAGCAGCAAGCGTGCGGCTATTGTCGGCGGTGGTCGCGTTGGCCATGTTGTTGTTCCTCGAACTTCGTGAAGAAGCAGATTTCCCGGATGGGTTTTCAAAAAGGCAGGCGTGATGGCGAAATTAAGTCGCCGTTCTCACGATATAGAGGGATTCGTCTAATCAAGTCCGCTTGATCTTGCAAATGAAAGTCCGGCAATGTTGAAGTGGGGATGAATGTGACCCGCGCGCGCGTTTCCGTGGGATAGCCGAGTTCCATGTCCGCCTGTTGTGACGCCGTAGTCCATCGAAATGGAAGGGGACGCAGGTAGACTGGTTAAACCCAGGCCGCCGACGCATTGTCATCTTCCTCGCGTTTGTGGCAAGAGCCGGAAATCCGGTTCGCTAAAGCGCACTTGGCGCAGGCCAGAAAAAGGGAAACCCGCTCACTGCAAGAATGCAACAAGCGGGTCTCAACCTTTACCCCCTCCCACAAGGGCGCCTGCACAAAAGCACATTGAATTAATTATGGCAAGATCAAGGCTGAGTATTGTTGCGTCGGGCTGCTCCCATTGTCGAGCTATTGGAGAGCAGGAGCGCCGTGAACTCTTCACGTGCCGATCCTGCCGGGGGCGGCAAGATGTTCACACAAAAAAATGCCCGCTCACGGCGGGCAATCGAGGGGAACTGAGGTTAGGAGCCTCGCGGAGAGAACTGTTACGTTGGCCAGAAGTTCCGCCTGCCCAAGAATTTTTGAGATTTCAGTGGCGCGGTAAAGGACATTCCGGGAATGATGCGACATCATGCGCTAAAAAGATCGCACAATATAGAGCATGGACTGTCCAAGAGTTTAGGGAAATTTGGAGCGGGCGAAGGGATTTGAACCCTCGACCCCAACCTTGGCAAGGTTGTGCTCTACCCCTGAGCTACACCCGCTCAAATCCACCGGTCCGGGGTAGTTGGCTGAACCGTGGGCCACCAAGTGGCGACGGGCGCTATATCGCTCAATCGATTTTGGAATGCAACAGGGAAATGACAAAAACGCGAAAATTTCTCTCGTGAATGCGACAAGCGGCGGAAATGATTGATATTTTTTCATTTTGGCCAATATTCCTGCGTTGCCAATGGTGTGTTGCCGCCTTAATCAGAAAGGAGTGACAACATCATCGGCAGGGGCATGCGATAAACTATGGCGGAAAATTCTCAGAAAACTGCGAAGGAGCTGTTCGAGTTTCTGGACGGGCTCGGCATTTCCCACACCACCAGGCAGCATGAGCCGGTGTTTACTGTCGCGGAATCCCAGTCGTTGCGCGATCTCATTCCCGGCGGCCACACGAAGAACCTCTTCGTAAAAGACAAAAAGGATCAGTATTTCGTGCTGACCGTGGAGGAAAATGCGGCTGTCGATCTCAAAAGCGTTCACAAGGTCATTGGTGCGGCAAGCCGGGTTTCCTTCGGTCGGCCGGAAAAAATGCTTGAATATCTGGGGGTCGTGCCGGGATCGGTAACGGTTTTCGGCGCGATAAACGACAAGGGCGGGCAGGTAACTTTCGTGCTCGACAGCGATCTACTGAAAAACGAGTTGGTCAACGGCCATCCCCTTTCCAATGACCAGACCACAACAATCGCGTCAAAGGATCTCATTCGCTTTCTTGAGGCCACCGGGCACACGCCGCTTGTCTTGAAAGTCAGCGAGTGAGATACGATCTTTGCTTCAAGCAAGACAGATGACAGAGTTTTCGGGAGGCCGGCATGAGCGGCGACAATAATCCTTACGGCGGTTCTTATGGCGGGCAGATGACCGCGAGTGTCCATCAAAATGGCGAACTGAACGGCGCTTCCTCCGGCCACATTAAGGATACCACGACGGCTGGGTTTTCCAAGGACGTCATGGAAGAATCGCGCCGCCAGCCGGTTCTGGTGGATTTCTGGGCGCCCTGGTGTGGACCTTGCAAGCAACTGACGCCGACCCTCGAAAAGGTGGTCAATGAGGCTAACGGTCGTGTGAAGCTTGTGAAGCTGAACATTGACGATCATCCGTCCATTCCCGGCCAGCTCGGTATTCAATCCATTCCCGCGATCGTTGCTTTTGTCGATGGTCGGCCGGTAGATGGCTTCATGGGTGCCGTACCGGAAAGCCAGATCAAGCAGTTTATCGACAAGCTCGCCGGTCCGGATGCGGGTGATCCGAAGGCTGAAATCGAGGCGGCTCTGACCGAGGCGAAGCAGCTCCTCGCCGATGGTGATTTCAATGGCGCCGCACAGATATTCGGTGCAGTCATGCAGGCCGACCCGGAAAACCCCGCAGCGATTGCCGGTATCGCCGAATGCATGATCGCCGCCGGGCAATATGAGCGGGCGAGCGAGCTGCTTTCCTCTCTTCCCGCCGAACTCAATGATGATGCCGCCATTCAGCTCGTTTCTAAAAAGATAGCGCAATATGAGGAGGCTCGTAAAATTGGCGATCCGGTCGCGCTCGAACGTGATCTCGCGCAAAATCCCGATGATCACGAGGCGCGCGTGAAACTTGCCAAGGTCCTGAACGCACAGGGACGGCGTGATGAGGCGGCCGACCATCTGCTTTACGTCATGCGCAAGGACCGCACCTTCGACGATGACGGCGTGCGCCGCCAGCTCCTGGAGTTTTTCGAGGCCTGGGGCTTCAAGGATCCCGCAACGGTTGCGGGCCGCAGGAAGCTTTCGGCGATACTGTTTTCGTAAAAGGGACGTAGCCCGGACGAGGCGGCCCTGCCGCAGTCCGGGCAGCAGTGAACAGGGGGCTTGATCCCATGCATGTCGGAAATGCGAGATATGTGAAGAACGATGACTTGCCGGAGACCGTGCCGGTCTTTCCGCTGCCCGGCGCACTGCTGCTGCCGGAGGGCCATCTTCCGCTCAATATTTTTGAGCCGCGCTATCTTGCCATGATCGACACGGCCCTTGCGACCCACCGCCTCATAGGCATGGTGCAGCCGGCGCTGCACGTTATCGAGTCGGGACTTGAGGGTGGGCCGCTGAGCGCGGTCGGTTGCCTCGGTCGCATCACGTCATTTTCTGAAACAGGTGATGGCCGTTATATCATCTCGCTGACGGGTGTATGCCGCTTCCGTCTTTTGGAAGAAGTGGCATCGGCTGAGCCCTATCGCAGCTTCCGGCAGGCGCCTTTCATCGCCGATCTTTCGGGTGAATATGACGAGGAGGCTGTCGACCGGGAGAACCTGCTGCGGGTTTTCCGCGCGTTCCTCGATGCCAATCAACTGGAGGCAGACTGGGAGAGCGTTGAGCGGGCGGGAAACCGCGTCCTCGTCAATTCGCTTTCCATGATGTCTCCGTTCGGACCGGCCGAAAAACAGGCCCTTCTGGAAGCGCCCGATCTCAAGACACGCGCCGAAACGCTGATTGCCATCACCGAGATTGTCCTGGCTCAGGGCTCCGGCGAGGGCGGAACGGTGCTGCAATAGGATCGGGTGCCATGGACGACCGGTTAAGCAATGTCGATCCGAAGCTTTTGGAACTTCTGGTGTGCCCTTTGACCAAGGGCCGTCTTTCCTATGATCGCGCTCGAAACGAACTCATCTCCGAAAGCGCAAGGCTTGCTTATCCGATCCGTGACGGGGTGCCGATCATGCTGATCTCGGAAGCGCGCAAAATCGAGGACTAGGGGCGCAAAGGTATGCGTCCGTGCGTATCGCCTGTCGCTAATTGACGAAGATGCGTTGACAACCATGCGTGGATTTGACCAGAGTTCCGCCCGACATATCTGATGCGGGAGGATATTGATGTCGTTGCGCGCGCTCGTCCGGATTTCGTTGGTTGCGGTCTCGACTGCCCTCATTTTTTCGTCAGTCACGGCAGCAGAACCTTCGCGGAAGGTGGTTACGACTCAGAATGGCGATTATTTCGGCTTCGATCTGCGGACCGAGCAGAACGTCTCCTTGGAGCAGTGCGGTGAGATTTGCGTGGGCGACGCGTCCTGCAAGGCCTTTACCTACAATCCAAAGGTGAAATGGTGCTTCCTTAAATCGGATTTCAATCAGCTGAACGCCTTCCCGGGCGCTGTCGCCGGCAAGATTGTCGAAGTGGCAACAGAGCCAGATATCGGCGCGCCGCAGCGCCTGTCATTCGTCACTGACAGCCTGCAGCAGGAAGCGCGCCGGCTAAAAGCGGGTCTTGCTGTGGATGAGGCTGAGGCGCAGCAGGGCGTGGAAACACTTGTCGAAACAGCACGGCAACAGGCTGCCGCTGGCAATATTCCGGATGCCGTCACCACCTATAAGCAGGCGCTCGCCATCACACCCGATGACGGCGCACTTTGGGCGGAGCTTTCCGAAAAGGCCGCGCAAGTCACCGACAATTATTCCATTGCCGGACAGGCCGCTTCCGCCGCCATCAATGCCTATCAACTGAGCCGCACGGTGGCGGCCCGCACTGAGGCCTTGAATCGGCTGGCGAAAGCTTTTGAAAGAACCCAGAATTATCGCGCGGCGCTCAATGCCTATAAGGAGAGCCTTGCGCTCACGGATAATGCGCAGATAAAGGCGGCCTATGCCGACCTGCGCACGCGTCAGGGTTTCCGCGTCATCAACAACACGGTGGATACGGATAGCGTAAGCCCGCGGGCCTGCGTCCAGTTTTCCGAACCGCTGGTTAAGAACGGTGTCGATTATTCCTCCTTCATCACGCTGGACGGCGCCGCTCCCAAGGCCATCGAAGCGAAGGGCAGTGAGATCTGCGTCGAAGGCCTCACCCACGGCCAACGCTACAAGATCGCGTTGCGCGCCGGCCTGCCGTCCTCGGTGGAAGAGCCGCTGGAAAAGCAGGTTGATCTTGATATCTATGTGCGTGACCGGAGCGCCACTGTGCGGTTCACCGGGGAAAACTTCGTGCTGCCGGGTACGGCGCGCCGTGGCATTCCGATCGTTTCCGTTAATGCCGACAAGGCAGACCTGAAGCTCTACCGCGTTGGCGACCGCAACATCACCGCGCTTCTGACCAATTCTCAGTTTTTGACACAAATGGACGGTTACAACGCCGACCGTATTGAAAACGAGATTGGGGAACTCGTCTGGCAGGGATCAATCGATATCCAGCGCGACCTCAACAAGGATGTGGTGACGAGCTTCCCGGTGGATGAAGCCCTGCCGGAGCGCAAACCCGGCATCTATGTACTGACCGCCGTTCCGCCTGGCACGGCGCAGGAAACATGGGATTCCCGCGCCACGCAATGGTTCCTGGTGTCCGATACCGGCATCATCACCTATGCCGGAACCGACGGTTTGAACGTGTTCGTGCGCGCCCTCGGCAGCGCCAAGCCGCTTGCCGACGTGGATTTGCAGTTGCTTGCCAAAAACAACGAGGTGTTGGGTACCGCGAAGACCGATGCGGATGGCCGCGCCGTCTTTTCTGCCGGCCTGATGCGCGGCACGGCGGCGCAGGCGCCCGCTATCTTGACGGCGCGCAACGGCGATAAGGACTATGTGTTCCTCGATATGACCCGCGCCGGCTTCGATCTTTCGGATCGCGGCGTGACGGGACGTGCGGCACCCGGCGCGATCGACGTTTTCAGTTGGACGGAACGCGGTATCTACCGCGCCGGCGAGACCGTACATGCCGCAGCGCTTGCCCGTGATGTCGATGGCAAGGCAATCGAGGATCTGCCGCTCACCTTCATCTTCTCCCGCCCTGACGGGGTGGAGGACCGGCGCTTTGTCAGCGACGGAAAGGCGCTTGGCGGTCATTCGGTGGATCTGCCGTTACAGGCAAATGCCATGCGCGGCACCTGGACGCTGCGCATCCATACCGATCCGAAGACGGCTGCGATCAGCGAAAAGAGCTTCCTCGTTGACGATTTCGTGCCTGATCGCACCGAATTCGACCTTTCGAGCAAAGCAAAGCAGATCGATCCGGGCGCGGAAACGGCAATCGATGTCGATGGCCGCTATCTCTATGGCGCCCCGGCGGCCGGCCTGACGCTGGAAGGCGAGATCGCGATCAAGCCGACGCGCACGAGCGCCGATTTCGAAGGTTACTTCTTCGGTCTGGCCGATGAGGAGAGCGAAGAAGAAAACCGCACGACGCTTGCCGATCTGCCGGTGCTGGATGAAGAGGGCAAGGCGAGCTTCAATGTTGATCTGACCGATCTACCCTCCACCACGCAGCTTCTTTCCGCCAATATTACCGTGCGCATGCAGGAGGCGGGCGGACGTGCCGTGGAGCGCTCGCTGACGCTACCCATCAAGGCGGAAGCGCCTCTCATCGGTATCAAGCCGCAATTTTCCGGCGATCTCGCCCAGAATTCCGTCGGTCGTTTCCATATCATCGGCGTCAGCGCCGATGGTGAGAAACAGGCGATGAACGGTCTCACCTGGAAGCTCATCAAGGTCGAGCGGAATTATCAATGGTATCGTCAGGGCAATTCCTGGCGCTATGAGCCGGTGGAATACACCAAGCAGCAGGAAGCGGGTAAGCTTTCCGTCGATGCCAGTGGCGGCGAGATTTCCGTTCCCGTCACCTGGGGCCGTTACCGGCTGGAAGTGGAAGGCGCGGGTAACGGCGCACCCGTTTCGAGCGTCGAATTCGATGCCGGTTTCTATGTGGAGGCAAGCTCGACGGAAACGCCGGATGCGCTGGAAATCGCTCTCGACAAACAGAGCTACAAGATCGGCGATACGGCGAAACTCAAGGTATCCTCACGTTTTGCCGGCGAGTTGATGATCACGTCCGGTTCCGAGAAGCTGATTTCCGTTCAGAACGCCGAGATTGGTGAGAATGGTGGCGAGATCGACATTCCGGTCACCGAGGAATGGGGGGCGGGCGCTTATGTGACGGCGACGCTGTTCCGGCCCGGCGATGCGCAGGAAAGCCGTATGCCGATGCGCGCCATCGGCATCAAGTGGCTTGCCGTCGATCCGGCCGAGCGCAAGCTTGCTGTCACGCTCGGCGCGCCGCAGAAGACGCTGCCGCGCCAGCCGCTTGAAATTCCGATCACCGTCGCCGGTGCTGGCGTCGGTGAGAAAGCCTATGCCATCGTTGCGGCCGTGGATGTGGGCATCCTGAACCTCACCCGCTATGAGCCGCCGAAGCCGGATGAGTGGTATTTCGGCCAGCGTCGGCTGGGGCTTGAAATCCGCGACCTCTATGGCCGCCTGATCGACGGCTCGCTCGGCGCCACCGGCCGGCTGCGCACCGGTGGTGACGGGGCGCAGGCAGCCCTTCAGGGCAGTCCGCCCACCGAAAAGCTGGTGGCCTTCTTTGCCGGCCCGGTCGAACTTGACGCTAGCGGCAAGGCGACTGTCAGTTTCGATATTCCGCAGTTCAACGGCACAGCGCGCATCATGGCTGTGGCCTGGACGAAGACGGGTGTTGGCCATGCGGTCTCCGATACCATCATTCGCGATCCTGTCGTCGTGACCGCCAGCGCGCCGAAATTCCTCGCCCCCGGCGATGTCTCGCAATTGCGGCTCGATATCGCCAATACAGATGGCGAGGCCGGTGATTACCGACTGGATGTGACGAGCAATACGGCCTTGACGGTTGATCAGGGCGAGATGTCGCAGACATTGGCGCTTCAAAAAGGCGGCAAGTCGTCGCTCACCGTTCCGCTGACGGGTGAACAGCCCGGCAACGGTGCGATCACCATCAAGGTTTCCAATGCATCAGGCGTTTCGCTGGAGCAGGTGCTGAATGTTCCGGTCCGCCCGGCCGTTCTGCCGGTGACGACGCGGCGCGAAATCAAGATCGCGCCGAACAGCAGCCTGACGATCAACGGTGATCTTCTGGCCGACAGCATGTTGCTCGGTTCCTCCGTCGCCATCAACGTCACGCGCTCGCCCGCCTTCGATATTCCGGCGCTGGTGATGATGCTGGATAAATATCCTTATGGCTGCGCCGAGCAGACGACGAGCCGCGCTTTGCCGCTGCTCTATGTCTCGGAACTGACGAAGGACAGCGGCATGGCCGAGGACCCCGACACCCGCAAGCGGGTGCAGGAAGCGATTTACCGCGTGCTGTCCTTCCAGTCGAGCTCCGGCAGTTTCGGCCTCTGGTCGCCAGGGTATGGCGATCTGTGGCTCGATGCCTATATCACCGACTTCCTGACAAGGGCGCGTGAGCAGAGTTACGACGTTCCCGAAGCGGCCATGGTGCAGGCGCTGAACAACCTGCAGAATGGTCTTTCCTATGACAGCAATGTCAAGGATCGCGGCAACGAGATCGCCTATTCGCTTTATGTGCTGGCGCGCAACCGCAAGGCGGCGATCAACGATCTGCGTTATTACGCCGATACGGCGCTTGCCGATTTCCCGACGCCGCTTGCCAAGGCGCAGGTTGCCGCTGCCCTTTCGCTTTATGGCGACCAGACCCGTTCGAAGAGTGTGTTCGGCGCTTCGCTCGATATGGCAAGCCGTACAACCAATGTCAGCTTCGCCCGCGCCGATTATGGTTCTGCCCTGCGTGATGGTGCGGCAACGCTAGCGCTTGCGGCTGAAAGCCGTCCTGTTCCGGCCGTCGTGCCGCAGCTTGCGGGTACCGTGGCCAAAGAGTGGGAAAAGAAGCCCTATACCAGCACCCAGGAACAGGCATGGATGCTGCTGGCCGCCCGCGCCGTCAAAGGCGAGGACAAGGATATCCGTCTGGATGTGAACGGCGATCTGCAGACCGGCGGTTTCGGCAAGCGGATGAGCGGCGATGAATTGCTGGCGGCACCCCTGAAGATCGCCAATGCCTCGGCCGACCCGGTCACGGCTGTTGTCACCACCGTGGCCCCCCCGGCGCAGCCGCTTGCCGCGGGAGGCGAGGGCTTCACCATCACCCGCACCTATTATTCCATGGATGGTGAAGAGGTGAACCCGAGCGAGGTCACGCAAAACGAGCGTTATGTGGTGGTCCTGAACGTGGTGCCGCAAAATAACTGGCAGTCGCGTATTCTGGTGACCGATCTTTTGCCTTCCGGTTTCGAAATCGACAATCCGAGCCTTGTCAATTCGGCGGCGCTTTCGAATTTCGACTGGTTGCCGGAGACGGAAGCGGCACATACCGAATTCCGCTACGACCGTTTCGTCGCGGCCTTTGATCGATCGGCCGGCGACAGTTCGGAGATTGCTCTCGCTTATGTGGTTCGCGCCGTCACCCCCGGCACCTACGACCATCCGGCAGCCTCGGTTGAG
This sequence comes from Agrobacterium tumefaciens, assembly GCF_017726655.1. Classification (NCBI taxonomy): domain Bacteria; kingdom Pseudomonadati; phylum Pseudomonadota; class Alphaproteobacteria; order Hyphomicrobiales; family Rhizobiaceae; genus Agrobacterium; species Agrobacterium tumefaciens. The sequence goes on from NZ_CP072309.1 coordinate 1,616,684, forward strand.
GATATGTACCGGCCGCAATTCGCCGCCCGCACGGCAACCGGCCGCATGGAGGTGCGCTCGGCAACCCCATGAGGCGGAAAAAGGCTGTCATCGTCGGCATCGTTACGGCCGCGCTGCTTATCGGCGGCGCGGCCTTCGGTCTTGATGCGCTCGACAAGGCCTATCCGCCGCCGTTGCAGGCCGCAGGGCAGCGATCCTTCGAGGTGCTGGACCGCGACGGTAAACTGTTGCGCGCCTTCGCGACACCGGATGGCCGCTGGCGGTTGAGGACCACGGCCGGCGAGGTCGATCCGCAATTCCTGCGGATGCTGGTCGCCTACGAAGACCAGCGCTTTTACGATCATCACGGCGTCGACCCCTGGGCATTGTTGCGCTCCGCCTGGCAACTGGCGAGCAACGGGCGGATCGTCTCCGGCGCCTCGACGCTGTCCATGCAGGTGGCGCGGCTGATCGAGCCGCGCGCCGACCGATCTTTTTCAGCGAAATTGCTGCAAGCCGCGCGCGCACTCCAGATCGAGAGAAGGCTTAATAAGGCCGAGATTCTTGATCTCTATCTGAATATTGCCCCTTATGGCGGTAATCTCGAGGGTGTTAGAGCTGCAAGCCTCGCCTGGTTCGACAAGGAGCCGACCCGGCTGGACACGGCGCAAGCGGCGCTTCTGGTAGCGCTGCCGCAACTGCCGGAAAAACGCCGCCCGGACCGTTTTCCGGACGCGGCGAAACAGGCGCGCGAACGGGTCCTGCAACGGCTTGCCGTGGAGCGCGTGGTGGGAGAGGGAGAGGCGGAGCGGGCTTCAACCGCGGCAGTGCCTCTGAACCGGCAGGACTTGCCCGCCTTTGCGCCACATATGGCAGTCGCCGCCCGCGCCCGGTATCCAAATGCTGCCAATGTCCGTTCGACGCTAAATTTGACGATTCAGCGGGAGTTGGAAGCTGTTGCCCGGCATGCGGCCGAAAAAATCGGTGACAAGGTCTCTGTTGCCATCGTGATGGCGGATGCACAGACCGGCGATATTCTGGCAGAAGTTGGCTCCGCGGACTATCTCGATACGGCAAGACGCGGCTTCGTGGAGATGAGCCGCGCCATCCGCTCACCAGGTTCGACGCTCAAGCCCTTTATCTACGGGCTCGCCTTTGAAGACGGCCTTGTCGGACAGGAAACCATTATTGAAGATCGGCCTGCAGATTTTTCAGGTTACCGGCCACGCAATTTCGACATGCATTATCAAGGCGATGTCAGCATCCGCCAAGCGCTGCAACTGTCGCTCAACGTCCCGGCAGTCAAGCTTTTGGATGCGGTCAGCCCGGCTGCGCTGATGGTCCGGTTCCGGCGGGCGGGTGTCAAGCTTGTGCTTCCCGCCAATGAAGCGCCGGGCCTTGCCATCGCGCTCGGTGGCGCAGGGATTTCTCTGGTTGATCTGGTCCAGCTTTACGCCGGGCTTGCCGGTGGCGGGAAGCCGGTTCGTCTTGGAGACGGCATACGTTCCTCGCCTGAACGGATGGAGGGCGACCGGCTGTTTTCGGATGCCGCCATCTGGAATATCTCTGACACGCTCTCCGGCGTGTTGCCGCCGCTTGGGATGAAGCAGCGGGGCATCGCCTATAAGACCGGCACCAGCTATGGCTATCGCGATGCCTGGTCGGTGGGTTACGACGGGCGGCATGTCATCGGTGTGTGGGTTGGCCGCGCCGATAATGGTTCCGTCCCCGGGATTGCCGGCTATGCGACGGCAGCCCCGATCCTGTTCGACGCTTTCGCGAAATCCGGCGTCGCCATCACGCCCATGCCTGCGGCGCCATCGGGCGTGGCGCGCCTTTCGGTGGCGGACCTTCCAGCCAACCAGCGCCGTTTCACGACCACGGCAAGCGGGTTGCTGTCGGCGTCAAGGCGAGAGAGCGCACCCCGCATCGTCTACCCGCCGGAAGGCGCGCGGGTAGAGCTTTCCAGTCAGTCTGGCATTTCGCCGCTCGTGCTCAAGCTCCAGGGCGGGCGCGCACCCTTCCGGTGGCTTGCCAACGGCCGACCGCTGCCAGACCCATCTCATCGCCGCAACAGCGAGTGGCGGCCGGAGGGACAAGGCTTTTCGACACTTACGGTCATAGACGCTGACGGCCGGGCGTCGAGTGTTCGCGTGTTCGTTGAATGAGCGGAGTGGCGATTCGCGCCGGTTTTCAAGGCTCCGCCAGATCCGTGGCGTCCTGCCCTTGTTGAGCCACGTTCAGAGAATGGCTATCGATACGGTCTTTCAATGACGCGACGACGGCCTCCAGAAACTCCCGCCGCCGCCCGTTGGTCGTCGCCGCCAGCGTCACCTGCAAGCGGCTGCTGATCCTGTTCAGAAAACCAAGATGATCGAAGCGATCGGCGGCGATATTAACCTCCACCTCGTCCATATAGTGAGCCAGATGCGGTTCGAGCGCCAGATTATTGTCCGTTTGGTAGCAGGCCGCCATCCGTTCGCCCAGCGTGGACATCTGCACGTATGGGCCATATTCGTCGATCATCAAATCTCCTTCCTTCTCCGCAGCGTTTCCAAACGCGGATATACATCCTGACAGGACATAAGAAGAGATTGCAGGCTTTCAACGTTCCCGGCGCGGGCGTTGAATTTTCTGTGTCCGAAAGTGATCTTGCCGCCCTCCCAGCCAGAGAATCTCTCCTGAGGCGCGGCGAAGCGCGGCTATGAAGACCGCGCCGTGCCGACCGCGATGACCGGACCGGTCGCTTGACCGGTGGGCGATCCGCCGAACGGTTCCACACTGATGGCGAAGGTCGTGCCCGCCGTTATCTCTTGGCGCATGTTGGCGGGGATGATCAGGTCACCCGTCGCCCCCGGCTGGAATACGCCCAGCGAACGCGTCTTGCCGCCATCCATTACAAGCCACAGTTCCAGTGACTTCTCGTCGCTCTTGCCGGTCGCAACAGGGACGATATGCATTCGTCCCGATTCCGCATCGTAAGAGGCGAGCAGATTGACCTGGCTGTCCGTGGTGGCAAGCTCAGCCACAAGCGGTGCGGTGCCCTGCCGGTTGTCGGGCAGCGCTGCGTAGACGATGGCTGCCACCGCCGCCGCACTCGTCGCGACTGAAATCCAGCGCCAGAACGATGCCGAATTCCAAAGGCTGCCGTTGTTGTTGGCGGCCTTGCCGCCGAACAGGCGCTCTTCAATACGGGCAAAAACAGTGGCGCTTGGCACCTGTTCCGCATATTCGGCATTGAAGTCGGAAAACTCGGCTTCCCAGCGCTGCACGAGTTGCGCGAAAGCCCTGTCGTCTTCAATCCGCCGTTCCAGTTCGCGGCGCTTTTCGAGCGGTAAAACGCCAAGCACATATTCGCCGGCGAGTATTTCATCGCGCGAGTGCTTTCCGCCGCTCTGGTCGCCCGTTGTCATCGCTGCATGCACTCTCTAAGTTTGAGAAGACTTCGCCGCAGCCATGTTCTGATGGTATTTAACGGCACGCGTAGCTCGTCTGCGAGTTCGATATAGCTCAAACCTTCGACATAGGCCCGGCGCACCGCCTGTGCATGAACCGTCTCCAGTTGCTTCATGCAATCGTCGATCCTGCGGCCTTCATCTGTCAGAACGACCTGTTGTTCGGGGTCGCGGACGGACTCGTCAGCCAGATCGTAGGCCTCATCGAGGTCGTCGCCAATCGGTTTGCGTGCCCGGATCGTGTCGATTGCATGATTGCGGGCGATTGCCGCAAGCCAGGTGGTCGGCTTGCCGGCGGTTGTGGCGAAAGTCCGGGCGCGCTGCCAGACCTTGATATAGATTTCCTGCAGGGCCTCTTCGGCGTCGGTTCTGTCGCGCAGGATTTTCATGCAGATGCCGAAAAGCTTCGGGCTGGTTGCCTGATAAAGCGAGACGAATGCTGAACGATCACCCATGCCGACACGGTTGATAAGGGTAGCGATCTCTGTGCCCTGCATTCGAACCTTCCTTGCTGCTCGCCCTTTATAGGGTTGTCTTTCGCAGGAAGACAAGAGACGCCTGACAGGAAGTTCGCGCCATGGCAAAACCGAGGGCGATAGAGTGGTGAATGAACAGGCTGTCATGAGACGCCCGCCGAATTTTCAAGTGGGCCAAGCAGACGCACGGTAACGAGATAACCAATGGTCGCCGCGGCGGCGGAAACAAAAGTTCCCCACACCAGATCGGCAATGGTAAGGGTCGTCGGCCAAGTCTTCAACGTCGCCTGGTTGGTCAGATCGTAGGTGGCATAGGCCATGAAGCCAACAACTGCGCCATAGAGGAGCGCGGACGTCCATTCTCCCGAGAGCAGGGCAGGCCGGACCGCGAGGAACGTCAGCCCCGCAGCGTAGATGAGATAGAAGATGATCGCCGGCGCAGCCCTGAAATTGTCTGCCAGAAGCTCGCCGATGGCCGGTCGGTAAAGGCGCGATGCCATCGTGCTCAGCCAGATGAAATCGATCACCAGAAAGGCGACGAGGGTCAGGACATAGGCGGCGATATAGGTCTTCATCGATACTTTCCCTTTCAGGACATGAGAGAATGCGAGGTTGGTGTTGAAGCGGTTCAATCAATTGGATCGATGGGACAGCCGAGGAGAATCTTAGTCGATCCTGGTCCAGTCGATGCCTTTGCAAAGGAGGCCGGCGACAATGCAGCCTTTCGTGGTCATGCTGTTACCCGCCACCTTCACCGTTAGCTTGTAGGACTTGTCGCGCTGCGGGTCGAAGGCGGTGCCGGAATAGCTTCCAGCCCCGCTTTCCTTGATGGTCATGATCAGCCGGTCGCCAGTCTTTTCCTTCGGCGTGCCCGGCTTTATCCAGGTATTGGTGGCGCACATGTTTTGCCCGCAGGGAGCAATGGCCACTTTCGCCTTGCCGTCACCGCGCGCCCAATTGCCCTCGATATCCGCTGCCGTAGCGCTGAACGCTGCAAGCAGAGGAACCAGCGCGAATGCGATGTTCAACCTTTTGATGCGCATTGCTTATCTCCGAGTTCGTCGCGCCTCATGGATGTTCGATCGTGTAGAAGCCTACATTGATGGTCCCCTCAATGAAGCCGGCCTCGCAATAACACAGGTAATAATCCCAGAGCCTGCGGAAGTGCTCGTCAAAGCCTAGCAGCGATATCGTCTGCCACTTCGCATGGAAACGGTGTCGCCAATCTGCGAGGGTGCGAGCATAGCTCTTTCCGAAGAGCTCCTTGTCAGTGAGCTTCATGCCGGCTTTGCCGACCGCTTTTTCAAGTGCGCTGTCGGACGGCAGGAAGCCACCGGGGAAAACATATTTCTGAATGAAATCGGCCTTTCGCCGGTAGGTATCGAAGCGGTCCTCATCGATCGAAATAATCTGGAGGACTGCGCGGCCGCCAGGTTTCAGGCACCGCTTCAGCGCTTCGAAATAGCTGGGCCAATAGGCCTCTCCGACAGCCTCGAACATTTCGATCGAGACGATACGATCGAATTGTCCATTCACGTCCCGGTAATCCTGCAGCCTCAGATCGATGGAAGCTGTTTTCTCTGCTTTTACGACCGCTGATGTCGCCCATTGCAATTGCGAGGGAGAGAGCGTGATGCCGGTGACGTTGGAGCCGCTATGCGTCGCGAGATGGATCGCCAGCGCTCCCCAGCCGCAGCCGATCTCCAACACGCTTTCGCCGCCGGTCAGTTGCAGCTTTTCGGCAATGCGATCCAGTTTCCTGAGCTGCGCAGTTTCGAGCGTTTTTGTCGTGTCATCGAAGATTGCCGAAGAATAGAGCATCGAGGAATCGAGCCATTGCCGGTAGAACTCGTTGCCGAGATCGTAATGCGCTTCGATGTTGCGACGGCTGCCGCGTTTTGTGTTGGCGTTCAACGCATGTGCGATCCGGTTGACGAAACGCATCGGCAAACTCCCGCGCGTCGAATTTTCGAAGGCCTCGCGGTTTTGCGCGGCGAAACGGATAAGTGCGGTCAGGTCGGGCGTCGACCAATCATTTTCCATGTAGCCCTCGGCAAAGCCGATATCGCCGTTGACGAGAAGCCTGCGGATCGCCCGCCAGTTGTGCAGTACGAGGACCGCCTCGCTGCCATCGGACTCGCCCGATCGTTCCAGCGTTGTGCCGCCTGGAAGGGTGATACGGATTCGGCCACGCTCGATATTGTTCAAGAGCCGGTTGATGAGCCAGATGCCCAAGCGCGGGCCACGGTTCAGGCTGGCATTTTGCACCGGTAGTTCCGATAGATTGTCAAACGGGGTCATGAATCTTGGCCTCGATTTGCGACGATAATGGTGGAATGAAGGAGATAGGCTCGGCAGGCGGCGGCGGGCGTTTTCGAAGGCCGACGCCCTTGAACCAGATTTTCAGGGCCTCCCAATGGATGCCCAGGACGACCTTGAGTGTCAGAAACGGTATGCGAACGAAGGCTTTGAGGAGCGCACGGTCGGTGAGCTCCTCGCGTCGGGCCAGATGCCGCGCGGTCAAGACGATGCCATCCCTGTCGTAAGTCTGAATAACAATCTTAAGCGTATCGGCAGGGGGCGCGACGCGGAAAACATAGCGCAGCTCCATGTCCATGAAGGGGGAGACGTAGAAGGCTTTGTCGCACCGCTGGACGACCTCATCGTCTTCACGCGCCTCCACGGGGATCAGATAGGAATGTCGCTCACCAAAGGTATTATCCACTTGCCACAGGATTGCCTTCAGCGACATGTCGCGGCCGTAGCAGAAGAACACGCTGAGAGGGTTGAAGGACCAGCCGAGCAGACGCGGCATGGTGAGCAGTCGGATGGGCCCTCCGTCGGCGACGATGCCCGCCGCGATCATTGCTGTTTCGATCTGGCGGCGAAGATCTGTCCTGCTCCCATTGCCCCGGTCCTTGCGATGGAAAGAAAACAGGTTGAACCGGTCGACGGAAAAAAATCGCAGTTTTCGGTTGAGAAGGTCCAGCTCGTCGAGATCGAGAAGCAGAGAATAAATGCGATAGGCCAGCTTGTGACTTTTGGGCTTGAAGCGAGCATGGGTCACATGGCCTGGAAAGAGTGCAGAGGCGAGGGGAGGCGTCATGCAACAGCCTCCACCGGTTCTTCGTCTTTCGCGATCGTTGACATATCCAGCCGGATTATCCGGCCGCTATCGTCGGCAACCTGCCACGGTCGTTTGACCCCACCAAGGTCTTCGGCAACGGCGAGGCCTGCCTGAAGTCCGTCTTCATGAAAGCCGGAGCCGAAATAGGCGCCGCAGAACCAGGTGTTTCGCAGACCCTGCAACGCCCATAGCTGCTGGCGCATCTGTTCGGTGCCTGCGTCGAAAACGGGGTGCTGATAGGTTTCCTCGGCAATTATTTTTTCCTGCTCCGGCTCTCGTAACGGGTTTAGCGTCACGAAAGTGTCGGCGGTGTCTCCGAGCGGTTGAAGCCTGTTCATCCAATAGGTGATGCTCGGCTGGCCGGCATCCCTCTTCGTGTCCGTCACATAGTTCCAGCTGGACCAGGCGGCGCGACGGCGCGGCATGAAGCTGCTGTCGGTGTGTAAGACAGCTCGGTTTTGTGTATAGGCAAATGCGCCGAGAATGCGCCGCTCAAGGGGCGTTGCATCGGCCAGCATGTCTAGGGCCTGATCGGCATGGGCCGCGATCACAACGTCATCGAAACGCTCGACTTTTCCATTTCCGCTGACGATCTCCACGCCGTCGGGCAGGCGGTGGATGCGCGTCACGGGAGCTGAGAGGTGCACGCGGTCATCGAAAGGTGCGGTGATGCGTTTGACATATTCTTGCGCGCCACCAACAACTGTGCGCCAGATCGGTCGGTTGCGCAAAAGCAGCAGTCCATGATTGCGGCAGAACTTTATGAAATGTGCCGCCGGGTATCGGCCGACTTCCATCGCCGGCGTTGACCAGATCGCCGCTGCCATGGGGTAGAGGTGATCGTCACGGAACGCCGAGCCAAAGTGGTTGCGGGTCAGATAGTCATCGAGCGAAAGGTCGCCCATGTTGGGCAGATCGCGAGGGGCGTTGCGGTAAAATCGCAGGACGTCGGCAAGCATGGACCAGAAACGCGGCCTGATGAGATTGGATTTCTGTGCGAGAAGCCCAAATCCGGTTCCGCCGGAATACTCGAAGCTGCCATTATCGAGAGACACCGCGAAAGACATGTTGGATGCGGCCGTTGGCACGCCGAGGACTTTGAAAAGTGCGGTGAGGTTGGGGTAGGTCACCTCGTTATAAACGATGAAACCGGTATCCACGTGAACAGGTCCATTATCAGTGTCGAAGGTGACGGTATTGGTATGGCCGCCAATACGGTCAGATGCTTCGAAAACCGTCACATCATGCCGCTGCGACAGAAGCCACGCCGCCGACAGGCCCGAAATGCCCGTCCCCACCACGGCGATCCGGCGCTGGCCTACGTGTTGTCTCGCTTCAGTGCCGCTCATGTTTCCTCGCCGTTGCATTTCACAAATTTGTCTACGTCTGGCGGCAGATACGGGCGAGTGGCCTGATAAGTTTCAGGCGGCCAATGTTTTTTTGAATTTTTTTCTGAAACCTGAAACTCTTTCGGTGGTTCGGTCGTATTTGCTGTCACGAAACGCGACCTCAACCTTTAAAGTACGGTGACCGGAGCAGTGACGTTTTCTGTGGTAATCATGCTTGCCGTTCTGATGTCGTTGCTTATGGCAGGTGCCTGGGCATTGCAGAGAGCGACGGGCTCGAGCGGCTGGATCGATACCGTCTGGTCAGCCAGCGTCGGCGTGGGGGGGATTACCGCCATTCTTCTGGCTGCAGGCGATGCTCATCGTCGTGTCGCCGTTGCCGCTCTCGTAGTCGTCTGGTCGTTACGGCTCGCAGGACACATCGGCTTGCGCACGCGCGGCGGCGGCGAAGACCCTCGTTACGCAAAGCTTATCGAGGGATGGGGCAGTGCCGCTTCTTTTCGGCTTTTCGTCTTTCTGCAGATTCAGGCCGTCGCTGCCTTCGTACTCGTCCTTGCAGTCTATCTTGCCGCCAGTAACGGCACCGAGTTTCCGCGCCTCGTCGATTGTTTTGCGATCGCCATCGCGCTTGGCGCGCTTCTGGGCGAAGCGATCTCGGACGCGCAGCTTTCCGCGTTCCGGAAATCTCCCGAAGCCAAGACCGGCGTCTGCGAAACCGGCCTCTGGCGTTACTCCCGCCATCCCAATTATTTCTTCGAGTGGCTTTTCTGGTGCAGTTTTCCGCTGCTCGCCGTTCATGGCCAGGCCGTGTCGTGGGCGTCGCTCGCCGCGCCCGCCATGATGTACTGGCTGCTCGTCCACGTCTCGGGCATTCCGCCGCTTGAAGAGCACATGTTGAAATCTCGCGGCGAAAAATTCCGCGCATTGCAGGAGCGCGTCAACGCTTTCTTCCCCGGCCCACGCAAAATCGAGGAAACACCATGAATATGCTTGCCGTCGCCATCAACGCAGCCGAGCGTGCGCCGCTCGCCGATAGCCTCACGCTCGCTGGGATTGACATGCTCTGTGGGCGAACCAAACGACGGCTTGCGAAAATTCCGACCAAGGCCGAGCTCGATTTCGTGGCGAATATGACGAATTTCCCGGTCGCAAGTCATACCGATGAGGCCAACAAGCAGCACTATGAGGTGCCCGCAGAATTCTTTGCGTTGGTCCTCGGGGCTCAGCGTAAATATTCCTGCTGCTATTATCCAAATGCCAGGACAACGCTCGACGAGGCTGAGGATGTCGCTCTGGCTGAAACCGTGGAGCATGCCGACCTGGAGGACGGCATGGACATTCTCGAACTCGGCTGCGGTTGGGGTTCGCTGTCCCTGTATATGGCCGGCCGCTATCCCCACGCCAGGATCACGTCCGTCTCTAATTCCTCATCCCAACGCGAATACATCATGGCGCGTGCGCGGGAACGGGGATTTTCCAACCTATCGGTCGTAACGGCGGATATGAATGATTTCGCGGCCGACATGCAGTTCGACCGGGTCGTTTCGGTTGAAATGTTCGAGCATATGTCGAACTGGAGCGCGCTTTTTGCGCGCGTGCATTCCTGGCTAAAGCCCGACGGCAGGTTTTTCCTGCATGTGTTCAACCATCACAACAGGTCGTATCGTTTCGATCACAACAATTCTGCGGATTGGATTGCGCAGCATTTCTTCACGGGCGGCATCATGCCCGCTTTCGATCTCCCCCGCCGGTTTGATGGTATCTTCAGCGTTGAGCGCGAGTGGCGCTGGTCTGGCTCTCATTATCGGCGTACCGCTCTCGACTGGCTAGCAAACTTCGATCGCGAAATCGACCATATCAGGCCCATCCTGAAGCGCGTTTATGGCAGTGAGGCGCGTCTGTGGGAGCGACGGTGGCGATTGTTCTTTCTGGCAACCGCAGGGCTTTTCGGGCATGATGATGGAGACATCTGGGGTGTCGGCCATTATCTCATGGCGAAGGTTTGATTCCCCTCTCGCTGTCAGCTTAACGGAACGGGCTTGCGAACTTCCGATATGCGAGGGTGGAGTCACATAATGATTAAATCATCGGTCGGTTCCATTAGCGCTTAAAAATAAATCATTCGCTTCAAGCGCAGCGGTACTCTAGGTTGGCCCGCGAATTAGCTGCCTACCGGGAATGTTGTTGCTGTGACTGGTTTTTCACCGTTTGCCCAGCGAAGCCTTTTGATGCTTGCTGTCGGCGTTGCGATTTTGATTGGAATGGTCTCCACATCCCTGTGGCTTGTGCAGGTGAACAATCATTATTCCCAGGAGACGGCGCAGCTCCGTCGTGTGCGTGCAGCAATTCTTGATGTGCTGACCACGATGCAGGACATCGAAACCGGTCAGCGCGGATATCTGCTTACCAATAATCAGGATTATCTGGGGCCATATGAGGAGGCCCTGCAAGGCCTCCCTCAACGCCAGTCAAGACTTCTCGATCTCCTGAAGGACAATGAACAGTACAAGGCGGCTCTTTCGAGCTTGACGCAGGCAATCGATGCAAAGCTCGCGGAAACCCGCGAGACCATTGATTTGCAGCGCGAGGGTCGTATCACTGAGGCGGTTGAGGTCGTTCGCAATAATGACGGCAAACGGTTCATGAACGAGATCAGAACCGTGTTGTCGGATTTGCAGTCGCATACCGACGATCGGCTTCGCATCATCGTTACCGATCAACTTGAGGCCGCCAATACGTTGCGCTGGGTGACGATTGGTGGTGCTGTCGCGATTCTCGCCGTCGTCGGCGGCTCGATCCTGCTTGTGTTCACCTATATCCGCGCGTTGAACAAGTCGCGGGAAGACGTAGACGAACTGAACCGGCATCTTGAGGAACGCGTCGAGGAAAGAACCAGGGATCTTCGTCGTGCCAATCAGGAAATCCAACGCTTTGCCTATATCGTCACCCACGACCTGCGCGCCCCGCTGGTCAATATCATGGGCTTCCTGTCTGAATTCGACACGTCGCTGAAGCCCGTCACGAGCTATATTCTGGCTGACGGCAAAGGTCCGACAGAAGAGGTCATCCGCGAAGCGCGGCTGGCGGTTGATGAGGATATACCGGAGGCGATCGGCTTCATTCGGTCATCCACCAAAAAAATGGATCAACTGATCAACGCCATCCTGAAGATATCCCGCGATGGCCAGCGCAAGCTGCAGCCAGAAAAGGTGGATATTGAGACGTTGTTGTCGTCGCTGTCGGAGACGGTTCGCCATCAGATCAACGCCAATGGCGGTGAAATCGAGGTGGATACGCCGAAGCTGACGATTATCACCGACCGGATATCCCTCGACCAGATCCTTGGCAATCTTTTCGACAACGCCGTGAAGTACCAGATGCCCGGTCGCCCGCTGCGTCTCACGGCACGCGCTTATCCAGCGGGGCGGGGCGCGATCTGCATCGAGGTGGGCGACAACGGACGCGGGATCGGCGAGCAGGATCTCGAACGGGTCTTCGAACTGTTCCGACGGGCCGGAAACCAGGACCAGCCGGGAGAGGGAATAGGTCTCGCGCATGTCCGCTCGCTAATCAGAAATTTAGGAGGTGATATTAAAGTCGAGTCGAAACTTGGTGAGGGCAGCAAGTTCCTCTTGCTGCTGCCGAGTGACCTCAGACGAGTGACAAAGGAAGGCGACAAATGAAAGCGACCGGTCAGGAAGTAACGATCGTGATGATCGAAGACGACGAGGGCCATGCCCGTCTGATCGAGAAAAATGTGCGGCGGGCTGGCGTGAACAACGAGATCGTGCCATTCACACTGGGCGCAAAAGCACTCGATTACATCTTGGGCGAAAGTCGGGATGGCCTTGTCAGCAAGGACCGCTATCTTCTCGTGCTGCTCGACCTCAATCTGCCTGATATGTCGGGCATCACCATTCTTGAGCAGATCAAGAGCAATGAATACACCCGTCGTTTGCCTGTCGTGGTTTTGACGACCACCGATGACGAGACGGAAATCCAGAAATGTTATGATCTGGGTGCGAATGTCTATATAACCAAACCGGTCGATTATGAGGGCTTTGCCAGTGCCATCAAAAATCTCGGCCTGTTCTTCTCCGTAATTCAGATACCTTGAAGGCATGATGGCTCTGCGCGTTTTGTATGTCGATGACGACCCGGCTTTGGCGAGGCTTTCGAGCCGAGTCCTTGGTCGCCATGGAATGGAGGTGGTTCACGCCGCCTCCGTTGCTTCCGGACTCGAGCTTTTTCAAAACGGGCAGTTCGACGTGGTTGTTCTCGACCACTATTTTCAGACGTCGACCGGAATGGAGTTCCTTGCTGCGATACATTCCATACCGTCGCGCGTCCCCGTTCTTTATGTCACCGGATCCAACGAAGCCCGGATTGCCATCGATGCGCTGAAGGCAGGCGCTGCTGACTACGTCATCAAGAATGTCGGGGATGACTTTTTTCCGCTTTTGCTGACCGCCATCAATCAGGCACTGGAAAATCATCGCCTCCGCCAGACGAAGGAGGAGGCGGACCGTCTGCTGGTGACGGCGAAAGAGCATGCAGAAATGATGGTGAAAGAAATGAACCATCGTGTCGCAAACAGTTTGTCGTTGGTGTCGGCCATGATCCGGCTGCAAATAAATACGCTGAATTCCCAGGAAGCGGAAACCGCGTTGCTGGAGACGCAGAGCCGGATTTCCGCCATCGCCGGCGTTCACCGCAGCCTCTATAATACTGCCAATGTCGGCCTCGTTTCGCTGAACTCCTATCTGACCTCGATCATCGGGGATCTGTTCCAGGCCGTGCCCGGATCGTCTTCGATCACGATTGAAACGTCGCTTTGCGAGGTAGACCTCAACGCCGACCATGCCGTGGCGCTTGGTGTCATCATCACCGAGCTTCTGACCAATGCTCTTAAATATGCTTATCCTGACCAGACTGGCACCGTTCGCGTCAATCTCTCCGAGGATAATGGCCAATTCGTTCTGGTTGTCGAGGATGACGGCGTGGGCGTGCAGCCGGGCTCAATTCCTCGCGGCACGGGTCTCGGTACGAAGCTGATCATGGCAATGGCGCAAAATCTTGGCGCGCGGGTTGAACAGACCCACACCCACCCGGAGCTGCAAAAAGGCACCCGGCTGTCGATGATCTGGAACGAGAAATAATGACGGGTTTCCGCCGCCCCGCACGCTTAGAGGGTTTCCGTGTAGCGCGTTACGAACTCTTCCAGAAAAGCAGCCGCGAGTTCCATATCCCGTAAGACCGCGACGGTCTGGGGAATCTCTGAGAACGCGTCATCCAGTTTACGAAGATTGGCATCCTCCGCTACCGCCGCTTCGAGGGATTGTTTCAGCCCTGCCGCAGCATGACACGCGCCGGCCTTCACCTGTTCAGTTGCTTCAGCGGCGGTGCCGACATGAAGAATCGTCGCGTGCTTGATCAGGCGTTCCAACTGTTTTGTATAAGCGGCCCCTTGCGCAGCCGCGATGATAGAGCCGGGTTTGTCGACATCCGCTACCCGCATGTATTCCGATTGTGCCGGCACAAGAAATGTCGCCGTCACAAAGGCATAGGGCGGCGAAAACGAAAACCGGTCAGCGCGCGATGGATCTGCGGCAATGAAGGCGACATCCCATTCGCTGCGATCCGCGGCAGCCAATATCGCTGCTGCGGACGGATATTCCAGAATCGTGAGCGGAAATCCGGCTTCGGCCGCCAATGCCCGAGCGAGATCGATGCTTGGCCCGGTGAGAACACCCGTCGCAGCGTTGATGCGGGCAAGCGCCGCGTTGGAGATGTTGACCGCCGCACGGATCGCGCCCGTTGGCGCGATCTCATGGGCAATCTCGGTCCGATCAGCCATCTTATGCCGGCTCCGAGAACCTGCCGTAAAGCGCTTCTGCCCCGCGCGCCAAGAGGGCGACGTCGATGCCAACGGCCGTGAAGAGGGTGCCGAGCTCGATGCAGCGTTTCGCAAATTTCTCGTCCAGTGTGAGGATTCCAGCGGGTTTCCCCAACCGCTTCAAAAGGGCGATCGCATTTTCGATCGCTTCGACCACCTCTGGCGTCCCCGGCTGACCGGGATAACCGAAGCTCGCCGCAAGGTCTGCCGGCCCGATGAAGATTCCATCCACGCCTTCCACCGAAGCTATCGCCTCGATATTGGCCATGGCCTCACGGGTTTCGACCTGCAGGAGAACGCAGAGTTCCCGTTCGGCCTGTTGGGCGTAGTTTTTGACCCGGCCAAACCGTGTGGCGCGCGTGAGTGCTGACACGCCCCTGATGCCGGCGGGCGGATAGCGGGTGGCGGCAACGGCAGTCCTGGCCTCGTCGGCGTTCTGAATGAAGGGGATCAGCAATGTCTGGACGCCGATATCAAGAAAGCGCTTGATGAGGACGGGGTCGTTGGCGGCCGGTCGCACGATTGGCGAAACCTTGTAAGGGGCGACGGCCTGCAATTGCGGCATGACGGTCAAAACGTCGCTCGGCGAGTGTTCGGTATCGAAGAGCAGCCAGTCGAAACCGGCGGGCGCAACGATCTCCGCCGCATAAGTGCCCGGCAGGCCGCACCACAGCCCGATCTGGCTTTCGCCCGCGCGCAGCTTTGCTTTGAATTGATTGACCGGAAGATCCATGTTCCCACCTCACACGAAAGAGACGCCGATCGAGCCGATCGGGCCGTAATCTGCCTGGATGACATCACCTTTGACGATATCGACGGGCCGCGTAAAGGACCCTGCAAGGACGATCTGCCCCTTCTTCAGGCCACCGCCCACGGCATGCAGCTTGTTGACCAGCCACGCAACGCCAGCGGCAGGATGCCCCATGATCGCCGCCGACACGCCGGATTCCTCGATAACCCCGTTTTTGGAAAGCGTAGCGCCGACCCAGCGCACGTCGATATCCATCGGACGGATAACACGTCCACCGACCACGATGGCGCCGAACGCCGCATTGTCAGCGATAGTATCGGTGATCGCGCGGGGTACTTCGGTGCGGTAGTCGATAATCTCGAGGGCCGGCACGACAAATTCGGTCGCGCGCATCACGTCGTAGATGCGCGTGCCTGTGCCATGCAGGTCTTCTCCCATAATGAAGGCCAGCTCGACCTCGAGGCGCGGCTTGATGAACAGCTCAGCCTTGATCTGTGCACCGTCGTTATAAAGCGCGTCGTCAAGTATGACCCCATAGTCGGGCTCGGTCATTTTAGACGCCATCTGCATGGCGCGGGACGTGAGGCCGATCTTGTGGCCAACGATCCGGGCGCCGCGAGCGACGCGGGATTGGGCCCAGAGCTCCTGAATGCGATAGGCGTCCTCAATCTCGAGTTCCGGATAGGTTTTGCTGGGCTGGACGATCGGCTTTCTGTCGGTCTCGGCTTTCAGAATAGCATCAGCAGCGGCCTGGCGTTGTTCCTCGGTGATCATAAATGGCTCCGGAATTATTTGATCGGCGGGCGCGGCAGAACGGCTTCGCCCGGCTCCATGGTGTAGGTGTAATCAAGCGAGAACCACGGTCCCACAACATCCTTGTCGCTGGGGTGGGGCTCATCATGGCGAATGAAATCTCCCGTGAGGGCGGCCGTCACGCCGAACTGCACATCGGAATCAATATGGGGATCGCTCGGGTCGAAAACCTGCGAGATCAATGTCTTGAAGCCCGATTTGAATATGAGTGCGTGCAGGTGGGCCGGCCTATACGGATGTCGACCCTGCGCCTTGAGCATCCGCCCGACGACGCCGTCGACGGGGATAGGATAACCGACCATTTTCACGGTCCGGAACCAGAAACGGCCATCCTCGTCCGTGGTGAATTTTCCGCGCAGGTTCATTTCTGCCTGATCAGGGTCCTGGTTTTCATAGAGACCGACAGGAGAAGCATGCCAGACATCGACCTCCGCACCTGAAATCGGATTGCCGTGCCGATCAATGACGCGGGCGCGAACGAAGAGCGGATCTCCCGGAGTACTGGAGCGGATGATCGTTCCGCCATTTTCTACCCGCGGGGAGTTGAGGCGCCAGAAGGGGCCGAGCAGCGACTGCGATGTCTCCGTCTGGCCGTTATCACCATTGTTCAACAGACAGACGAGAGAGGATACGCCAAGGGAGCCCGAGATCAGAACGAACTCATTGTGCGTATCGGTCTGCAACTGACCGATTTCGTTCAAGATGGCCGTTGCCTCGCGGAACTCTGGCTCCGTTAAACGCACTTCGCGAACAAACGCATGGAGGTGCTTGACCAGCGCCACCAGAATTTCACGCATTCGTGGATCGGATGTCTGATTCATCGCCGCGATGACCGCAGGCGTGATGTCGCTTTCGCTTTTGATGACCATTGGCACCTCCCAATGCAGAGTCAGTACGAAAATAATCGATTATCTGTCAAGCGTCTATCAAGCGAAAGCGGTTGCTGGATGGTTTTCTAGTCTATGTTGGAGATTTCTGGGCCTTACGAAGGCAATTTTCGTCATCATCACGCCTCTTTGGGAACGTGGCGAGCGATTTTCCTACAATCCGTTGACAATAATAATCGTTTATTCTACCGCTCATCATCAAGTTTTGTCACGCGGGGTGTCATGAAACAGCAGGCCAACGATCCGATCGGAGGGGGCAATCAAACCGCCAGCGGTGGATTTTCGGACGATGGCAAGAATACCATCGGCAGCCAGCTTGCCACGCGGCTACGCGAAGCGATCATTTCCGGTGATCTGGAAGCGGGCAGCAAGATCAATCTCGACAAGGCGCGACAATCCTTCAACGTCAGCCTGAGCCCGCTTCGCGAGGGCCTTGCGCGCCTGATATCCGACGGTCTTGTCGAGTTTGAGGATAATCGTGGCTACCGTGTCTCGCCTGTGTCGCTCGCCAATCTGGAGGAAGTCACCAGCCTGCGCGAAGAACTCGAGGTTTTCGCTCTGAAGGAAGCCATCCGGGTGGGTAATGTGGAGTGGGAGGGACACGTCATGCGCGCCCTGCATAAGCTCAACCGCGCCGAGCGGGATGCAGCAAGGCCCGAGACTCTGGAGTACTGGGAAACCGTGCATCGCGATTTCCACCTCGCTTTGATATCGGGATGTGGCAAACCGCTTCTTCTTCAGTTCTGCAACACCCTGCTTAATCTCAATGATCGTTATCGAAGGGCCTTCCTTTCACAGACATCCGGTGACAGAAACGTCAATCAAGAACACAGCGAGATAGCGCAGGGTGCGGTCGCCCGGGACAGCGATTTCGCGACCGAAAAGCTTCGCCAGCATATTCATCGCACGGGCAGCAATCTCCTGGAGCATCTTGCCCGCGCGGGGGTGGTGCGATGACAGACAGCAAACCAACCCTGCAGAAGGCGCTCGGCGTCGCCCATTTTTCCGCAATATCGCTGCCGCCGTCACAGTTTGTGCGCTGCGCCGCCAAAGCAGGCTTCAATGCGGTTGGATTGAGGTTGCATCCTGCCTTTCCCGGCGCGCCTTATTACGAGCTGCCGAAGGGCAGCAAGTCCGCAGCGGAATTTCGCGCACTTCTCGACAGCGAAGGCATGAGCGTCTTCGACATCGAGTTTTTTGTTATTGACCCGCAATTCGATGCGGCCGCTGTCGAAGCGATCGTCGCTGCGGCGGCGGACATTGGCGCCAGACGCCTGTCCGCCTGCGGCGATGATGCCGACCGACAACGTCTTGTCGATAACCTCGGCAGCTTTTGCACCGTCGCTGCTCGCCACGGCATGGCCGTCGATCTGGAAAACATGGGTTGGCGCACAGTCAGCACCTATCGCGAAAGCGCTACCATCATAAAAGACTGTGCCCAGACCAATGCGGGCGTGCTTGTCGACGCCATTCATTTCTTTCGCAACGGCGGAAACATCAATGAGATCGATCGCAACATCGTCAGGCACGTGCAGCTCTGCGATGTCTCCGGTGCTGCACCGGCGACACCTGAAGGAATGATAAACGAAGCTAGATCGGGCCGTCTCGCCCCGGGGGAGGGGCTCCTGCCCTTGCACGACCTCCTCGCTGCCGTTGGGGATGGGGCAGCCATTTCAGTTGAAGTGCCCTTGGTCGGAACCTCCGATGCCAAGGATCATCTGCGAAATCTCAATCTCAAGGCTCGAAGACTTCTGCAGTCTTTCCAATAAAGGAGCCGGTGTTGCGGGTACGCGATTCCCGCGCGCATCGACTGCATGCCCGTTTGGCGCCGGACTCCAAGAACAAGCGATTGCGCCCATGGGTTGCATTCAACTTCTGCCGCTTTTTTGGTCTCGACATGGCTGAGAAGTTTTACGCGCACCTTCTAATATGAAGAGATTGAAAATCTGCCCGATAAGTTCTCATGGATGAATTTTTGCGTCCACTAAATAGGCGAAAGCCCAAAGTTTTATCATCCGTCAAAAATACATTAATGCAATCTTAACGATGTTGCGCCGCACAAAAACTTGCGACACGATTTCAATACTTCGGGAGGAACGCTTGCTTAACAACCACAGGAGTTGATTCATGCTGTTCCGTAATAAGTCCAAGGAAAGAAATAATGGGGCGTCTGTGAGGCTGGCGTCCTATACTGTTCTAGGTGTCGTCGCTACGGTATTTTCTTCTTCTGTATTTCCACCGGTGTTCACGTCGCAGACCAGTCGTGCACTGATCAACGCGCCGATCATTCCTTTGACCACCCCGATTAGTGGCGTGGTCAAATTATCGGATGATAAAGGCAAGGCAACCATCGAAAACGACAAGGTCGACAAAACAACCCTCATCGGCTTGAAGGTGCAGTTGGCCGCGCTCGATAATGAAATGCGCCAGAAGAACTCGATTGTCGGAGATTATGCGTCCCGGATCGAAGATTTGAACAAGGATCTCTCCAGCCAGCAGGCGGCGCTGCTCATCCGGACTCAATCCGATCTTGCGGCTGCGGAGGCTGCCTTGCAGATGGTGACCTATTCCACCCGCATCGCAAAAGCTGAGGCAACGAGAAAACAGAAGCTGGTAGCGAAGGGTGTCTATTTCGGTATCGGCGATGATATTGCCGACACGATACAGCTTGAAGATGTAAAATTGCAGGCGGCCAGGGTAGCCGTGGACAAACTCAACAAGGAAATGAGCTTTGCCCGCCAAGGAATTTATATCGGCTCTGATCTGCAGTCGCTGCAAAATCTCCAGCAGGAAATCCGCACACGTTCAGCCGACCTGATGCAGATCCAGATGCAGATGACGACGTTGGAGACCAGACGCAGCGAACTGGAAACGCTGGCCTCGGCAGAGGCGGCCCGCATCGAGCGTCTTACCCGCGCAGATCTCGCGATCCCGGCCGGAACGACACTTTACAAGCCGGTCGCGGCAACCGGACGCGAGGTTGTCGCTGGCGATACGCTCGCGGAAGCGCTGGATTGCCGCAATGCTTTCGTGGTTGCCATTTTCTCCGAGCGTCAGGCGCAGGCCCTCTCCGTCGGCTCGCGGGTTAAGGTTAATGCCGATGGCTGGAACCAGGAAGCCGATGGTCTGGTGGAGCGGCTGGTGCCGCGCACGACGGAACGGGTGGATCTGGACTACGCCGTGCCTTTTCCGCCGACAGAAAGGCGCGAGCTCTACGCTTTCATCCGCGTTGACGGCGCAAACCAGCAAAAACTTGCGCGTGATACCGCTTGTTCGGTCGGAACATGGGTGAGCGTAAGTCTGCCGAATGAGTGGCTCGGAAAGACGCAGGACTATGTTCATGAGGCATCCAGCAGCCTGTTAAAACTCGCCCATACCTCCGTCGATGAGCTTCCTGGCGTCACCGAGGCTACCTGGTCGCTTATCGAAACGTCGCGCGACAAGGTCTTCGATTACATGGGCATCAGGCCAGCCAAACAAGCGCGCCAGCCGCAGATTGCTGAACGGTTGCCTCAACAAGGGGTCCTGCCGCATCAAACGACGACCAGCCCCAGCGCGGCAAAAACGGTCTCGCGAACTCAATCCTGACACCGCACGGATTGGGTGAGCCCTGCGGGCCCGTTTATTGGCCCGTAGGGCAAGCGCCTCATCTTTCATATTACGCTCTTGCCTGCGTCCGCATCTAAGCGCGGAAGGACATTGTTAAGGTTAGTTCGATGTATTTCAGCTCCGAAGGTGACATCCAGTCCATACTTTACGTCAACCTTGTCATCGCACTTGGCGCAATCCTTTTCGCCATGCTTGCCGATCGCAAGAGGTTCGTCGACAGGCTGGCATTCAGCGTCATCATGCTTCTTTCGCTTGGAACATACATTGTGTGGCGAGCCGTCGATACTTTGCCGCCGGTGGAATTCTCGCTGGAGGCCTTGTGGAACTATACATACTTCACATTCGAACTCATTTCGGTGCTCTATGCGATCGGTTCTATCCTCATCCTGCTCCGGCGAACGGACTGGTCCGCCATCGCCGACCGTGGGGAGGCCGAACTCGAAAAAAATGGAGACGCTCCCTTGGTGGACGTCGTCATCTGCACCTACAACGAGCCGTTAAACGTCCTCGAGAAGTCGATCATTGCAGCACAAGCCATGGATTATCCGAAGCTTCGTGTTTTCGTCTGTGACGATACGCGCAGACCGGAGGTCCGCGATTATTGCGACAGGGTCGGCGTCAACTACGTCACCCGTCCCGACAACAAACATGCCAAGGCGGGAAATCTGAACAATGCCCTTCGCCACACCAATGCCCTGGCGCAGGTGTCGGATCTCATCATGGTGCTTGACGCCGACTTCGCGCCGCAGGCAAATTTTCTCAAACGCGTCACGGGGCTTTTCTCGGATCCAAAGGTGGCGGTGGTGCAAACGCCGCAATTTTATTTCAACAGAGATCCCATCCAACACAACCTGGGCATTGGTAAAAGCTTCGTCGATGACCAGCGTGTTTTCTTCGATGTATTCCAACCGGCGAAAGACGCGGCTGGTTGCGCGTTCTGCGTCGGCACCAGCTTCGTCGTGCGTCGCTCTGCCGTAAATGACCTTGGCGGCTTTCCTTCAGAAGCGCTTTCCGAGGACATGCTATTGACATATCGGCTGATGGAACAGGGATATGTCACACGCTGGCTAAATGAGAAACTCAGTGTCGGCTTATCGGCCGAGGGTATACCGGAATATATTACCCAGCGGACGCGCTGGTGTCTCGGTACGATCCAGATCGGTCTCCTCCGCACCGGTCCGCTCTGGCGCGGCAACTTCACGCTGACGCAGCGGCTGCATTATCTGCATGGCCTTTTCTGCTGGTTGTCGAAGCCTTTTATCCTTTGCTTGCTCCTCGCACCTTCGATCTACTGGCTTACCGGCGTTTCGGCCCTTCAAGCCGATGAATTGATGTTCATGAAGCTGGGGCTGTCCTCTCTTGCGCTGTTCTGGACCTATTCCACCTGGATTTCCGGCAAACGCACTCTTCCTCTTTTCACGGAAGTGACTCATGCCCTGACGGCGGTACCAATCACAATCACCCTTTTTCAAGCTATTCGAAAGCCGTTCGGACGGCCCTTTAAAGTGACGGAAAAGGGTGGAGACAGATCGCATGTGCGGGTTCATGCGCCCACGGCATTGTTTTTCGCCTTCGTTTCGGCGGCCTCGGCCGTGTCGATTGTGCTGGCCGTCTACAGCTGGGATTCTCCTTCGGAAATGTCCGCACGCGACTGCATGAACCTCATCTGGTCAGCCGTCGCGATGGTGATTGCTTTCACCAGCCTCATATGCTGCATCGAGTTGCCCCGCTTCGACAAAGAAGAGCCGATCGAAGTCGATATTGCCGGAAAAATCCGCAGCGCCGACTCAATCCTGCCCGTTCGTATATCGAGGCTGTCGACCGAAAGTGTTACACTCTCGGAGACCTCCCTGGGCGTCGCTGATGCCGCGTCGGTTTTCGTACCGGAGGCTGGCTGGTTGCAGGTGGAGGCCGGCGGCACGCCCCAGGCGCCTTGCAAATATAATTTGCGTCTCACGGAGGAACAGCACAGGGCTGTTTTGCGACTTCTGTTCCGGACCGCTCCTGAGAACGTCGCCGGGCAGGGGGATCTTATGCAATCAATGCGGATGTTGTTCGCCCGCGCTTTCAGCTGACGGGCTGGTCCCCTTAGAGCGGCTGGATAGCATGAGGCTCGACAAGGCTTGAGGGAGACTGCATGTCCAACAAGACTATCCTCATCGGCTCATTATTTTGCAGTCTCGTGGCGGCGAACCCGGTCACCGCGACCGAAACTGCTAGAGATGTCGTTGCCACAAGGTTATGCGCCGGACTTGCCGCAAGGATGGACGGCTCGGTCGGGCCCTTTCTTTTCCGCAGCTATGAGCCTGGAGAAGTTGGACAGCCACTTGACCCGGCCCTGGAGAATGCGGCTTTCACCTACGACAACGCCCTGGCATCCATCGCGCTTTTTGCCTGTCGCCAGGATGCAAAAGCCCTGCGCGTTGCCGATGCTTTACGCCTCGCGGTTGATCATGACAGGCATTACCGCGACGGCCGAATCCGCAATGCATATCGTTCCGGTGCCATAGCAGGTATCAAGGAGCCCATGCTTTTGCCCGGGTTCTGGAATGCCAGGCTCAATGCCTGGATCGAAGACGATTATCAGGTTGGAACTGCGACCGGCAACGTTGCCTGGGCAGCACTTGCACTTTTAGCCGCGCATGAACAATCTGGCGACCAAACCTACCGGGCCGCTGCGGCAAGACTGGTTGGGTGGATCGACACCAGTACGAGGGGAAAAAGCGGTGTCGGCTACGCCGGCGGTACTTTCGGTCAGGAGCCCGCGCCAACCACACTGGATTGGAAATCGACCGAACATAATCTCGATATTTATGCAGCAGCCAATTGGCTTGCGGCAATCGATGACACGAGACAGTGGAAAGTCGTGCGGGATCAAGCCGGATCGTTCCTCGACGCCATGTGGAACGAGCGGGAAGGGCACTTCTACGTCGGTAGCCTGCCCGGCAGCGATCTACCAAACACCAGCCAGTCAGGTATCGATTCCGAACTTTGGCCGCTTCTTGCTGTGCCAGAATTTGAGGGCCGCGCCTCGCGGGTTTTAAACTGGGTTGATAGGCACTACGCCGTCAATGGCGGGTTCGATTTCAATGACGATCGCGATGGCGTCTGGCTCGAAGGCACCGCACAGGCGGCGCTGACGTTTCAGCGTGCTGGACAGAAAGGGAAAGCCGACAGGCTGCTCGAGACAATAAAAGCGAATATTTCGCCGAGCAGACTTGTTTATGCGACCCAAGATCGCGAACTGACGACCGGCCTGAAAATCGGTCCGGGCTCCAACTCCGCTGACTTCAAGTATTTCAGGTTGCCGCATATCGGAGCCACGGCATGGGCCATTCTTGCGGCCAAAGACTGGAATCCATTTACGGGTAACGGTGTTGCACCCGCTCTGCTCAGGTGAGCATGTCGCGGGTCTTCGCGCTTCGCTTGCTGTTTGCCTCCCGTGGTTCAGCAATCAGGGCCTCAAAACTTCACATGCGATCCGGCCTGGCGCGGAATCCGGGCAGTCAGGCGGCAGCGCGACGCCTTTTTTCCGGCTGACAGACAGCAGGAAACCTCGTCCGAGAACCCGTCAGGGAAAAGGTGAAGGTTGAAAACCTATGCTTCGACAGGCTCGCTCACGTCATCCAGAAGGAAGTGCACGATAACATAGCGTGTCGTATATTTATGACCGCTGTCGGCAACGCCTTCGACGGCGCCACCGTCTGCGGGGTGCCACTCCTTGTAGTGGGGATTATTCGTGATCAGGGTGATAGCCTTGCCCGTGAACTTGCCATCCAGCCTGTAGCGGGCTTCGGCAAGGCTCCAGATTTTTTCAAAATTTTCCTGGCTGATCCGGGCGCGCAGGGCTTTCCTGGTTGTCGCCTTGCCGGTCGAACCATCGTCTCTGGCCACCGGTGGAATATGAAGGTCGACCTCTTCAGCACCATCAAGTAGAAAGGCAAATTCGTCTGGCCACATCCGTCTCACGTATCGCTCCTCCCAAAGCTGCCGTCCGGTAGTGGCCACATGATAGCGCGTCCGTCGCGAGAGGCAATGGCGGAAATGTACCCCTAACGCGACCGTCGGGAACTTGAAATCGGCTTTCAGATCGTGCTTGTTTTCGGTCGGCAGCGCGCGTTTGCGTCCCCGGTTGAGGAACCGCACGGAGGAAGAAGGCATGAAGAAGCTCATCAACAATCCAGTAACGGTCGTGCGGGAGATGCTTGAAGGGGTCGTAGCCCTTAGTCCTGCGACGATCCTGCTTGCTGATGAGAACGTCGTGATTCAGTCCGGCCTTCCCGAACCGGATAAGCGGAAGGTGGCGGTGCTGTCTGGTGGCGGCAGCGGACATGAGCCCGCCCATGCAGGCTATGTCGGGGCGGGCATGCTGACCGTTGCGGTCGCAGGTGACGTTTTTACCTCGCCCAGCACCGATGCGGTTCTCGCGGGCATCAGGGCCGCGGCAGGGCCTGCCGGTGCCCTCCTTATCGTCAAGAACTATACAGGCGACAGGCTGAATTTCGGCCTGGCGGCAGAGCTGGCAAGGGCCGAAGGTATCCCCGTCGAGATCGTCGTCGTCGCAGACGACGTCGCGTTGAGGGATACGGTGTCCGCAGACCGACGCCGTGGCATCGCCGGGACGGTGCTGGTCCATAAGCTCGCCGGCGCGGCGGCCGAGAGGGGGCTTCCTCTTGAAGACGTGGCCCGTATAGCGCGCGAGGCCGCCGGGAAATTGGCTTCGATGGGAGTTGCGCTGGGCTCCTGCACGCTTCCGGCGGTCGGCAAGCCGGGCTTCGTGCTCGGGGAGGCGGAAATCGAAGTGGGGCTCGGGATTCACGGCGAGCAGGGCGTCCGGAGGATGCCCCTCGCGCCGGTGGACGAGCTAGTGACGCTGGTCCTCGATACCATCACGGCCGATGGTAAGCTTAAAAGCGGGGATCGAGTGGCGCTTCTTGTCAACGGATTGGGATCAACGCCGCCGATGGAACTTGCGATCGTGGCACGCTCCGCGGTGGCGCGTCTCGAATCATTCGGCATATCCGTCGAGCGGGCCTGGGCAGGCACCTTCCTTTCGGCGCTGGATATGCCAGGCTTCTCTCTGTCAGTCATACCTGTCGATGCCGAAACCCTAAGCCTCATCGACGCGCCGACCGTGGCCACCGCGTGGCCCCGCGGCGGAGCCGTGAACCGGGAGCGGGTGCTGCCGTCGCACAATATTGAAAAGAGCGAGGCCGCTGAAAGAAGAAGAACCCCAGCCGGAGATCGATTACATGCAGTCTCACGGCATGTGGCTAACGCTTTGATCGCCGCGGAGCCCAGGCTAACGGAGCTTGACAGCATCACAGGCGATGGCGACCTGGGGATGAGTATGGTGCGCGGTGCCGAAGCAATTCTTGCACTTCCGGAGCAGAGTTTCAGCGACGTTTCGGATGGATTGATGGCGATGGCAAACGCGATGCGAAAAGCGATCGGCGGAAGCTCGGGACCATTCTACGCCACCGGCCTGATGCGCGCTTCGCGCCAGCTTGCCGGGATCGAAAAGCCAACCGCCGAACAAATGGCCGACGCATTTCTAGCTGCTGTTGCAGCCATCTCTGAACTCGGTGGCGCCGGGCCAGGCGACCGCACCATGATTGACGCGCTGTATCCCGCGGCAGAAACGTTCAGGGAAAAACTTGGCGGCGGCGCATCTTCAGAGGATGCGTGGCGCTCGGCAGTGGCGGCGGGTGTCGCGGGTGCTGAAGCAACAGCGTCCATGAAGCCGCGTCTCGGTCGCGCGAGCTATCTTGGAGAGAGGGCTGTGGGACATCAGGATGCGGGAGCCGTTGCCGTTAGCATCTGGCTAGAAGCAATCACTCCCGGCTAGAAGAGCCATCGGCCAGACGTGGCTGAAGTTGGACGCCATCATCGAAGCCGCTCGGACACAACCAAACTTAGACCCGTCGCGTCTTGATCGTGTTCATGACGAAGCTGGTCTCAATGGTGTCGACGCATTTCAGCTTCGCAATCTTGTCCTTTATGAAGCGCTCGTAATCCTCCAGTCCGCCGCACATGACCTTAAGCATATAATCCCGCGGGCCGGTCACCAGATGACACTCGAGAACCTCATCCCAGTCGAGAACGGCGGCTTCGAACATGCGGATTTCGTCATCGTGCTGGCGGCTGAGGCGGATGGAGGCGAGGGCGGTCATGGTCCATCCCTCGACCGCAGGATCAATGATGGCGGAATAACCTTTGATCGCGCCAATCTCCTCCAGGCGTCGCAGACGACGCAGGCACGCCGATGCTGACAGGCCGACCCGCTCTGCGAGTTCGTTGTTGGTGATCCGCGCGTCGGCCGACAACTCCTTCAGGATTCTGTTGTCGATGGGGTCCGCAATTTTCTGCGACATAGTCGGCACTTCTCCGCAACAAATTGTTTTTATCAAACTTTTTGCGCATCAAAATGCAAGGTATTTCGGCCACAATGTGTGTAATCTGCGGTGAGTTCAACAATATCCGAGGGATTATCGATGACCGCGCCGCACCCGTCCAAAACCCATATCGGCAACCACGCTCTGCATCCCGAAACCCAGATGTTGAACTATGGTTACGATCCGGAATTGTCGGAGGGCGCCGTCAAGCCACCCGTATTCCTGACATCGACCTTCGTCTTTAAATCGGCGGAAGACGGACGTGATTTCTTCGACTATGTCTCCGGGCGCAAGGAACCGCCAGAGGGCAGGGGTGCTGGCCTCGTCTACTCGCGCTTCAATCACCCCAACAGCGAGATTGTTGAGGATCGCCTCGCCGTTTATGAACGAACGGAGAGCTGCGCGCTTTTCTCCTCCGGCATGTCGGCCATTTCGACAACGCTTTTCGCCTTTGTCCGGCCGGGCGACACCGTGCTTCACTCCCAGCCTCTTTATGGTGGCACGGAGACGCTCTTGGCGAAAACGTTCCATAATTTTGGCGTCTCCGCGGTGGGCTTTGCCGATGGCGTGAGCGAAGCCTCCGTGATGGCCGCTGCTGAAGAGGCGATGGCGAAGGGCAGGGTATCGGTTATCCTCATCGAAACCCCGGCCAATCCAACAAACAGCATCGTTGACATCGCGATGATGAGCCGGGTTGCAGAGACCATTGCCAACAGGCAGGGCCACAGGCCGATCATCGCCTGCGATAATACGCTTCTCGGGCCTGTTTTTCAGCGGCCCATCGAACATGGCGCCGACATCTCGCTCTACTCGCTGACCAAATATGTCGGTGGTCATTCTGACCTCATCGCCGGTGCGGCATTGGGCCGTAAGGATGTGATGAAACAGGTAAAGGCATTGCGCGGAGCAATTGGAACGCAGCTCGATCCACATTCATGCTGGATGCTCGGGCGATCGCTCGAAACGCTGCAGATTCGCATGGAACGCGCCGATAGCAATGCCAGGGTTGTGGCAGAATTTTTAAAAGGACATCCGAAGGTCGACAAGATTCATTACCTGCCATTCAGCGATCCAGCATCCGCGGTTGGCAAAGTGTTCGCCGCACAGTGCTCGGGCGCGGGCTCCACCTTTTCGTTCGATATCGTCGGCGGGCAGCCTGCTTCTTTCAGATTTCTCAATGCGCTCAATATATTCAAACTGGCCGTGAGCCTCGGTGGCACAGAGTCCCTTGCGTCGCACCCCGCAACAATGACCCACTCGGGCGTTCCTGCCGATGTCCGCCAGCGCATCGGCGTTCTCGACTCCACGATCCGGCTGTCGATCGGCATCGAACATCCGGATGATCTCGTGGCCGACCTCACCCTTGCGCTCGATCAGGCCTGAGCTTTTGCAGGCGAGCTGCTTAAGGCTTGTCCAGCATATGCGGATCGATGTAACTGGGGGAACTTGATCCGAACGCACAGGCCCCATGGAAACGTCGCTTTATCTGCCAATCAAGGGCTTTCTCGAAAAGGCTGGCTACACCGTCAAGGGCGAGGTTGGCGGCTGCGACCTCGTGGGCCTCAGTGATGATGATCCGCCTGTCGTCGTGATCTGTGAACTGAAGCTGAGTTTCAATCTGGAACTCATCCTGCAGGCTGTTGATCGTGCGGCGGTTGCCGACGAGGTTTGGATTGCGGCTCGGGTGTCTGCCCGGGGAAAAGGCCGCGAATTCGACAGGCGCTATCGCGACCTGTGCCGCAGGCTCGGCATCGGCATGCTCGGCGTTTCCGATCATGGAGACGTGAGCGTGATCGTCGGTTCAATCTCACCCATGCCGCGGACCAATCCAAAACGTCGGTCGCGGCTGATGCGTGAGCATCAGAAAAGGCGCGGCGATCCGGCAATCGGCGGCAGTACCCGCGCGCCGGTCATGACGGCGTACCGTCAACAGGCGCTGGGCTGTGCCCAGGCGCTGGCTTCAGGCCCGTTACGCGTTCGTGAGGTCAGATCGAGTGTACCCGATGCCGGCAAGATCCTGCTTTCGAACGTTTATGGCTGGTTCGAGCGCCAGGACAGAGGGGTCTATGGCCTGACAGAGGCGGGACAAGACGCATTGCGGCGATGGCCGCAGGAGGGCGAGCCGGCAACAGCGTCTGTCACCCGCTGAGCTCCAGGCGAACCCCCACACCAAAAAAGGTGACGCTGTCTTATGAGATTGCGGCGGTTGCCTGCCTGACCGCTATCGCCGCCATGGCAAGCGCCGCCTCACGGGTTCTGGCCGCGGCAACGAAGCGACCATTATGGCAGAAGGTCGCGCCTTCGACACCGCAAACCGCTTCCAGGTCCTTGCCCGTCAGGCCCGCCCAGCCCGCCGGAAGGTCCGCGCGCAGTTCGAACCCGTCATCCGCGCGGCGAATGCCGGTCAGGCACCAGTCGTTCTGACGTGGGTGAACGACAAATAGCAGGTGCTCGGCGCCGGCCTTGATGATGGCGGGACGAAATGGCATTCCCATCGGCAGTTCCAGAACCTGTCCCTGACCGGCATCGACGATCGCTTTCTGCACAAGCGCTTCGGCCCGCAGTTTCGCAGCGCTGTTTGCGATCTTGGCTTCGACGAAAGCACGCGCAATCGCGAGCGCCGCGTGGAAACAACGGTCGTCCGCTTCCGGATCCGTTTCGTCGAAAACAGGTTTGAGCGTTTCCAGAAGAACAGGCAAGGTCAGTCCGGCAAGCGCTCCAGCCGTCGAGGGGCTGAGCGCGCCATTGTCGACCAGATCGACCGGCAGCACGAAGCTCTTGTCGAACGAGGCATGGATTGCTTCGATATGTTCTTCAGGAATACCGAACGCGGCAAGAAAATCGTGGCCAAAATGTTTCCAGATCAAGCCGAATGAGCTGAAGGGCTGGCCGTCATCGCGCAACGGGGCGCCGCGCTGATGATGATCGAAGATGCCGGCCTCGGGATCATATGCGCCGCCGACGTCATAGATGATGCGATCCGTGGCCGGGGTGATCCACTCGGCTGCCCTGCTGCGGACAAGGCGGGCCTGCGGGAAGAGTCGGGTGAGCACGACGCTTGAGAGAAGTTCGTCGGCATGGAAGCCGCCGGAATGGGTGACGAGGAAGTCCGGGATCATAGGAGGATAAGCCTTATTGCGTGCGGAACGTCCGCAGGGATTTTGTGCACCTGATATCCGTTGCCGGACGCCACCTCAACAGGCGATTGATGCCTTCGACGGTAAAACATAGGGTGCGATAGCGGTGGTTCAGTAGAAGAGGGCAGAGAAAACGCGCCCTCAAAATCGCGATGGCCGAAGCTGCTTACATTTGAGGCAGCAGCACCCCAACAGCGAATTCTTCGTCCGCCACCGTGTGGCCAACCTGCGTTTTACGATATTCACTGGGTGTAAAGCCGCGCTCGGTCTTGAGTGTGCGGGAAAGATGCGGTGCGTCGCAGAACCCGGTGGCAAGCGCAATCTGGGTGATTGGATCATGTGTCGTACGCAGAAGAGAAAGCGCGCGGTCCAGCCGAAGTTCGAGGTAAACTTTTGACGGTGTCGCCTTGAGGTCGATGAGGAAACGCCGTTCGAGACTGCGGCGGCCATGGCCGAGATCGCTCGCCAGTTCCAGCACTGTTTTCGGAACCTCGATATTCTGTTGCATCCGCAGGATCGCTTTTTTGACAAGCGGATCGGTGGCCTGTCGCGCGCTCTGCTGGCCGGGCTGGGGCTTTTCGCCGCTCAGCGCGCTGTCGATCATCATGATGTTAAGGCTCTTGATGGCGGCGGACTGGCCGACATGGCGCTCCACAAGAAAGGCCGCGAGATGGGCCGCTCCATGGCCGCCGGAGCAGGTCAGCCGGTCCCGGTCGATGACGAAAATCTGGTCCGAGACCATTTGCACGGTAGCGAAACGGTCCAGAAAATCCTGGCGGTGGAACCAGCTTACACAGCAGCGATAACCGTCAAGCAGACCCGCTTCGTGCAGAATGAAGACACCGGTACAGAGACCAACGATAGGGACGCCCGCTCTCGCACGATCCTTGAGAAAGCGAACGGCTTCAGGTGCAAGTGCGCTGTGGTCGCTGATCAAGCCGCCGACGACGACGATGTAATCGTAGCGCCCTGCGTTCATCAGCCGCGTATCCGGCTGCACTTTTACGCCGCAGCTCGACTGCACGCTGCCGAGCGTCGCCGACAGAACCGACCATTCGCACAGGATGGGACGTGAGCGGTCTGCTTCGTCCGCGGCAAGGCGCAGCACATCAACGAAATTTGCAAAGGCCGACAGCGTGAAGCGGTCTGCAAGGAGGAAGGCGACGCTGAGGCGTTTTTTTGCGGCGTGCGATTTCATGACGCAAATATTCATGCAAACAGACGCGATTGTCCAGCCGGGCGATGGCAAATGATCTTAGCTTTTACGACAACAGATTTTCCAACCGTCGGGTCCGATCATGACACGCTTTAATGCTTTCAGTCTTTTGAAGAATGCCCTGACGGGCAATAAAAATTGGGAAGAACAATGGCCGGACAGCCAGCCGAAAGCCGAATATGACGTGATCATCGTCGGCGCCGGCGGCCACGGCCTGGGGGCTGCCTATTATCTGGCCAGCCAGCACGGCATCACCAATGTCGCCGTCATCGACAAGGGCTGGCTCGGCGGCGGCAATACCGGCCGCAACACGACCATCATCCGTTCCAACTATCTCTATGACGAGAGCGCCCGTCTTTACGACCATGCCGTCGATCTCTGGGAGAACCTGAGCCAGGAACTGAACTATAACGTCATGTATTCGAAACGCGGCGTGCTGATGCTCGCCCATAACGTTCACGACGTGCAGAGCTTCAAGCGTCATATCCATTCCAACCGCCTGAACGGCGTCGACAATCGCTGGCTCAGCCCACAAGAATGCAAGGACTATTGCCCGCCGTTGAGCATCGCGGCGAATGCGCGCTATCCGGTCATGGGCGGCGCGCTTCAGGAACGGGCCGGCACGGCGCGCCACGATGCGGTTGCCTGGGGGTATGCGCGCGCCGCCGCCGCCCGTGGCGTCGATATCATCCAGAACTGCCCGGTCACCGCCATTCGCCGCAATGCCGACGGTTCCGTGGCCGGTGTGGAAACGGCGCGCGGCTTCATCAAGGCGAAGAAAGTCGGGGTCTCGGCCGCCGGCCACACCTCCGTCGTCATGGATACGGCCGGCGTGCGCCTGCCGCTCGAAAGCTATCCATTGCAGGCGCTGGTGTCGGAGCCGATCAAGCCGATCTTCCCCTGCGTCGTCATGTCGAACGCGGTCCACGCCTATATCAGCCAGTCGGACAAGGGCGAGCTGGTGATCGGTTCGGGCACGGACCAGTATACGTCCTATTCGCAGCGCGGCGGCCTGCCGCTGATCGAGCATACGATCGCCGCCATCGTCGAAATCTTCCCGATCTTCAACCGCATGCGCATGCTGCGCAAATGGGGCGGCATCGTCGATGTGACGCCGGATCGCTCGGCCATTCTCGGCAAGACGCCGGTCGCGGGGCTCTACGTCAATTGCGGCTGGGGCACGGGCGGGTTCAAGGCAACGCCGGGTGCCGCCCACACCTTCGCCTGGACCATCGCCAAGAACGAACCGCACCCGATCAACGCGCCGTTCACGCTGGAACGCTTCCGCTCCGGCCGCCTGATCGACGAGGCCGCCGCCGCCGCCGTGGCGCACTGAGGACACAACGATGCTTTTGATCCGCTGCCCCTATTGCAACGAAACGTTGCCCGAAGCCGAATTTACCTATGCCGGCCAGGCCCATATCGTGCGCCCGGCCGATCCGTCGTCGCAAAGCGATGAGCAATGGGAGGAATTCCTCTTCATCCGCGAAAACGTCAAGGGTCCGCATTTCGAGCGCTGGCGGCACCTGCACGGCTGCGGCCGCTTCTTCAACGCCGTGCGCGACACGGTGAGCGACCGGTTTCTCACGACCTATCGCGCGGGCGAGCCGCGCCCCGAACTGTCTTCCCTGACACGCGCCCCAGCAAGCTCCGAGGTGTCGAAATGAACTCCTATCGCGTTTCCGGCCGTGGCCGGGTGGATGCTTCAAGCTCCGTGAGCTTCACCTTCGACGGCAAGACCTATCGCGGCCTCAAGGGCGACACCGTCGCTTCCGCGCTTCTTGCCAATGGCGTGCATCTGATGGGCCGCTCGTTCAAATACCACCGCCCGCGCGGCCCGGTGGCGGCGGGCTCCGAGGAGCCGAATGCGCTGATCGGCACCCGCCGCGGCGCCGGCCGGTTCGAGCCCAACACCCGCGCCACGGTGCAGGAAATCTGGAACGGCCTGGAAACCACCTCGCAGAACAAATATCCGAGCCTGAAATTCGATATCGGCGCCGTCAACGACATGGCCTATATGCTGTTTTCGGCCGGCTTCTACTACAAGACCTTCATGTGGCCGAAGAGCTTCTGGAACAAGGTCTATGAGCCGTTTATCCGCGCGGCGGCCGGTCTCGGCGTATCCCCCAAGGAGGAAGACCCCGATACCTACGCATCGCGCAACCTGCATTGCGACGTGCTGATCGTCGGCGCCGGTCCCGCCGGTCTCGCAGCCGCGCGCGCGGCTGCGGTCGATGGTCTGAACGTCGTGCTGGTCGATGAAAATGCCGAAGCCGGCGGCACGCTCTTGTCCGAACCCCAGGCGAAGATCGACGGCAAGCCCGCATGGACCTGGCTGGCGGATGAATTGAAAGCCCTGAAGGATCGCGGCGTCAGGGTGATGACGCGCACCACCGCCATTGCTTATTACCACCAGAACATGATCGGCCTTTGCGAAAAGCTGACCGACCATCTCGAAACCGTGCCGAAGGATGTGCCGCGCGAACGCCTGTGGCGCGTTCGGGCGCGTCAGGTGGTGCTGGCCCAGGGCGCGCTGGAAAAGCCGCTGATTTTTCACGGCAACGACCGGCCGGGCGTGATGCTGGCGGGCGCTGCCCAGACCTATCTCAACCGCTACGGCGTCAAGGCCGGCAATCGCCCGGTGGTGGTGACGAGCCATGACAGCGCTTGGTATGCGGCTTTCGATCTTCACGGTGCCGGCGCCCGCGTTCAGGCGATTGTCGATACCCGCGACAAAGTGCGCGAGGACCTGGTGAACGAGGCGCGCGCGCTCGGCATTCCGGTCAGGCTGTCGCATACCGTCACGGCGACGTCGGGACGGCTGCGCGTCAAGTCGGTCCGCGTCAATCCGGTGAATGGCTCGACAGTCGCTGCGGGACAAGAGATTGCCTGCGACGCCGTGCTGATGTCGGGCGGCTGGACGCCGTCTCTGCATCTCTTCTCCCACACGCAGGGCAAGCTCGCCTGGGATAATGAGCGGACCACTTTCCTGCCCGCCATGACGAACGAGGATTGCGTGATCGCCGGCGCCGGGCGCGGGCTCTGGGGCATCGAGGCCGCGCTAAAGGACGGCGCGGAGCGCGGTCGCGAAATCGTCGCGGCGCTTGGCAAGACCACCAATGCCTCCAGCCAGGCGGTGGAACACGATCGTCCCGGCAGCGGTGTCTCCCACACGGAACTGCCGAGCGACCGCGACGCCGGCAAGGCCAAGGCCTTCGTTGATTACCAGAACGACGTGACGGCCAAGGACTTGCGGCTTGCCGTGCGCGAGGGCATGCGCTCCATCGAGCATGTGAAACGCTATACGACCAACGGCATGGCGACCGATCAGGGCAAGATGTCCAACATCAACGGCCTGAACATCGCGGCACAGGCTCTGGGCAAGCGCCAGCCGGACGTGGGTCTCACCACCTTCCGTCCGCCCTATACGCCGACGACCTTCGGCGCTTTTGCGGGTTACCACCGTGGCGCGCATTTCGAGGTGACACGCAAGACGCAGATCGACGGTTGGGCCGAGGCCCATGGCGCGGTCTATGAGCCGGTCGGGCAATGGCGTCGCGCCTGGTATTTTCCGAAGCCCGGCGAAGACATGGACGCGGCGGTCGGCCGCGAATGCCGGGCGGTGCGCCAGAGCCTCGGTATTTTCGACGCCTCGACGCTCGGCAAGATCGAGGTGGTCGGTCCCGATGCGGTCGAGTTCATGAACCGCATGTATACCAATCCCTGGACGAAGCTCGCGCCCGGCCGCTGCCGCTACGGCCTGCTGCTCGGCGACGACGGCTTCATCCGCGACGACGGCGTCATTGGCCGCATGACCGAGGACCGTTTCCACGTCACCACCACGACAGGCGGCGCCGCCCGCGTACTGAACATGATGGAGGATTATCTCCAGACCGAATGGCCCGATCTCAAGGTCTGGCTGACCTCGACCACCGAACAATGGTCCACCATCGCTCTCAACGGTCCGAATGCGGCCAAGCTGCTTTCGCCGCTGGTGGAAGGCGTCGAGCTGACGGAAGAGACCTTCCCGCATATGTCCTGCGTGGAATGCACGGTCGCCGGCATGCCGGCGCGGCTGTTCCGCGTCAGCTTCACCGGCGAGATCGGCTTCGAGATCAACGTGCCGGCACCTCTCGGCCGCAAGCTGTGGGAAATCCTCTGGGAGGCCGGCCGGCAATATGACATCACGCCTTACGGCACGGAGACCATGCACGTTCTTCGCGCCGAAAAGGGCTATATCATCGTCGGGCAGGATACCGACGGCACGGTCACGCCCTATGACGCTGCGATGGGATGGGCGGTCGGCAAATCAAAGCCCGATTTCGTCGGCAAGCGCGGCCTTGCCCGTCCCGATCTCGTCGCCAAGGGCCGCCGCCATCTCGTCGGCCTTCTGACGGAAGATCGCTCCAAGCTGGAGGAGGGCGCGCAGATCGTCTTCGATCCCAAACAGCCGATCCCGATGAAAATGGTGGGGCATGTGACCTCGTCCTATCATTCGGACGCCGTTGGCCAGCCGATCGCGCTCGCCCTTGTCGAAGGCGGGCATGAGCGGATGGGCGAGACCGTCTATATTCCGATGCTGGACCGTACGATCGCCGCGAAAATCACCGGGATGGTCTTTGTCGATCCCGAAAACACCCGCCTGAAAATCTGAAGTTGGAGATGACAATGAACATGCGCGTTTCCTCCCCCGTTCCAGGCGTACTGGCCGAGAGCAAAGCCGCCAAGGTCAGCGTCTTGGCCGCGCCGGCGCGGTTGTCGCTCAGGGCGCGCGGCGATCTGGCCCCGCTTAACGCCGCCCTTGGCTTGACCTTGCCCGAGCGGATCGGCGCCCGCGCCGCTTCCGGCGAAACCGAGACGCTGCGGCTTGGCCCGGATGAATGGACCATCCTTGCGCCGATCACCGAAACCGGCCGGCTGATCGCCGCCTGCGCCGGCATTTACGCCAGCCATCCGCACAGTCTCGTCGATATTTCCGGGCGCGAGGTGACGCTGCTGATCGAGGGGCCGCAGGCTGCCGAACTGCTGACGCTCGGCTGCGCCCGCGACATCGAGACCATTGCCGTCGGCGAGGGCCGCCGGACGATCTTCGACGGCGTGACCGTGGTGCTGTGGCGCGATGCGGAAAATCGCTTCCGCATGGATGTCTGGAACAGCTTCGTGTCGCATCTCGGCCATTTGCTTGAAACTGGCTGCAAGGAACTTGCCGCCGATATCGCCTGATCCTGGAGGAGAAAACCATGCTCAACCGCTTGCCACACGATACCGTTTCGGACACGGTGATCGCCGAGGCCATCGCCGAGGAACTCGACCGCCAGAAGACGCAGATCGAGCTGATCGCCTCGGAGAACATCGTGTCCGCCGATGTTCTGGCCGCTCAAGGCTCGGTTCTGACCAACAAATATGCCGAGGGCTATCCCGGCAAGCGTTATTATGGCGGCTGCGAATTCGTCGACAAGGTCGAACAGGTCGCCATCGACCGGCTGAAGCAGCTCTTCGGCGCGGAATTCGCCAATGTGCAGCCGCATTCCGGCGCGCAGGCCAATCAGGCCGTGTTCCTGGCGCTGCTGCAGCCGGGCGACCGCATCATGGGGCTTTCGCTCGCCCATGGCGGCCACCTCACCCACGGCTCGCCGGTAACGATGTCCGGCAAGTGGTTCGATGTCGTTTCTTATGAGGTTAACCCCGAAACCCACCTGATCGACATGGACAAGGTGCGCGAGAAAGCGCTGGAAACGAAGCCGAAGTTGATCATAGCGGGTGCCTCCGCCTATCCGCGCCAGATCGATTTTGCAGGTTTCCGCAAGATCGCCGATGAAGTCGGCGCCTATCTGATGGTCGACATGGCCCATTATGCCGGGTTGATCGCCGGCGGCAAATATCCGAACCCGGTGCCGCACGCCCATGTCGTCACCTCGACCACCCACAAGACCCTGCGCGGCCCACGCGGCGGCGTGATCCTGACCAATGACGCCGATCTTGCCAAGAAGCTGAACTCGGCCGTTTTCCCCGGCAATCAGGGCGGCCCGTTGATGCATGTCATCGCCGCCAAGGCGGTTGCCTTCGGCGAGGCGCTGCGGCCCGAATTTTCCGACTACGCCGGTCGGGTGATCGCCAATGCGCAGGCACTGGCCAAGGTCCTGAAGGATGGCGGCCTCGGCATCGTCTCTGGCGGCACGGATAGCCACATGGTGCTGGTCGATCTGCGCCCGAAAGGCGTGACCGGCAAAGTGGCCGAGATCGCCCTGGAGCGAGCGGGGTTGACCTGCAACAAGAACGCCATTCCGAACGATCCGGAAAAGCCTTTCATCACGTCCGGCATCCGCCTCGGCAGCTCGGCCGGCACGACGCGCGGCTTCGGTGTGGCTGAATTCGAAAAAATCGGCATGATGATTCTGCGCGTCATCGATGCGCTGGCCGTGAATGCGGAAGGTGACGTCGCAGTCGAGGCCGACGTGCGGGCAGAGGTTGCCGCCCTTTGCGACGCTTTTCCGATTTATGTTTCGTGATCGGGCGCACCAGTCTGCGTAGAGTCAGGCTGGTGCGTTAGTCCCAAAGTGGGATCGGCGCTTTTTGAACGATAAGGTATTTGCTCTGCCTTGCACTTTCGGGCATCTGGCAGGGCATGTCGCTTACCGGCGTTAGTTGCTGCGTGTGGGCCACGGCAAGACTTAATCGCTTCTGATTGTGAAACTGTAACAAAGTGCTTGGCACATCGCCTGTCGGCCCTTTAATTGTCAATCGCCCGTTATACGGCAGGCAACACCAGTTTCCATCCGTGAGGAGATAAACATGTTCACCCATGTTATGATTGGCAGCAACGACCTCCAGCGCTCCAAAAATTTCTACGATGCCACCTTTGTTGCCCTCGGCGGCAAGGCCGGTCAGGTGGATGCGAGAGGGCGGCTGATCTACCTCCACGAAGGCGGGCGGCTTATGATCACGACCCCGATTGATGGAAAACCGGCAACCGCAGCCAATGGAGGAACGATCGGCATCGCGGTGACAACTCCTGACCATGTGCTTGCATGGCATGCAGCCGGCGTCGCACATGGCGGCACGTCGATTGAAACCCCGCCGGCGGAACGGCCGAACGGCGCGTTTGTCGCCTATCTCCGCGATCCTGATGGAAACAAGTTGACGGCCAGGACAGCGTCAACGCGATAAGCCGGCGCGCACCGTGACCTGCGGGCGGCTGTAAACAAACCGGCTTAACGCAGATCAAACTCGCTGCCTTTCGGTCAGGAGCAGTTCAAAGGTGACGCAGACCGGATTTTTGCCGCGGACGAGCCGCCCACCACTGATGTGTTTGGTGAGGTCCACCATTGCGATATCCAGCATTGCCTGCTGTCCTCCGCCGACGGAGGGATCTATAGAGCCATTACGGATAAGTATTTCGCTGGCAAAAGCGGTCAGGCTCGTCCCGTCCTCGTAATCCGCACCGATCAGGCTGCCGATGCCGTTGATATCGACCTCGTGCAGACCGAACTGGGAAGAAGCCGCTTCAAGGGCCATGCAGATATCTGTGTTTGGCCGTACGGTACATAAGATTGCCCGCAGTCCTGACGTGGTGCGACAACGCGGTCTGGCAACGGGTGTAAAAAGTGGAAAGTTGGTTTCCTCGTCCTTTTGCACATCGAGGATTGCGCCATCGAGGGCAAGTGCCTCAAGCGCGGTTTCGTGGGCGAATTGTGCTTCGAAAGGCAATAGATGTCCCATGGAAACAATTCCCTCGGCGGATTGCCATGAACCGTGGCAGTGCAGGAACGGCGCACCGTCTCGCCGGCCCATATGCAGACCCGCGTCATTGATTATTCCTCCGGGCATGGAAAAGGTTTCGCTGTACCAGGCGGCATGGGCACCATCGGGTGAGGCGGCGGGCATGACGTAGTTCAACTGCTTCATCGGCACGTTTTTTAGCCAGACATAACCGCCTTCGAAACCCTGTTCCTCAAAGGCTTCGGCAATTGCCTGATTGACGGATATTCCAGGCTTCGCCGTCAGAGTGACGGAATGGGCATGGCATCCAATGGCACGAAACCGCTCGGCCGTTGCGGGTCCGGGATGGACGATGCGACGGGGGAGCTCCACCGTGTCCATCCCAGTCATACGGCGAGCCCGGCCGTTATGAAGCCGCCATCGACAGCAAGCACCTGTCCGTTGACATAGCTTGCATCATCCGACACGAGGAAGGCGACGGCGGAGGCAATTTCGTCCGTCCGGCCATAGCGGTGCATGGGAACGCGGCTATGCCATTGGGTGCGGACGTTTTCCGTATGAACGGCCTGGGTGAGGGGGGTGTCGACGGGTCCGGGCGCAATCGCGTTAACGCGAATGCCGGATTGGCCCAGCTCGTTTGCCATGACCATCGTCAGAAGATTGACGCCGCCTTTCGATGCGCCATAGGCGCTGCGACCGCGATTGCCGCACATGCCGGAGACGGAGCTGATATTGACGATGGAGCCGCCAAGCTCTCGTTCCAGCCAATATCGCGCCGCGGTTCGCGCCACTGCGAAGCTGCCGACGAGATTGACGTCGATAATACGTCGGAATTCCTCGACGCTGGTGTCGACGGAGAGCTTGTCGATGCCGATGCCGGCGCTATTGACGACGGCGACCAGATCGAATGACCGACTTGACATGCCTGCGGTCAAAGCAGCGAAAGCCTGTTCAATCGAAGCCTCCTCCGCTACATTGCAGACGATGCCACGCGAGGGCTCCAAACCCAGCTTTTCACAGGCCGCATCCAGAGCGTCGCGCTTGAGGTCCAGCAGCCATGGCTGCCATCCGCGCGCCATCAGAAGCTGCGCGGTAGAGAGGCCTATACCGGATGCACCGCCGGTAATTGCAACCGCCCCCTTTGTCCCTGTCGTCTGCTGCGTCATACCGTCTCCTCCCGGTTGAATGTCGTGCTGTCAGCCTGTCCGCTTTTCGTCGAAGACCGGCAGTTGGCCACGCTTTTCCAGTTCTTCGCGGATCATCTTCTTGGTAATCTTGCCATAGGCGGATTTTGGCATGGCCTCCCAGAAAACCACGGTCTTTGGTAGCTTGTAACGGGCCATCTTGCCCTCGAGATAGGCCTTGAGGTCGATGCCGCCGATATCGGCACCGTCCCGCGCAACACAGACGGCAAGGCCCACCTCGCCCCACACCGCATCCGGCACGCCTAGAACTGCGGTTTCACTGATATCGGGATGCATGAGGATTTTTTCTTCGATTTCCCGTGGGTAGATGTTCGAGCCGCCGGAAATATACATGTCGGAGGCGCGACCAGTAATGTAAACGAAGCCGTTTTCGTCACGGTGGCCAAGGTCGCCGGTGCGGAACCAGCCATTGCGGAAGGCCTTCGCATTCGCCTCCGGGTTTTCGTAATAACCGGCGAAGACAGCGGGACCGATAACGCAAATCTCGCCGGTTTCGCCCGCGCCAACCTCCTCGCCCGCGTCGTTCTGGATTTGCACTTCCATACCCGTACGGTCGAATCCGCAGGTGCCGATGCGCGCTTGCGGACCGTCTTCGGCGCTATGGAAGGAAGGAGGCAGCACGGTGATGTTTCCGGTGACCTCACCCAGCCCGAAATATTGCACCAGCACCGGGCCGAGCTTGGCGAGTGCCCGTTTCTGATCAGCGCGATACATCGGGGCGCCGGCATAGATGACGTAGCGCAGCGAAGAATGATCGTATTGATCGACGGAAGGATCTTCGATCAACATTTTGAGAATGGTCGGCACCGTGAAAGCATTGGTGACACGCCACTTCTCGATCAGTGCCCATACCGCCGCAACATCGAGTTTTTCCGACGCTGGTAGGACGGTTTTCACGCCGTGCGCCACCTGCACCAATTGATGGACACCCGCGCCGTGCGAAAGCGGGGCGACGACGATGGAGGCGTCATCCGGCCCGGTAGCGGGCATCAGGTCGCAAAGGTGGTTGGTGATGACGAAAGCCATCTGGCCATGCGTCAAAACAGCGGCCTTGGGACGGCCAGTGGTGCCTGACGTGAAGAAGAACCAGCAGGGATCGTCGCGATCCACAGCCTGGCTCTTCACCCTCATCCCCTGGTGGCGATCAACGATGGCATCGTAATCGTCGCCGAACTCCGCTTGCCCGATGGCGATCGTGAAGTCGATGGCCGCCGCCGCACGGCTCGCTTGTGCATGGTCAGGAAAGGCGCTGGCGCAGATCATGCCGCGTGCACCGCTCGCCTTTGCCAGATAGGCGACCTCATCAGGTGACTGGCGGTAATTGGTCGGCACCCACACAGCACCCACCCGAAAGCAAGCGAACATGGATTCGAACATCTGATTGTTGTTGGAGGACTGCACCAGAATGCGGTCTCCCTTCGCGACGCCGAATTCATGGATCAGCGCATGGGCCATGGCATCAACCCGTGCTTCCATCTGAGCCCAGGTCCACGTCTTTTCACCCCAGACGAACCCGATGTGGTGAGGGTTCCGCCGCGCCGCCTGTGTCAGGAAATGCGAAAGGTTCATCACCCGCGTCGTTGAAGGCGCGACCCCGCCCGCAGGATGCTGCACGGCGTTCGGTGTCGTCATTTCACGCGCTCCATGATCGAGACATAATTGGCAACCGCAGTGCCGCCCATGTTAAACACGCCGGCCAGGGAAGCGCCCGGGATCTGCATCTCGCCAGCCTCGCCCATCAACTGCATGGCTGCCATGACATGCATCGAGACGCCTGTTGCGCCGACAGGATGGCCCTTGGATTTCAGACCTCCCGATGGATTGATCGGCAAGCGCCCGGTTTTCAGCGCCGTTCCCTCACACACGACCCGATGGCCTTCGCCGGGCTTCGCCAATCCCATCGCCTCGTATTCGATAAGCTCTGCTATGGTGAAGCAGTCGTGCGTTTCGACGAAGGAGAGATCGTCGAGGGTTGCCCCTGCGAGGTCGAGCGAGCCCGCCCAGGCGCGTCGCGCACCTTCGAAAGCCAGCGGGTCTCGGCGGCTGAGCGCCATGATATCGTTGACATGTTTGCGCCCCCTGAAACCTATTGCGCGGTTCAGCGTGGCAGCCGTTTCCTCGTCGGCGAGAACGATGGCGGCGGCTCCATCTGATATTAGCGAGCAGTCAGTGCGGCGCAAAGGCGCTGCGACGTAGGGGTTTTTGTCCGATACGGTGTTGCAGAATTCGAAGCCGAAATCCTTGCGCATATGAGCGTAAGGATTGACCGCGCCGTTCGCATGGTTTTTGGCGGCGATCATCGCGAGCTCTTCCGAGCGGTCGCCGTAACGCTGGAAATACGCCTGGGCAATGCGTCCGAACTGGCCGGCGAAGCCGCCGGGAATATTGGCCTCTTCCGCGCGGTAGCAGGCGGAAAGCAATATTTCGCCGACCTCGGCAGTAGGAAGCGCCGTCATCTTTTCGGCGCCGACGACAAGTGCAATGCGACCGCGCCCGGCTTCGATGAAATCCATGGCGCTGTAAAGGGCGGCCGACCCGGTCGAGCAGGCGTTTTCGAACCGCACTGCCGGCGTATAGGCGAGACGCTCATCTCCCATCGCCACAAGCGCACCCTGAAAGTCCTGTTTTGAGAAGCCGTTATTCATGACGCCAACAAAAATGCCGTCGATATCGCCGGCATCGACGCCGGCGTGTTCGATGGCGGGCGCCACGACCGAAGCCATCAACTGTTCGGTATTTTCGAGGGCCGACTTGCCGAAAGGCGAATGCGCCCAGCCGACGATCTGTGCTTTGCTCATTTGCTCGTTCTCCGTATCTGACGTTTCGTGTCGCCTTCACCGCCCGTTCGGGCACGGCTGGCCATCATTTCTGCGATGCGTGTTTCGATGCGGGTAACTTCATCGCGTAGCAGCGTTGCGAGTTCGGGCTGGCGCTCCGGCCGCATGCGGCTGTCAACGGCGGCGATGCTCAATGCGCCAGCCACCGCGCCATCGGGCGTGCGGATGGCAACCCCGATACCCCAGGAATTCGAGAGGATCAGGCCCGGATTAAGCGAGTAGCCATTCGCCCTCGTGGTTTCGACGTCGCGGCGAAGGCCCTCGAGGGTGATCCCGGGATAATTGGCGGCAATCAGCCCGCTATTGGCCGCGATAACGCTTTCCACCTCGGCATCGGAAAGCGCCGCCAGCATGGCGAGTGAACCGGCGCCAATGCCGAGCGGATGTTCGAAACCGGCCTGAAGCGCATG
Source organism: Agrobacterium tumefaciens (assembly GCF_017726655.1). Classification (NCBI taxonomy): domain Bacteria; kingdom Pseudomonadati; phylum Pseudomonadota; class Alphaproteobacteria; order Hyphomicrobiales; family Rhizobiaceae; genus Agrobacterium; species Agrobacterium tumefaciens. The sequence continues at coordinate 1,659,942 of NZ_CP072309.1, forward strand.
GGTGCGCACCGGCCAGGTGCCTTCTTCCCGGTAAAGGCAAAGCGCAAATGTATCCCGACGCACGGAAAGGAAGCTCGAATCCTCCGTGCGGCGCGAGATCCGCGTCAGCCCGTCCTGCGCCATCTGCAGCAGGCCGAAACGGCGCGATGACAGGCTGCCCAGCACGTAGGCTTCCTCGCCCAGATAATAACGTCTCGTTTCTTCATCCTGTTCGACGAGGCCGGCGCGGATCAGCGCCAGCAACAGGCGGCGGGCTGTCGGCTTGTTCAGACCGCTCTCGGTAACGATGACTGAAAGTGCTGCGCCGCGTTCCGCGTGCCTGCCGACCAGGGAGAGCAGCGCCAGGGCCCGATCCACCGCGCGGGCGCCCGTCAGATCACTTTCAACCGGGATAATTGTCGTCCCCATATCAGGAAAAAGCTCCCACAGCACAACTTTGCCCGCCGTCGACCGGCAGACAGATACCTGTAATGAATTTAGCTTCGTCGGACGCCAGAAATACGGCCGCTTTGGCAATATCGAAAGCGTCGCCCATTCGTCCCACAGGAACGGCCGCATTGCGTGCTGCCACCATATCTTCGACGGAGGAATATTGGCTGCTGATCTGCTTGTAGATAAGCGGCGTATCGATCATGCCCGGTAGAATGCAATTGGCGCGGATACCCTGCCTGGCGTATTGCATCGCAAGCGCCACAGTCGCCTGGTTCACGGCGGCCTTCATGGCGTAGTAGGCGAAATAAGGATAGCCGGTCCAGCGAATGGAAGCGAGCGAGGAGATATTGACGATGGCGCCGCCACCCTGCTCAAGCATGACCGGCAACACAGCCTTGGCGGTGCGGTAAACCGAGCCGATATTTAGATCGACTGAGGCGCGAAAGCGCTCCTCGTCCAGCTCGACGGGACCGCCCATATGGGTGACGCCGACATTGTTGTGCAGAATATCAATGCCGCCAAAGGTTTCGCAGGTGCGAGAGACGCTGGCTGAGACCGACTGGAGATTTGTGACATCGGCAGAAATTGCCAACGCCTCGAAGCCCTCATTGCGGATAATTTCAGCGGTTTCTTCGGCGGCTTCGGCGGAAAGATCGACACAGGCCACACGCGCGCCTTCACGGGCAAACTGCACGGCTGCAGCCTTGCCATTGCCGAACCCTGGACCTGATGATCCTGCGCCGAATACCAGCGCGCGTTTTCCCGTCAGGCGACCTGTCAAAACAGTCTCCATTCCACTCGTCAGACATAGGAGGCTGGCCCTGCCAAGGGCAGGACCAGTTGCTTTCAAGCTGTGTCAGGTCAGGCTTGCGCCGACAGCCTTTTCAAGAATGGCCCAGGCTTCATCGCCATATTTGCCTTTCCACTCGGAATAGAAGCCTGCGTCTTTCAGGGCGGCCCGGAAGAGCGTCGCATCCGTGTCGTTGAAGGTCATCCCCTTGGAAATCAGGTCTTCCTTCACGGAAGCATTCAGCTTCGCCACGTCGGCACGCTCGTCCTTGCCTGATTGGTTGAGGTTCTTGGCAACGATGGTGCGCAGGTCATCCGGCAGACGCTCCCAGGCGCGCTTGTTGGCCAGGAACCAGAAGCCGTCCCACATATGGTTCGTGACCGAGCAGAACTTCTGTACTTCGAACAGCTTGGCTGTGGAAATGATCGCCAGTGGGTTTTCCTGACCATCGACGACGCCGGTCTGCAGCGCGGTATAGACCTCCGCGAAGTTGATCGAGGCAGGGGCCGACTTGAAGGCCTTGAACATCGAGGTCCAGAGCGGGCTCACCGGCACGCGGATCTTGAAGCTTTCGAGATCGGCCGGCGTGGCGATGGGCTTGGAAGCGCTGGTGATCTGGCGGAAACCGTTATCCCAGATCGTATCCATCGCAACGAGATTCTGCTTCGCGATTTCGCCGCGGACATATTTGCCGAGATCGCCATCCATCGCCGCCCAGACGGAGTCGTAGTTCGGGAAGGCAAAACCGATGCCGCTGATGGAGGCGTTCGGCACCAGCGTCGACAGGATCAGAGGCGACAGCGTGAAGAATTCAACGCCGCCCGAGCGCACCTGGCTTAGAACGTCCGTATCGGCGCCTAGCTGGCTGCTGGGGAAAATACTGATGTTGACCTGTCCGTCGGTTTCCTTGGCGATGCGGTCGGCTGCCTCCTTGGCGCGGATGTTCATCGGATGCGCGGCGGGCAGGTTGTTGGCATATTTGTAGTTATACTGCGCCGCACGGGCGCGTGACACGAAGGCCGTCGCCAGAACGGCGGATCCGGCACCGGCGAGAATAGTACGTCTGTTGATATTCAATGCTTTTTCCTCCCAAAATAAAGCAGTGGTTTCGTATGGATCGCGAGCAGGCTCGCAATCATTTCAAAGCAGAATGGTCGACAGGCCCGGAATGGCCGCGATGAGCAGCAGGCCGACAACCATCGCCGCAAGGTACGGCCAGATGGCGGCCATTGCCTCGTCCGGTGAGACGTTGCCGATCTTGCAGGCGATATAGAAGCCGATGCCGATCGGCGGCGCCATCAGGCCGATATTCATGGCAACCACCACCACCATCGAATAATGGATGTCGTTGATGCCGAGGGTACGGGCGATCGGGAACATGATCGGCGCGAGCAGGACGATTGCGGGAAGCCCTTCGAGCACACAGCCGAGGATCATGAAAATCAGGATAGACACCACCATGTAAGTCATCCAGCCGCCCGGAAGATCGGTGATCATCGCGGTCAGCTGGAACGCGAAGCCGCTCTGGGTCAGCCCCCATGCCATGGCCGATGCGCAACCGAGGATCAACAGGATGGCGCCGGAAAGGGCCGCCGTTTCGACCAGCATCGAATAAAGCTTCTTGAAGCTGATGCCGCCATAGAGCACTGCGCCGATAATCATGGCGTACAATACGGCAATGGTAGAGACTTCGGTGGCTGTCGCCACACCGCCGCCGACAAGGCTGCGGATAAGGAAAGGCAGAACCAGCGCCGGGGCGGCGATCAGGGCCGCCTTACCAACCAGCGGCCAGGGCGTGCGCTTCGCACCCTCCATGTTTTCATGGCGTGCCTTCCAGCGAGCCAGAACGGCCAGCACGAGGAGCAGCACCATGGCGATCATGAAGCCGGAGGTGAAGAGGCCGGCAATGGATACACCCGCCGCAGATCCGAGAACGATCAGCACGATAGAAGGCGGAACCGTATCGGCCATGGCCGCGCCGGTTGCCAGAAGTGCGATCATTTCCTTGGGCTTGTGGCCTCGACGCTTCATTTCTGGAAAGAGCGCCGGGGCTACGGTTGCCATATCGGAAACCTTGGAACCGGAAATGCCGGACACCAGAAACAGCGAGCCGAGCAGGACATAGGACATGCCGGCCCTGATATGGCCGAACATGGACGACAGCAGTTCGACGATTGCCCGGCCCATACCGGTGGCATCAAGAACGCATCCCAGCAGCACAAAAACCGGTACCGAGAGCAGGATGATACCCGACATGCCCTCATCCATCCGCCCGATCATGACAATGGTCGGAACCCAGGTGGTGAATGTAAGGTAGGCGAGGGTCCCCAGGCCGAAGCAGAAGGCGATCGGCACGCCAACGACCAGAAACAGCGCGACGAACAGGCCGAGGAAGATCGCCAGATTGAGGTTGCCAAGGTTTTCCAATGCCGGGGAAGCCAGATAGAGCAGGCCAGAAACGGCGGCAACCGTTAGAAACGCAGCGACGATGTCGCGAATGGTTTCGCGCCGGAAGAGATTGTTGAGGACAAGAAGCAGCATGAGGCAGGCGCCGACCGGGAGCGCGGCTGCGCGAAACGTCATCGGAATATTCAGCGCCGCCGACGTCACTACCCATTCCTCGATGGCATAATCAATGGCAGGCTTGATGATCGCCGCAAGGAATGTCGCCACCAGCACCAGGGCGAGAGAGTTGATGTAACCCAGGATGCGCTGCGGGAACATGTTGAGGAAGAGCGTCAGGCGCAGATGCTCGCTGCGATCGATGGCGATTGCCGCACCCAGCATGGCAAACCATAAGAAGCACAGCGACGCCGCTTCATCGATCCAGACGATTGGCAGGTGGAGTGCGTAGCGCGACGCCACGCCCAGCAGCAGAAGGCCGATCATCGTCGCGAGCAGTACTGCGGCGATAGCCTCGATGGGTCGCATGAACCGCGAGCCCGTCACGGGCCCGCTGTGCAACAGCTCACCATCCAGCACAAATACGTCGTCATTCGCATCTGCAGTCATGGTCATCGGGGCCTCCTCTCCCACTGAATAACCTTCGCAATGAAGATGGCCGGCAACGGAAACGAGGCCGCGGCGCGACATCAGAACGCATCGTTGCCAGACTGGCCAGACCCCTCCAAAAGTCCGATGCGACGGTTTATTGCCTCCACAATATGGACCGTCATAAAGCGATATATTGGAGATAACGAGGAAGTGTCATCAAATCAACCGCAAAATAGCCAGTTTGCCCAGCAATTTCTCTCTCAACAACGATCCATATGGTGGACCTAAATATTTCGGGAGTGTGAGCGATCACGCTTTCGGCTACCGCCACTAGAAGCTTGGCGCGGGACGCGCCCCTATTCAATAGATCGGCAACTCGGGCGAGGCGGTTCCTGGTGTTCCCAACATATGAGCCGCTTTGCCTATCTCCAGAGGCAGGATCGCCTTGCAGGCCCGCTATCGGACCTTTACGGTTCCGACATCAGACCCGCGGGCGGTCCGGTATGAAAAAAGCCCTTTGAGGTCGTTATTCGGCCGGTTGTGGTGTGGCCTCTGACCTGCGGCTTTCGCGGTCCCCGGCGAGGCTGCGCTGACCGAGCGTGACGATCACCACCGTTGTCAGGCTTGCAGCCACCGACACCCAGAAACCGTTGTCAGGCCCAAATTTATCGATCACCCAGCCGGAGATGAAGGCGCCCAGGGCCATGCCGATGCCAATCCCGGTCATCACCCAGGTCACGCCCTCCGTCAGCATCGATTCGGGCACGCGCCGTTCAATGAGACCAAATGACGTTATGAAGATCGGGGATATAGCAACGCCGCTGAGGAAGACGGCCAATGCCAGAATAGCAACGGAAGTGTTGGCAACGAGTAACGGCAGGGCTGTGAGCGCAAGCACGCTAACGGCGATCAGCAACTGCCGTTGCAGTGGCAGTTTGGGATTGAGCGCGCCGAGAACAAGACCAACAATGAAGGACCCGATCGCATAAACGCCGATAACGAGGCTGGCAGCTTCCGGCTTGCCCAATTCCTTGGTGATTGCAACCGCGCTTACCTCGGCCGTTGCAAATGTGGAGCCGACGAAAACAAGCGCAATTGTAATGATCTGGACCGGCCGCTGGAATATGGCTGACCGTTCCGCGCGACCGCTTTCCGCCGGCCGCACTTTTGGCTCGGTGGACCTTTGCAGCAGAAAGGCGAGACTGCCGAGCGCCAGGAAGGTTGTGCTGACCATCATGCCAGCCTCTGGAAATAGCGAAACCGCTAGGCCGACCGAGAGTGAAGCGCCTGCAATGTAGACAAGTTCATCCGCCGCAGATTCAAATGCGAAGGCGGTGTTGAGTTCCGGCCGGTCGCGAAAGAGTTCCGTCCACCGGGCACGCATCATCGCCGGAATGCTGGGCATCGCAGCTGCAAGAAAGGCGGAAAGGAAGAGCGTCCAAACCGGCCATCTCTGGTTTGTTGCGGCAAGGAGGAAGGCAAAGGCGATGACCGAGATTATAGTGGCCGGGATAAGGACGGCGCTTTGTCCCTTGCGATCCACCAAACGGGAAATCTGCGGCGAGACGGCGGCGTTTGTGAGCGCAAAGGTCGCCGACACTGCGCCGGCCAGCCAATATTCACCGTGAGTTTGAGACAGCATGGCGACAATGCCGATCGGGGCCATGGCAATGGGGAGGCGCGCGAAGAAACCGGCGGCGGAAAAACTTTTTGCGCCTGGAGCCCGGAAGATTTCGCTGTATGGATTGGACATCGGGATGCACCTTGTTCTGAGGGTATCCACCACAAACATACGTGGCGTATGTGAATGAAGTAATTGCATACGCGGCGTATGTCAACTAATATACGTGCCGTATGTCGGACATGGAGTAATAATGCGCAAACCCCGCACCGAAATGATCGCCGAGACGCGGACAAAGCTGCTGGCTGCCGGTCGCAAGGCCTTTGGCAACTTGGGCTATGCGGAAGCATCCATGGACGATTTCACGGCGGATGCCGGTCTGACGCGCGGTGCGCTCTATCATCATTTCGGCGACAAAAAGGGTCTCCTGTCGGCAGTCGTGGCCGAAATCGACGCGGAAATGACGAAGAGGCTCTGTGAGATTTCCTCAAAGGCCAGCTCCCGCTGGGAGGGCTTTGTCGAAGAAAATCTCGGTTATGTGCGCATGGCTCTCGAACCGGAGATACAGCGGATCATGTTTCGCGACGGCCCTGCGGTGCTTGGTGATCCTTCGCGCTGGCCTAACGCCAATGGCTGCATTTCCGCCGTCGCCCGGAGCCTCGCGGCACTTCACGAAGAAGGCACTATCGGCGATATCGATCCCGAGGCCTGCGCCCGCTTCATCAATGCGGCAAGCAGCAGCGCTGCGCAGTGGATCGCTAATTCCGATGACCCCGAAGCAACGTCGAAACGGGCGATCGATAGTTTCAGGGCCCTTCTGGAAGGGTTGCGGCTCAGAAAAGTTTGAACGGGCCGGGCAAACTGCTCCATAGGGCACGCCTGATTTTTCCTGGCGAATCGCAGGTGCGCCGGTCGCGGCGGACAACTTCATTCGCCTGCCATTAATGAGAAATTCCGCGCCTACCGATACAGTTTTTCCGTCCAGCAAAAAAACGGGTCGATCCTGGTGATTTAAGTTTACTTTTGCCGAAGTTGCACGCCATCACGCTTACGGAATTCGCTGCCAGGCGTATCGCAAACGACGGAGGATGAGATGAAGGCACTGGTGCTGGAAGAAAAAGGCAAGCTGTCGCTCAGGGACTTTGATATTCCCGGTGGGGCCGGTTCAGGTGAGCTCGGACCGAAGGATGTGCGCATTCGCACCCACACGGTCGGTATCTGCGGCTCTGACGTCCATTATTATACCCATGGCAAAATCGGCCATTTCGTCGTCAACGCGCCCATGGTGCTCGGCCATGAAGCGTCCGGTACGGTGATCGAAACCGGTTCCGACGTCACCCATCTCAAGGCGGGTGACCGTGTCTGCATGGAGCCGGGTATTCCCGATGCCACATCGCGGGCATCGAAGCTTGGCATCTATAATGTCGATCCTGCCGTTCGCTTCTGGGCGACGCCGCCGATCCACGGTTGCCTGACACCGGAAATCGTTCACCCTGCGGCATTCACGTACAAGCTGCCGGACAACGTTTCCTTTGCCGAAGGCGCGATGGTCGAACCCTTCGCCATCGGTATGCAGGCGGCGCTGCGGGCACGCATTCAGCCAGGTGATATCGCCGTTGTCACGGGCGCAGGTCCGATCGGCATGATGGTGGCGCTGGCAGCGCTTGCCGGCGGTTGCTCCAAGGTCATCGTAGCCGACCTCGCTCAGCCGAAGCTGGATATCATCGCCGCCTATGACGGCATCGAGACCGTCAACATCCGCGAGCGAAACCTCGCCGAAGCAGTTTCGGCTGCGACGGACGGTTGGGGCTGCGACATCGTCTTTGAATGCTCCGGGGCAGCGCCAGCCATTCTTGGCGTTGCCACCCTGGCTCGACCGGGCGGCGCCGTCGTGCTCGTTGGCATGCCGGTCGATCCGGTTCCGGTCGACATTGTCGGCCTTCAGGCCAAGGAACTGCGGGTGGAGACGGTATTCCGTTATGCCAATGTCTATGACCGCGCCGTAGCGCTCATCGCCTCCGGCAAGGTCGACCTGAAGCCGCTAATTTCGGCCACCATTCCCTTCGAAGACAGCATTGCCGGTTTCGACCGCGCGGTGGAAGCGCGCGAAACGGATGTGAAACTGCAGATCGTGATGCCGCAATAAAGGACATGGCTTGCCGCTGATGAATGAGCGGCAGAGACGTTACGGAAAAGTATGAGTGTGGCCTGCCGGCATCCGGTGGGCCACACGTGAAAATTTCACCAGAAATCGTGTTTGGTTGCGCATTGTTTGAGCGCATCACGGCAAATTGAGCGAAAAAATCGCTGCCTTCGCCACGTCCTTAATCAGTCCTATCGGGCGGCTCTTCATTTCTCGACAAAAATGAGTCAAAAAAGTATCAGCAATTTCTTCGGCGTGATGTGGATGCAGAGATGCCGCACGCCCTATGCTCCCATCAACGCCTGGGACGAGCCATAAAGAGGAATGGCCCGCTCCGTGAATGCGGCGGACGTATGAGTGGGAGGGACTATGATGCAGCCCGATCTGGAACTGGTGCACATCCGCAAGGGCGAATCTTTCGCTGCCTGGCGGCATGGCTATCCGTTCCGTACCGTCCGCTGGCATTATCATCCCGAGTATGAAATTCATCTCGTCGTCGCGACGTCAGGCACCTTCTATATCGGTGATTTCGTCGGCCGTTTCAGCCCCGGTCAGCTCATCATGACCGGCCCCAATCTCCCCCAGAACTGGATCAGCGAGATCGAGCCGGACGAAATCGTTCCGACACGTTCCCTCGTGATCCAGTTTCCGGAGAGCTTTATCGAGGATGCCTGCGCCTCCATGTCCGAAATGGAAGTGGTGCGCGCGCTGCTGGACCGTAGCCGCCGCGGTATTCTGTTTGATGATGAGACCAGCGATCGCGTTCGTCCGCTGATCCTTCGGCTTATCGAGGCGCAGGGGCTGAAGCGTCTGGCGCTTTTCTGGGAAATTCTCGATCTCTTGGTCAATGCGCCGACATCTGAGGTGCTGGCAAGCCTTAGCTACGAGCTTGATCTGACGGGCATCGGCGATAGCGGTATCAACCGCGCTTTGTCGCATCTGCGCGAACATCTGACCGAGCAGGTTGAAGAGATCGATCTGGCTGACATGGTCGGCCAAAGCCCGAGCGCCTTTTCCCGCGCCTTCAAGCGCCATACGGGTACGACGCTGGTGCGGTATCGCAATCAGTTACGCATTGATCTCGCCTGTCAGATGCTTTTGGCGGATCAGGACGTGAAGGTGGCGGAGGTCTGCTACGATGTTGGCTTCTCCAACCTTTCCAATTTCAACCGGCATTTCCTCAAACTCAAGGGAATGTCACCGTCGAGGTTCCGAACCATTTTTGCGGCCCAGAAGGCAGCTGTGATGGCGGAGTAAACCAGCGACACATCGCCAATTTCTAAGAATTCGGGCAGAGGTCTGTCCGGAAACGGGCACTTGTTGCCCCAACTTTCCTAATGGGAGGAAGAGTGAGATGAAAATGAAATCCAAGTTTCTGATGGCGACAGCCGCAATTGCAATGATGGCCGCTCCGGCGCTAGCGCAGGAAAAGCTGAAGATCGGCATGACCTTCCAGGAGCTGAACAACCCCTATTTCGTGTCGATGCAGGAAGCGCTGAAGGAAGCCGCAGCAAGCATTGGCGCTGACGTTGTCGTGACCGATGCCGGCCACGATGTGGCCAAGCAGATCTCTGACGTTGAAGACATGCTGCAGCAGAAGATCGACATTCTGCTTCTCAACCCGACTGACAGCGCCGGCATCGAAGCCGCCGTTCACGCTGCCAAGGCTGCCGGCGTAATCGTCGTTGCTGTTGACGCCAACGCCAACGGCCCGGTCGATACCTTCGTCGGCTCGAAGAACCGTGACGCGGGCTACAAATCGTGCAAGCATCTCGGTGACGCGCTCGGCGGCAAGGGTGAAGTCGCGATCCTCGACGGTATCCCGGTCGTGCCGATCCTTCAGCGCGTCGAAGGTTGCAAGGCCGCACTCGCCGAATTCCCCGAGATCAAGCTGGTCGATACGCAGAACGGCCGTCAGGACCGCTCCGTTGCTCTCGGCGTCGTTGAAAACATGATCCAGTCGCGTCCGAACCTCGCCGGTATCTTCTCGGTGAATGACGGCGGTGCGATGGGCGCTCTGGCTGCGATCCAGGGCTCCGGCAAGGACATCAAGCTGACCTCGGTAGACGGTGCTCCGGAAGCTGTGAAGGCGATTGCCGAGGGTGGTCCTTTCATCGAAACCACCGCGCAGTTCCCGCGTGACCAGGTTCGTGTCGGCCTTGCCATGGCGCTCGCCCAGAAGTGGGGCGCTCGCGTCGTGCCGAAGGAAGTCCCGATCGACGTTATGGTCGTCGACAGCAAGAACGCCGGCGAGTTCAGCTGGTAAGAACTCCTCCCAGACCCCGTCCCCATCTCGTATGGGGGCGGGGTTAAATCCCGACCATTGAGGAGGGTGAAATGCTGGAACTGAATGGAATAAGAAAAAGCTTTGGCAAGATCGAAGTCCTGCGTGGCGTCGACCTTGAGGCGCGCGCCGGTGAGGTGCATGCGCTTCTGGGCGAAAACGGCGCCGGCAAATCGACGCTGATGAAAATCCTGTGCGGCATTTTGCAGCCATCCGAAGGAACGATCCGCATTGACGGCAAGGATCGCCGCTTCGCCAATTATGATGAGGCGATTGCCGCCGGTGTCGGCATCGTGTTTCAGGAATTCAGCCTGATCCCCTATCTCAACGCCGTCGAAAACATGTTCCTTGCTCGCGAAATCCGCGGGCCGCTGCGCCTTCTGAACAAGGGCGCGATGCGCAAGCGCGCAGCAGAAATCATGAGCCGGCTGGCTGTGGATGTGCCGCTCGACGTGCCGGTGCATCGGCTATCTGTCGCCCAGCAGCAGTTCGTGGAAATCGCCAAGGCGCTGTCGCTTGATGCCCGCATTCTCGTGCTCGACGAGCCGACCGCCACGCTGACGCCTTCCGAGACCGAACATCTGTTCAAGGTCATGCGTGAGTTGCGCCGTCAGGGCGTGGCAATCATCTTCATTTCGCACCACCTCGAAGAAATATTCGAGATTTGCGACCGCATCACCGTCCTGCGCGATGGCGAGCTGATCGGCTCGTGCCTGACCTCGGAGGTCGATAATGACCGGCTGGTGGAGATGATGGTCGGCCGGCGCATCGAGGCCAGCTTCCCGCCCAAGCCGCAGCTCGATCCTTCTGCCGCAAAGGTGATTGAAGTCGAAGAGCTGCAATTGAAAAAGGGCGGCCCTGTCTCGCGCTTTGAGCTGCGCAAGGGCGAAATTCTTGGTTTTGCCGGGCTTGTCGGCTCGGGCCGTACGGAAACTGTTCTCGCCATGCTCGGGGCGCATTCAGCCTCGCGTCGCAAGATCAAGCTCGATGGTGTGGAGACGCGTTTTTCCGGCCCCGATGATGCGCTGATGCGCGGCATTGGCCTGCTGCCTGAGAGCCGCAAGGAGGAGGGACTGATCACCAGCTTCTCCATCCTGCAGAATATCTCGCTGAACAACTACGGCAAATACCGCAAGGCGCACTGGTTCCTCGATCTCAAGAAGGAACTGGAGTACACGACGAAAGCAATGGCGCAAGTGCAGGTGAAGGCCCAAGGGCCTTATGCCCGTGTCGATACCCTGTCCGGCGGTAACCAGCAAAAGATCGTCATTGCCCGCTGGCTGAACCACGATATGCGCGTGCTGATCTTCGATGAGCCGACACGCGGCATCGATGTGGGTGCTAAGGCGGAAATCTATTCGCTAATGCGCGAATTCGCCGCCAAGGGTTACTCGATCATCATGATCTCCTCGGAGCTGCCGGAAGTGATCGGCATGTCCGACAGGGTCTGCGTCTTCCGCTCCGGCGGCATCGTCGCCACGGTCGAGGGAGACGACATCAATTCAGAAACAATAATGACAAACGCCACCACCGGGAGAGTTGAACATGTCGCTTGATGCAAACACCGGCACTGCCGCGAAAACCGGCGGTTTCAGTCTCAGTGCCATGCTGCGCTCACCGCTTGCCCTGCCGCTGGCGGGTCTGATTGTTGTATCCATCCTCATGGGGCTTGCGAGCGACAATTTCTTCAGCGTCAACAACATCATGAACGTCCTGCGGCAGGTTTCCGTCGTCGGCATTCTCGCCGTTGGCATGACCTTCGTCATCCTCACCGGCGGCATTGACCTGTCGGTCGGGGCTGTCATGGCGCTTATCGGCACGCTGTCTGCCGGCCTCATGGTGAACACTGGCCTCTCGCCCGCAATTGCGCTGCCGGCCGGCCTGTTCATCGGTCTGGGCATCGGCATTTTTAACGGGGCGCTTGTCGCCTGGGGCAAGATGCCGGCGATCATTGTCACGCTCGCCACCATGGGCATGGCGCGTGGCCTCGGCCTCATCTATTCCGGCGGCTACCCCGTCAGCGGCATTCCGAGCTGGATTTCCTGGTTCGGTGTCGGCCGTATCGGTGTGGTTCCCGTCCCTGTCGTCATCATGGTGGTGATCTACGGCATTGCCTGGGTACTATTGCAGCGGACCGCATTCGGCCGCCACGTCTATGCCCTCGGCGGAAACGAGTTGGCGGCCCGACTTTCTGGCGTGAAGACCCAGCGCGTCAAGCTTGCCGTCTATGGCATCTCCGGCGTCACGGCAGCTTTCGCCGCGCTGATCCTCACCGGTCGCCTTATGAGTGGCCAGCCCAATGCAGGCGTCGGCTTCGAACTGGATGCAATCGCGGCCGTCGTTCTTGGCGGCACGGCGATTGCCGGCGGCAGAGGTCTCATTCTCGGCACGCTCATCGGCGCGGTGCTGCTGGGCATTTTGAACAACGGCCTCAACCTGATGGGCATCAACCCCTATCTGCAGGATGTCATCAAGGGCGGCATCATCCTGCTGGCCATCTATATCGGGCGCGAATGGCGCTGAGCCGGCCCGGAAACATCTTCATAAACGCAGGAGAATTACATGTCTGAATCGCTGCAAGGCAAGATTGCGGTCATCACTGGCGCCGCATCCGGCATCGGGCTTGCCACCACAGAAGCGCTCTTGGAACAGGGTGCGACCGTGGTCATGGTCGACTGGAACGAGAAGGCCCTGAATGATCTGGTCGCCAAGCTCGGCGACCGCGCCATCCCGCAGGTCACCAATCTGCTCGATGCCGACAGCTGCAACGCGATGATCCCTGAGATCCTCAAGAAGGTCGATCATATCGACATTCTCTATTGCAACGCCGGCACCTATATTGGCGGCGATCTCACCGAAACGACCCCTGAAGCCATCGATAAGATGCTCAATCTCAACGTCAACGCCGTCATGAAGAATGTTCATGCCGTCGTGCCGCATATGTCCGAGCGCAAGACCGGCGATATCATCGTCACCTGCTCGATTGCCGGCCACTTCCCGACCTATTGGGAGCCGGTTTACTCCGGCTCGAAATGGGCGATCACCAGCTTCGTACAGGGCATGCGTCGCCAGATGATCCCCCACGGCGTGCGCGTTGCGCAGGTGTCCCCCGGCCCGGTCGTTTCCGCACTTCTTGCCGACTGGCCGGAGGAAAACCTCCGCAAGGCCAAGGAATCGGGCAGCCTCATCGATGCGAGCGAAGTGGCCGATGCCGTCGTCTACATGCTGACGCGCAAGCGCACCGTCACCATTCGCGACATGCTGGTCTTGCCGACCAACTTCGACCGCGTCTAAGACTTCAGGAGCGGCGGGGAAATCGGAACCGGTCCCGCCGCTTCAACCTAGTTAAGCACCGGATGAACCGCTCCGAGGAGTATCGTTAATGGCTTCCTATCTTGTTGGCGTCGATGTCGGGACCGGTTCGGCGCGGGCCGGTGTCTTTGATGTCGCGGGCAAGCTTCTCGCCACCGCCAAGCGCCCGATCAGCATGCACCGCGAGGATGGCGGCATTGCCGAGCAATCGAGCGGCGAGGTCTGGCAGGCGGTTTGCGATAGCGTACGCGAAAGCGTTTCGCGCGCTGGTATTAATCCGGCGGAGGTCGCCGGCATCGGTTTTGATGCCACCTGCTCGCTCGTTGTCCGCGGGCCTGACGATGAGACGTTGCCGGTTGGCGATGCCGGTCATCCGGAGCGCGATATCATCGTCTGGATGGACCACCGCGCCGTGGAACAGGCCGAGCGCATCAACGCCGGTGAACACGCGGTCCTTAAATATGTCGGTGGACGCATCTCTCCCGAAATGCAGACGCCGAAGCTTTTGTGGCTTCGGGAAAATCGGCCGGATATTTATTCCCGGGCTGAGCACTTCTTCGATCTTACGGATTTTCTGACATGGAAGGCGTCCGGCGCGCTTGATCGCTCTGCCTGCACTGTTACCTGCAAGTGGACCTATCTCGCCCATGAAAACCGCTGGGATTCGGAATATTTCGCCAAGATCGGTCTTGGAGATCTGGCCGAGCAGGGCTTTCGCCGCATCGGCGAAAGCGTCGTCCATCCGGGCACGGCGCTGGGCGCTGGGCTAACCGAAGATGCCGCACAGGCGATGGGGCTTAGAGCAGGCACCGCCGTTGCCGCGGGCCTCATCGATGCCCATGCTGGCGGTGTCGGCACAGTCGCTGCCGGTGGCGACGCTTCGAAATGCCTTGGTTATGTTTTCGGTACCTCGTCCTGCACCATGACGACCACAACTGAGCCGGCCTTTGTGCCGGGCGTGTGGGGGCCATATTATTCCGCCATGGTTCCCGGCGCGTGGCTGAATGAGGGCGGTCAGTCCGCCGCTGGCGCCGCAATCGATTACCTGGTTCAGTTGCACCCGGCTTTTGGTGAGGCGGAGTCGCTGGCCGAGAAGGATGGCAAGGCCTTGCCGGTCTGGCTGGCCGACCGCGCCATCGGCCTTGCTGCATCTGCTTCCGCTGCAGCAAAGCTCGCAGAGGATTTTCATGTGGTGCCGGAGTTTCTCGGCAACCGCGCGCCCTTCGCCGATCCGCATGCCCGCGCCGTCATCGCCGGTTATGGCATGGAAACGGGTGTGGATTCTCTCGTCGCGCTTTATGTGGCCGGACTTCTCGGCCTCGGCTACGGTCTTCGCCAGATCATCGAAACGCAGGCCCGCGATGGAGCGCCGGTGGAAACCATCAGTGTTAGCGGCGGCGCAGGTGCCCACCCGCTTGCCCGGCAGTTGCTGGCCGATGCGACGGGTTTCCCGGTCGAACTCATCGAATGCGAGGAGCCCGTACTTCTCGGCTCGGCCATGTTGGGTGCCGTCGCCGCCGGAACCTATCCGGACCTGATGGCAGCGATGCCCGCAATGTCGCGGATCGCCAGCTGTGCGGCTCCCGATCCCGCTTTCCAGAAGGTTCATCAGGCACGCTACGACGCATTTCTATCGCTTCAGAATGCGGCGCGCGCCATTCGCGCCGCCAGCCATGCCTGAACCGCGTCACACGCTTAGATCATCCGGCCGTGTAGGTCGCCAAACAACGAGGATTTCATGCAGTTTTCCGGAAAGTCCGTGATCATTACCGGTGCAGGCAAAGGCATCGGCCGCGCCTGCGCACAGCTGATGGCCGCTCGCGGCGCAGAGGTCGTGGCGATCAGCCGCACGCAGTCCGATCTCGATAGCCTGAGAAGCGAAATCGGAGGACGTTCGATCCGCGCCGATCTTGCCGACGTTAAGGCTACCCGCGCTGCCATGGCCGAAGCCGGCACCTGCGATTTTCTGATCAACAGCGCCGGCATCAACGTGCTGGAGAGCGTGCTGGATATGAGCGACGCAGGCTACGAGGCTGTGCTTGGCATCAATCTGCGCGCTGCCATCATCACGTGTCAGGAATTTGCCCGCGCCCGCGTCGCGAAGGGCGGGGGCGGTGCTATCGTCAACATTACCTCGATTGCCGGCCATCGCGGTTTTCAGGATCACCTTTGCTATGCGGCCTCAAAGGCCGGGCTTGAGGGTGCGACCCGCGTGCTTGCCAAGGAACTCGGCCCGCATGGCATCCGTGTCAACGCTGTCGCCCCGACCATCACGCTTACCGAACTCGCCGCCGAAGCGTGGAACGATCCCGTCAAGAGCCAGCCGATGATGGTGCGTCATCCTCTCAACCGCTTTGCGGAGGCGGAAGAGGTGGCGGAAAGCATCGCGATGCTGCTCTCCGATGACAGCAAGATGGTTACTGGCGCCGTGCTGCCGATAGATGGCGGCTTTCTCGCCGTCTGATCTGCGGTCCGGTCGCTTAAACATTCTTGCTTATTTCGACACTTCGGTGCGCGGCGTGCGGAAGCACCGCCGCGCATTTCGCTTGTGAAACACAGAGACATCTGGTCTGAAACCAGGCCAGTAGGTGCGCGGCTCAGGTCAGATCCGGGTGCCGGCCGACGAGTTGATCTCGTTTGGCCTGCAAGATCGATTTCTGCTCCTCCAGCCTCTCAAGTTCTTCATCAATCTCTTCCACGCTCTTTTCAATGTGCAGATATTGCTCCGCCAGAAGCGATTTCGCTTCCTTGCGGTTGGAGGCGTTGGGCGTATCACCGTAGAGAGGCCGATTGGCCGTTTCCTTGAGGAAGAAGGTCGTTGCGATACCGAAGACGGCGGCGACCATCAGGTAATAAGCCGGCATGTAGATGTTCTCGGTCGCTTCCACCAGCCACGCAGTGATGGTGGGGGTGAGGCCTGCCACGATGATCGAGATGTTGAACGAGATTGCCAGTGCGCTGTACCGGATACGGGCCGGGAAGAGGGCAGGCAAGGTGGAAGCCATGATGCCGATCAGGCAGTTCAGCGCAACCGCGAGAATAAGCAGGCCGAAGAAGATCCGGACCACTTGTCCGCTGGCGATCAGATGGAAAGCCGGCAGGGAGAGGAACAGGATTGCTGTGCTGCCGACGGCGAGAAACGGCTTTCGTCCAATCCGGTCACTTAAAAGACCAATGGCAGGCTGCACGAAAAGCATACCGACCATGACAGCGATGATGATGAGGACGCCGTGATCTTCGCTGTAGTTCAGCGTCTTCGACAGATAAGTCGGCATATAGGTAAGCAGCATGTAATAGGTCACGTTGGTCACGAGAACCATTCCGATGCAGATGGCGAGGGACCGCGTATGCTTGCTGGCGATTTCCCTGATTGGAACCATCGGCCGCTCTTTCAACGCCTGGCGATCCTCTTCTTCAGCGCGTTGAAGGCGCTCGGTGAAGGCAGGCGTTTCCTCCGCCGCGTGGCGCAGGTAAAGGCCGATTAATCCGAGTGGTGCGGCCAGGAAGAAGGGAATACGCCAACCCCAGTCGAGGAACGTTGCCTCTCCCAACGAGGCACTCAGCAAAACGACAAAGCCCGCGCCCAGGACGAAACCGGCGATAGATCCGAAATCCAGCCAGCTGCCTAGGAAACCTCGTTTACGGTCGGGTGCATATTCTGCAACAAAAATGGCGGCACCGGTATATTCGCCGCCGACCGAAAAGCCCTGTGCGAGCTTGCAAAGCAGCAGCAGGATGGGCGCCCATATGCCAATCGTTGCATAGCCGGGAATGAGGCCAATGCAAAAGGTGCTGGCCGCCATGATGATGATGGTGAGGGAGAGTACCTTTTGACGCCCGAACTTGTCGCCCATCGCGCCAAAGAAAACGCCACCAAGCGGACGAATGAGAAATGGAACCGAAAAAGTAGCCAGTGCCGCAACGGTTTGTACAGCTGGAGCTGCCTCGGGAAAAAAGACTTTGCCCACGGCATAGGCGACGAAGCCATAGACGCCGAAATCAAACCATTCCATGGCGTTGCCGAGCGCCGCCGCCGTCACGGCCTTCTTAACCTTCTGGTCGTCGATCACAGTCACGTCATCGATGCTGAGCGGCGTCGCCTGTATCTCATCGTTCAATTGTCGTCCCCTTCAATTGCCCGCGACCAAATATCGCGCGTCTTAAAAATGCCTGATCGGCCCAACGGTTCCATTTGAGCGGCGCGCGATCTTTGAACAAGGGGAAAGCTCCCAACGCAAAAACGCCCGGCTTGGCCGGGCGTTTAAGGATGGGGTTAAATCGAACTCAGTGATGATGCTCTGGCATCTCTTTCAGCTGATCCTTCGTCCAGGATGTAACGGCGTGTACATCACCGTCTTCATCACGCATGAAGTCGAGATCGCTGAGGGGAACGGCAACTGGCTTTGCGCCGATGCCAAGGAATCCGCCGACGTCGATGATTGCGGTGCTGCTCGCACCAGCGCCGTGGACGTGGTCGACTTTACCGACCTTATGGTCATCTGCGCCATAAACGGTAGCGCCCTCGAGCACCGAAGGCGTCAGTTCGGTTTCCGCAAGGCGGACATGATTGCTGTGGTCCATGGTTCTTCCTCCTGTCTTGGTTCACGAAAAATAAACTCATGCGCGGAAAAACCGTTCCATCGTTTTTGCGATGCTGCACAGGTGCACGTCGCAATTTACTGCTGGCGTGAGAAAGGCGGCATACACGGGGTTCACTGCCCGGTCCGGCTGAGGCCACCTTGCGTGGCAGCCTGTACCGACAGAAATTCCACTACATCCCGCTCTTTAAGTGGCGGCGCGAAAATGTAGCCCTGTACCAGCGTGGCGCCGAGGCTTTCGAGTGTTGCCAGTTCGGCGGGTGTTTCCACCCCTTCGACCACGCATTCCAGCTCCATGTCCCGGCTGAGGGCGAGAAGCGATTTCACGATTTTGTAGCTGGCTGGTTTTTCATGCAGGTCGGTTACGAAGCTCCGGTCAATCTTGATTTTGGTGAGCGGTAACGCGTGCAGCCGGGTGAGGCTCGAGTAGCCGGTGCCGAAATCATCGAGTGAGATACCGCAGCCGAGCCGCCGCAGCATTTCGACCGACTGTTTGACCTGTTCGAAATCATGGGCAAAAGCTGTCTCGGTAATTTCGAGATCAAGACGGCGGGCATCGAATCCGCTGTTTTCGATGATGCCGATCAGAGAGAGCACGCCTTCGCAGGCATTGAGGTCCTGGGCCGAAAGGTTGAACGAAAGCCGCACCGACGGCGGCCATTGTGACGCCGAAGCGAGCGCCCTCTTCAAAAGCGGCCGCGTCAGCGAACTGACGATACCCGCGCGTTCCGCTATGGCGAAGAATTGGGAAGGTGGCACCTGTCCAAGAACGGGACTACTCCATCGTGCCAGCGCTTCAAAACACGCCGTTGTTCCGTCGCGTATGTCGACCACAGGCTGGAAGACAACCGATAGCTCTTTTTCAATCTCCGTCTGTTTGAGCAGGTGTACGATGCGGGCTTCGATGTTGATCTGCTTCTCGTGTTCGGCGTCGAACAGAACGGCGTCCCCACGCCGGGTCCTCTTGGCATGATAAAGCGCGTAATCCGCCCGGTCGAAAAGCTCCTCGAGTGTCGAGGCGAGATGGGGAAACACGGCAATGCCCATGGATGCGGAAACATGAACCGTGCCCTCCGCCATATGGTAGGGCGCCCTTAATCGCTCGGAGATCGCATTGGCATTGGCCACGAGCTGCGCGTCGTCAGGAATGACCGGAGCGATGATGGCAAATTCGTCGCCGCCCAGTCGAAAAGCCTTGCTTGCTTTCAGGCTTTCGCTGAGGCGCTTGCTGACATTTATCAATAACCTGTCGCCCACCGAGTGGCCGTGGAGGTCGTTCACCGGCTTGAAACCGTCCAGATCGATAACGCCCAAAGCCAGCCGTGTGCCATTGGCTTTCGCCTTGTCAAGCTCCGCTTCCAGATGCGCAAAAAAAGCGCGACGGTTGGGCAGTTCGGTCAGGCTGTCCCTGTTGGCAAGCAGCAGGTTCTCGTTGCTGAGTGCCTCGGTGCGCTTCTGCGAAATGACCATGTTCTCGAAATTGCGGTAATTTGTGAGCAGGATCGACATCATGCCGGTGCATACCAGCAACATATTGATGGCAATGGCGACGAAGGTTGGTTGCTTTGAGGCCAGGAAGAAGGCGATGAAGGCACCGTTGACGATGACTGTCACCATAAATGCGGCCGAGCGGACATACATCAGACAGAAGATGCACGATATGACGGTGATCGCCATGTAGAAGGCAACATGGGAACGCGTATAGGCATCGCCATAGGGCACCAGCAAAAAGGACCAGATCGTAAATGCGATGGCGATACCGCCAGCCAGTCGATTTGTCCGCCTTAATATGGCATGAGCAACCTCAGCCGATGGCTCAATGCCCCGCGTTCTCCACCAGAAGGCTATCCTGAGCGTGCAGCCAAGCGTGAATAGAGCCGGAACGCCGACGGTCAGCCAAAGCGGTGCAAACCGAATATGCGTCGCGGCCAACGCCCATGTGCTGGAAAGCAGGATGAAATACATCATCGGCATCTGTCGTGTGAAAGCTTGGTGTTGTGCTTTCAGCAGATCAGGGTTGTCGGACCGCACGGACATGAAGTCCCGCAGTTTTTGCAAGGCAGTGGGTATCGTCATTCATGCGCTCTTCAAGTACATGCGCAATTTTTAACATGCCCATCATTACATCATCGGTAAGATGCAAGGTTAACTGAGAAGAAAGGCTGGCAACCGAAAGATGTAATAGCCGTTCGTCGCAACGTTTAAACTTCTGCCCGGCCGGCGTTCCTGCGAGCGCGACGACGAGACCGTCACTTCGGCTCGTCAGGTTGGCGATCACGTCGGTCTGAATTCCGTTCCGAAACTTCTGCACCTCAATTTTTGCGGTCGTTAAAAGTCGAACGTTTTGTTTCATGTGACCTCAAGCGGCCACGGATAGCTCATGTCGTCAGGAGACGAACATGACCTATCTCATCAAATCGCTTCAAGCATGTTTCATTCTGACTGTCGTCGCTCTGGCCGCGCCGGCGCAGGCGTCTCCATCGATGCAGACGGGCAGGATCACATCTCAGCCGATCGGACATTACGAGTTTTGTCAGAGGCATTCCGCAGAATGCCAGCCAGTCAAGTCAATGCCACCGCTTAATCTGACGCCTGATCTCTGGGCGACTATCGTCTCGGTCAACAATGCCGTCAATGTTGAAATCGACCAGAGAAGCGATATGGAAGTCTGGGGTTACGAGGACTATTGGGAATATCCCGATAACGGCGCGGGAGATTGCGAAGACCTGGCGCTGGAGAAGCGTAGGCGCCTGATGCAGGCTGGTCTCGATGTTTCGGACCTGTTGATAACGGTCGTGCGGGATGAACGCGGGGCGGGCCATGCCATCCTGACAGTGAGAACGGACCGGGGGGACTTTATCCTCGACAATATGCAGGCGAAGGTTCTGCGCTGGGATGAAACGCCCTACACCTACTTGAAACGCCAATCCACGGACCATGCCGGTCGCTGGGTGGATATTGATGGACCTGCTGCTCCGGCGATTGCAGCACGCGAGGTTGGCGAGGCTACAGCCACCTCAACCTCTGCAGCTGCCCGCCCTAGCTTGTTTGACATCTTCAAATCGCGTTGATGCGACGAGAGCGGACCGTTTGACGCGACCCGCAACGCATACGTCCCGGGATCACGGCCTACCGCTTTGCGAGGCCAACGCCCGTTTCCTCATCGAAGAGGTGCATGTCGGCCGGGTTGATGTCGAGGCCGATCACCTCGCCGGCCTTGACTGCGCTGCGCCCCTGCACCGCGATGACCAGCTCCGTTGTGGTGCCAAGGGTGAGGAAGGTGGCCGAGCCGGTCGTTTCCACGGCAGACACAGGCTGCGTCAACGCCGCGTCCTGTGCTCCCGTCGGCCGGATATGCTCAGGTCGAATGCCAACGATGACCCGCTTGCCCGGCGGCAGGGAAACCGGAGCCCTGATCGACTGCGGCGGTTCGTTTTCGCCGAACTGCAGCAGAAGCGAAGCGCCATCCGGGCTGACCACGGCCGGAATGAAATTCATCGCCGGCGAGCCGATGAAACCTGCAACGAAACGATTGACGGGCCGGTCGTAGAGTTCAAGCGGCGTGCCCTGCTGTTCGATCACGCCATCGCGCATCACGACGACATGGTCGGCCATCGTCATCGCCTCGATCTGGTCATGGGTGACATAAACGGAGGTGGCGTGCAGGCGATCATGCAGGGCGCGGATTTCCTTACGCATATGGACGCGCAACGCCGCATCGAGGTTGGAAAGCGGCTCGTCGAACAAGAAGGCCTGCGGATTGCGGATGATCGCCCGGCTCATCGCCACGCGCTGGCGTTGGCCGCCGGAGAGTTCGCGCGGATAACGCTTCATCAGTTTTGAAAGTCCGGTCGTGGCGGCAACTTCCTCTGCAGCCTTGCGGGCCTCCGCCTTGGCAACGCCGCGCATGCGCAGCGAATAGGTGAGGTTTTCCTCCACCGTCATATGCGGGTAGAGCGCATAGGACTGGAACACCATCGCAACATCGCGCTTGCGTGGCGGCACACCGTTCATGAGCGTGCCGGCAATACGCATATCGCCTGCCGAAATGGTTTCCAGCCCCGCCAGCGAACGCAGAAGCGTGGACTTGCCACAGCCGGAGGGACCGACAAGCGCGACGAAGGTGCCCTTCTTGATGGAGAGATTGATGTTTTTCAGCGCATGGAAAGCACCATAATATTTGTTGACGCCGGATAGTTCGATCTGAAGGGTCATTTAAGCGCTCCTGATGTCAGGCCGGACACAATGCGGCGCTGCAAGAGAATGAAGAGGGCGAGAATGGGCGTTACATACATGGTCGCATAGGCCATGATGTTGTTCCATTCGCTGGTATTGGGGCCCATGAAGGAATTGAGGCCGACGCTGGCTGGCTGCAGTTCCGCCGCCTGGATCATCGATTTCGAATAAACGAACTCGCCGAAAGCCTGCATGAAGATGAGAATGGCGCTGACGAGGATGCCATTTCTGGCAAGCGGCAGCACGATGTTGAAAAACGCGCCGACGCGGGAGTTGCCATCCACAAGTGCGGCTTCTTCCAGCTCCTGCGGAACGGCCATGAATGTGGCGCGGACAAGCACGACGAAGAAGGGCATGCTTTTGGCGGCGATGGCGAGGACGACCGACAGGCGTGGATAATCCAGAAGTCCGAATTGCGAGAAACCGACGAAGATCGGCGTGATCATCAGCGACGCCGGCAGCACCTGCAGCATTAGGATGAGGAACAGGCCGATATCCACCCAGACATTTCGATACCGAGCCAGAACATAGGCGCAACCGACACCGAGAATGGTGATCAGCAGCACCGCACTGGAGGCGATCAGCACCGAATTCCACAGATAACGCCCCATGTTGCGGTTTTCCCACACATAGGCATAGGTCTGCCATTGCGGATCACCCGGCCAGAACGAAGGCGGGTTGGCAAACATTTCCGAGCCGCTTTTAAGCGACGTCAGATACATCCAGTAAAGCGGGAAGAGGTAGATGATGGCGAGCACAATGGCGATAACCAGCATCAGGCGGTTGCGGTTGGTGATGCTCATCCGCGCACCTCATGCCGTGTAGAGCGCACGTAAACGACGGAGGCCAGCATGACGAATACGATCATGATGACCGATATCGTTGCGCCTTTGCCGAAATCATATTGCCGGAATGAGAGGTCCCAGGCCCAATATTGCGCCACGTTGGAACTGTTATTCGGCCCGCCATCGGTAATGGCGGCAAAAAGATCGAATTGCTGCAGCGTGAAGATCAGACCGAGCGAGACGATCGCGCCGATGGTAGAACGCATCATCGGCAGGGTGATGGTGTAAAAGCGCTGCCAGGCATTGGCGCCGTCCAGCTCCGCAGCCTCATAAAGGTCGCTCGGAATGGAGGCGAGGCCGACGGAAAGCAGGATCATGTTAAAGGAGGTGCCGAGCCAGATATTGGCGATGACGACCGCCCAGAGCGAAAAATTCGCATCCGAACGCCAGAAGATATTGCCTGATATCAGGCCGCTTTCGCGCAGGAAGAAGTTTAGCACACCGAAATCGCCTGAGAGGATCCAGTTCCAGATGGCCCCCACGACAAGGCCGGGCATGACCCACGAGACGAGGAATAGGCCGCGCAACCAGGTTGCGCCGGGAAAGTTCACCCAGAAAAACAGTGCGAGGCCAAAGCCGATAGCGAACTGCCCGGCGATCGAGGCCACGACGAAGATGACGGTATTCATCAGGATCGGCAGGGTTTCTGGCTGCCGGAACAGGTCGACATAGTTCTTGAAGCCGACGAATGGGCGCACGAAGGTGCCCAGGCTGAACATGTCGACTTCCTGAAAGCTCATGACGATGTTGTAGATGAGCGGCAGCCCGGCCATGACGAACAGGAAGCCCAAAGGAAACGCGACAAGGACGATGTCGAAACCGCGACCGTCACTGACGCTGGAAAACAGTTTTTTCATGAAACATCCTCACACGCTCCAGTCGGGGCCGCCGCCGCTTCTCGCGACAGGCAGCCCCACCGGGAGGAACCCTTGGGTGGGGGCAGGATGAACCAGCCGCCCGCCCCGATAGATCAGCCTTCGATCAGCTTTATCTTTTCAGCGGCCTGATCAAGGGCCGCCTTCGGTGTCATCTGACCCGAGAGGGCACCCTGAATGGCATCCTGAATGGCCTTGGAAATCTTTGGCCATTCTGGCGAAGGGCCACGCGGCTGGGCGTATTTCAGCTGCTCGACGAAGGTCTTCAATGCTTCGTCCTTCAGCGCATTGCCGGTCGGCGGAACCGGAATATCGGAACGCGCCGGCAATTGGCCGAAATTCTTGAACATGTCCTTGTCCTTGGAGGCGAAGAATTCGATTGCCTTGAAAGCCTCTTCCGGATGCTTCGTCTTCGAGAAGATCGCCCAGTTATAGTCGCCCATGGCCGAAGAGCGTGGTGCGTCGGGCGTTGGCACAGGCAGGAGCGCCACGCCCCAATCGAACTTGGCGTCCTTGAGCATGCGGTCGATTTCCCACGGACCTGATATCGCCATGGCAGCGTTGCCGGCATTGAACGTGGCGGTGGAGTCCCACTGGCTGCGCGTCAGCGTATCAGGCGATGCCAGCTTTTCATCCAGCATCAGTTTCCACGTCTCAAGCGCCTTCACCGCGCCGTCCGTATTGATGTTCTTGTATGTCGCTCCCGCCATCTGAGCCCAGGGCAGGAACTGGAAGGTGCCTTCTTCGTTCGCCTTGGCGCTGAAGCTGATGCCGTAGACATTCTTGGCGGGGTTGGTGAGCTTGCGGGCAGCGTCCACCAGTTCGTCCCAGGTCTGCGGCGGTTTTGCCGCATCGAGACCGGCGGCCTTGAACAGATCCTTGTTGTAATAAAGCGCGATCGTATTCGTGGCTTTCGGAACCCCGTAATATTTGCCGTCCCACGTCACGGATTTCAGCGGACCCGGAAAGTAGTTCTCCGTCTTGATGACATCCGATTTGGCGATCATGTCCGTTACGTCGAGAAACGCGCCGCGTGAGGCGAACATGGCGTGGTTGGGGTTGTCGATGGCGATGATGTCGGGCGCATTCCCGGTAGAATAGGCGCGCATGGATTCGCTGACCACATCGTCGAACTGCAATTGGCGGTATTCGATTTTGATGCCGTTATTGAGCGCGTTGAATTCCTTGATAAGATTCGGTGCGGGCTGGATATCGCGATCCAGCGACCACAGCGTCAACGTCACATCTTCCGCCTGTGCTGCAATGGCGCCAGCCGATACGCCCGCGAGCAAGAAAGCGCCGGCCATAATGCATTTCGCGATACCCATAATCTCCTCCTTTGGTTATCGTCTTTGCAATCTCTGGAAACCTTCTCCCAAAAGGTTTCGGTTATGTCGGGTCGACGACGAAATCGCCGCCGCGGCATTTTTTCAGATAGTTCATGCCGTGAACCTGCCCCGTCATCTCAAGCGCATCGCGATAGACGGGGTCATGCCAGCCTTCGATGTCGATCGAGCCGGACCAGCCGGCAAGCCGCAGTTCAGAAATAATGTCCGTCCAGTTGCTGTCACCGAAGCCCGGCGTGCGCATGAAGACGAACTTCTCCTTGCCGAAAATGCCGTGTTCGCGGATGACGTCCCAGCGGATGGTCGCGTCCTTGCCGTGGACGTGGAAAATCTTGTCTGCCCATTTGCGGATCTGCGGCAGCGGGTCGATGAGATAGACCATCTGGTGGCAGGGTTCCCATTCGATGCCGATGTTGTCGTCCGGCGTTTCGTTGAACATCATCTCCCAGGCATCGGGGTTATGGGCGATGTTCCAGTCTCCGGTCTGCCAGTTACCGTCCATGGCGCAGTTTTCGAAGGCAATCTTTATGCCCTTGTCGGCGGCGCGCTTGGCAAGCTCGCTCCAGATCTCCTTGTATCGAGGCAGGCTTTCCGGCAGCGGTTTGCCCCGCAGGCGGCCGGTGAAACCCGCAACGCAGGTGGCGCCGAAATGATGGGCGTTGTCGATGCAGTCTTTCCAGCCCTGCAATGTCTCAAGGTCGATATCGGTCTCTTCCAGCGGATTGCCGAACATGCCGAGCGTACCGATGGTGATGTCGCGCTCGCCGATGGCGTCAAGGCAGCGCTTGCCGAGCTCGGCAAGGTCCTGACCGTTGGTCGTCTGCCAGAAGAACGGCTCGAAACTTTCAAAGCCGAGATCGGCGATCTGGCCGATGCGTTCGGCCGCCTGGCCTTTGCTGGCGCTGACCATGGTGCCGATGCGGATGGATGTTGCCGGATTGCTCACGTTTCAGTCCTTATGCTGCAATTAACACAGGCTGGCCGAGGCGGGCGCTTTCGATCGCGCCCATTACCATGGCAAGGCTGTTGATGTTGTCGAAGGAGGCCGTTTCCGGCATCTCACCCGTGCGAATGGAGTCGAGGAACGAGAGAATGACGCTGGCATGGCCTCGCGTATCCTTCTCGGAAACATTATCGGAAACGTTTACGGTCTTGTATCCGCGCAGAAGCCCTCGGTCTTCGCCGGCCACGGAGGCGGAGAAATTGTCTTCCCCGTCCCAGACGATCATGCCCTTGGAACCGATCAGCCGCCAGCGTGCTTCCCAGCTGGTCCGCTCGCCTTCGGCGCACCAGGAACCGCGATAGGTGAAGACGACGTCATTCGAGAACTCGAATATGGCGTTGGCGCTCGCGCCATGGGCATACCAGGAGCCAGCAGGGTTCTTCTCCACGCAAAAGACGGAGAGGGGCCTTTCATTGGCGACAAAACGGGCCGCATCAAAGGTGTGGATCGCCATGTCGAGAAGCAGGACGTTCTTCATTTCTTCACGGAAGCCGCCGAAATGGGGCCCGAGGAAGAAATCACAATGGATGGCTGTCAGATCACCGATGATGCCGTCTTCCAGTGCGCGGCGGAGCCGCCGGATACCGGCTACGAACCGCCGGTTTTGCACCACAGCATGAATTTTGCCGGCTTTTTTCGCCAGTTCCACCAGAGTCGCGGCTTCTTCCATCGAGGCGGCAAGCGGCTTTTCGCTCAGCACATGGCACCCGGCCTCAAGACCGGCTTCAACCACGGCGAAGCGCGCCTGCGGGATGACGATATCGAAAAGGATGTCGGCTTTCGTTTCAGCAAGAACCGCGCGAAGATCGGTGCCGATGACCGCATCGGTAAGAGCGAATTCTTCGGCAAGCGCGCGGGCCGTGTTCTCGTTCAGATCCACCAGACCGACGATCTTGATCGCGCCGGCAATGTCTGGCGTCGATTGAATGGCGCGCAACCAGCCTCTGGCCATGGCTCCGCACCCGCATAAAACGGCATTAAAGGTCATCTCATCTCCCCGGGCTCTTGCGCAAACTCCTATTTGCGCAGAGCGTCGTAAACGTTTACGAGACTATGACGATGATGTTAGATATGTCAATACCGTTGAGGGGCGCGTTGTTTGCGCGCCGGGCCAGGGAGGGGAGTGCATGAAAGGAATTCGCCAGCTTGCCGATTATCTGGAGATATCGATAGGCACCGTTTCCCGCGCTCTGAACGGCAAGCCGGATGTGAACGAAGAGACGCGGCGGCGTGTTCTGGAAGCGGCCGAAAAACTGGGTTATGTCGCAAACCAGTCCGGCCGCAGCCTGCGGCAGGGAACCACGAATGTCATCGGCCTGATGACCGGTAGCGACGCGCAGACGGTTGAAAACTCCGACAACTTCTTCCTGGGCGTGACGGATGGTCTGCAAAGCGTGTTTTCAGCACATAATCTCGATCTCATCGTTCTGCCTTGCCCAGGTGAAGAGGACCCGGATGAATATCTGAAGCGCATGGTCGCGCGGCGCATGGTGGATGCTATGATCATTTCCGCCACCCGGCGTACCGACAAACGCGTGGATTTCCTGAAGCAGAACCGGCTGCCTTTCGTGTCGCTCGGCCGCACGGCCTCCAGCGACAATCACGCCTGGATCGATCTCGATTTCGAGGGGGTAGCAAAATGTGCCGTCGATCGTCTTGTCGCTGCCGGGCATCGTTCGATCGCGGTTGCCGCACCGGACAGCGATATCAATCTCGGTTACGTTTTCCTCGAAGGATACAGGCGGGCGCTCGAAGACAACGGCATTGCCTATGACTCCTCTCTGGTCATCCGGGCGAAATCCAGCGAGCAAGGCGGTTATCACGCCGCCAGCGAATGGCTGCAGATGCGGCCCCGGCCAACCGCGATCGTGCTGATCTACGAGCTGATGGCTGTTGGTCTCTATCGCCGCCTTGCCGAAGCTGGTCTGAAACCGGGGCGGGATCTTGCCGTGGTCGGCTTCCGCGACGGGCCGCGCGGCCAGTTTCTGGAACCGCGCCTCACCAGTTTTCGCATGTCCCTGCACGATCTCGGTGTGACTGTAGCACAGACATTGTTATCGACCATGCCGGCTTACGCGCCCTTTTATCCCGATCAGCCCAGGCATTGCATTTGGCCGATGCTGCTCGTCCCGGGAGAGAGCGATCAGGCTCCGGGCTCTTAGAGCTGCTGCAAGCAGAAACGTCATGGGTAAGGCGGACTGTGCAATGGCTGGAGGATGAGCAGGCCCGACGGCTGACACAGACTTGCCGTGCTTTAGCATTTCCAAGCGGCCTATTTACCGCACATGAGGAACACTGCGCACTTTGAAGATGCGCGGTGTTCTGAAGTGTTGCGACGAGACAGCAAAGAGGCTGAGCCTCCATGCTGTGCTGATCAGCCGATTTTCACGTTGTCGTCGCGCTTGATGGCGATGATGGTAGAGCGTGGCAGCTTTCCCTCGCCGTCGGGGAAGGGCGCGTCGGGATGCTGGATGCCAACGAAGTGAGTGCGTTTGTCCGCCGACCAGGTCTGGCCGGTGACTTCGGAACCCTTCGGTGCAGTCAGGAAGCGCTCGATACGACCGGTTGCCGGGTCGCCTGCCAGCATCTGGTTGTTGCCCTGGCCGGCGAAATTGCCTTCGTTGGTGTCCTCGCCATCGGTCTGGATCCAGAGCAGGCCGGTGCTATCGAACATCATACCGTCAGGCGAATTGAACATGTTGCCTTCGTTGATGTTCGAGGACCCTGCATAGGCATCCTTGTGAACGGAAGGGTTGCCGGCCATGCAGAACAGGTCCCACTTGAACTTTGTGTCCGCGTGGTCGTCATTTTCGGGGTACCAGCGCACGATCTGGCCGTATTCGTTCTTTTCGCGCGGGTTGGCGGCATTGATTGCCATGGCGTCGCCGCCCGCATTGCTGCGCAGCTTGCCGTCCTTCATTTCACCGCGACGGCTGTTGTTGGTCAGCGCGCAATAGGCTTCGATGGCGACCGGGTTGATGGCAACCCATTCCGGGCGGTCCATTGTCGTCGCACCGACCTTGGAAGCGGCCTGACGGGTGAGGACGCAGATTTCGTCGATCTTCATGCCTGTCGTTTCCGGCGTCAGGGCGAGCCATTCGCCGGCCCCGTCATCGGAGAACTTGGCGACGAAGAGAGTGCCTTCGTCGAGCAGCTTAGAGGTGTCGCCGCCGGGCACGTAAATGCCGTTGGAGACGAATTTATAGAGGAATTCACCGCGTTCATCATCGCCCATGTAAACGACTACACGGCCGTCACGGGCAATCACCACGGCGGCGTTTTCATGCTTGATGCGGCCAAGCGCAGTGCGCTTGATGGGGGTGGATTTGGCGTCCGAAGGATCGATCTCGACCACGTAACCGGCGCGGCGCGGTTCGTTGGGGTTCTTGGCGACGTCGAAGCGCTTGTCGAACTTCTCATAGGCGTAGCGCGTCTCGGCGACGATGCCGTAACGCTTGTAATCGTCAGGCAATTTGAAGGCGGCGTCGGTGGTGCCGAAATAGCCATTGAAGTTTTCTTCGCAGGTGAGATAGGTGCCCCAGGGCGTGCGGCCGGCGCCGCAATTGTTGAAGGTTCCGAGACAGTCGACACCATCAGGGTCGGCGGCGGTCTTGACGAGGTCGGAGCCTGCGGCCGGGCCGGAAAGCTTCATCGGCGTATTGTGGTGGATGCGGCGATTGAAGGGGCTGTCGAGAACGATCTTCCAGCCATCCTTGTCTTCCGCCACTTCCATGACGGTGACACCCTGCATGTTCTGCAGGATCTTCACGTCGTCAGCCGTCTTCGGATTGCCCTTGTCAGTGTGCGGCAGGTTGGTTTCCGGGTTTACATATTCATGATTGACGGCAATCAGTTGATGGTTGCCGACGACAAAAAGCTCCATGCCATCGGTGTTTTCACCGAAGACCTTGTCCGAGTTTTCAACGCTGACGCCCTTGGCGGGGTCGAGATCGGGAATGTTGGAGAACAGCGGCTGGCCCCATTTCGCCAGCGGCTTCCAGTTATAGCCTTCCGGAACATGGATGGTGTGGTCGGTGGCGGCGGCAACCGGCTTGAAGGGGAAACGGCCGACGGCGGCTTCCTGCGCCTCAGAAGAGGTGCTGCTCATCAGATTGCCGAGCGTGCCCATGGCGGCTGCGGCCGAACCGAAGGCGAGTACGCCGCCGAGAAAACCGCGGCGGGAAAGTGCGGTCTCAACGACTCGGTCGAAGTCGGTTTCGGCCGGCGGAGGGTTCTGAAGTTCGTCCCACTCGTCCCAGGACAGTTTGCTTTTATCGATGTTGGTCATATCCGTGTCTCCACCGTTCAATCTGGAATCGTTCCAGATAGGTGCGTACCGGTCGATTGTTTCACTCGGATGACGGGAATGGAGCTTTTTAATATGGAGTCTACGGGCGACTAGAACGCCATTTTGCCCGCATTGCGCGAAGTCGGCCGGAACTGGAGCGGGAGTGAAGGCCTGAGGGCCGGTGTGAACCGCCACTCCTTTGGGTTGCGCGTAGAGATTATCGGAGGCGGGGAGAGGTGCCGATAACGCGGAATCACCCGACTTGGTATGAAACTGTGCCGCGCGGGCTGGCGTGCCCGGGCGGTTTCGCGTTCCAGCAAAAGATATGTTCGCGATGGATCTCAGAAAAACGCCTGAATTCCCGTCTGCGCCCGGCCGAGGATCAGCGCGTGGACGTCATGCGTTCCCTCATAGGTGTTGACCGTTTCGAGGTTCTGGGCGTGACGCATGACGTGATATTCGATCTGGATGCCGTTGCCGCCATGCATGTCGCGGGCCTGGCGGGCAATGTCCAGCGCCTTGCCGCAATTGTTGCGCTTAACGATGGAAATCATCTCCGGTGCCATCTTGTGCTCGTCCATCAGCCGGCCAACGCGCAGCGATGCCTGAAGGCCAAGCGCGATTTCCGTCTGCATGTCGGCGAGCTTTTTCTGGTAAAGCTGGGTACCGGCGAGCGGTTTGCCGAACTGCTTGCGGTCGAGGCCATATTGGCGGGCGCGGATCCAGCAATCTTCGGCAGCGCCCATCACGCCCCAGGAAATGCCGTAGCGGGCGCGGTTGAGGCAGCCGAACGGGCCCTTCAGGCCGGAGACGTTGGGCAGCAGTGCGTCTTCGCCGACTTCCACGCCATCCATGACGATCTCGCCCGTTATAGAGGCGCGCAGCGAAAGCTTGCCGCCGATCTTGGGAGCGGAAAGGCCCTTCATGCCCTTTTCCAGCACGAAGCCGCGGATCTGGTTGTCATGGGCTTCGGATTTCGCCCAGACCACGAAGACATCGGCGATCGGGGCGTTGGAAATCCACATCTTCGACCCGCGCAGGCGATAACCGCCCTCGATCTTCTCGGCGCGGGTCTTCATGCCGCCGGGATCGGAGCCGGCATCCGGCTCGGTGAGGCCGAAACAGCCGATCAGTTCGCCGGAAACGAGGCCTGGCAGGTATTTCCTCTTCTGTTCGTCCGAGCCGTAAGCGAAGATCGGGTGAATGACGAGCGAGGACTGAACGCTCATCATTGAGCGGTAACCGCTGTCGATCCGCTCCACCTCGCGGGCGACGAGACCATAGGCCACATAGCTTGCATTGGCCGCGCCATATTCCTCCGGCAGGGTAACGCCAAGCAGGCCGGTGCGGCCCATCAGGCGAAAGAGTTCCGGTTCCGTGGTTTCGGAAAGATAGGCCTCGGACACACGCGGCATAAGTTCCGATTTGCCGAAGGCTGCGGCGGCGTCGCGGATCATCCGCTCATCATCGGTCAGTTGGTCTTCCAGCAGAAAAGGGTCCTGCCAATTGAATGCTGCGCGTTCGCTCACGTGATGCCTCCGGATTTGCTGGCCGGATTATTCTTATCCGACCCCCTGCACACAAGCCATGTTTACTCATTTTTGCATTACCTATAGTAATAGCTCATGACATCACTCAGCCGTAAACTCCTGCCATCCACCAGCGCGCTCGCCGCTTTCGATTCCGTGGCGCGGCTGGGCAGTTTCTCCGCCGCCGCCGATGAGCTGGCGCTGACGCAGGGGGCGATCAGCCGGCAGGTTATGTCACTCGAAGAACAGCTTGGTGTGCGCCTGTTCGAGCGCGGTGCCCGAGGCGTCGCGCTGACCGCCGAAGGACGGGTCTACGCAAAATCGATCGCGGCGGCGCTTGGCGAGATACGCTCCGCTTCGCTTCAGATCATGACCAAAACGCATGGCAATACCCTGAACCTCGCGATGCTGCCCACCTTCGGCACCCGCTGGCTCTTGCCGCGCATCCCGGACTTCGTGGCGAACCATCCGGAAATCACCATCAATTTCGCCACTCGCATCGGCCAGTTCGACTTTGAGCGCGAGCAGCTGGACATGGCAATCCATATCGGTCAGGCCGACTGGCCGGGGGCGGAGAGTACCTTTCTCATGCATGAAATGGTCGCCCCGGTGTGCAGCCCGCAATTCCTCAGCGCCCACCCGGTGGAAAGCGGCGACGATATCGCCGCCCTGCCGTTGCTGCACATGGCCTCGCGACCGGGGGCATGGGGGCACTGGTTCGAAAGCCTCGGCCTGTCACTCGCCCTGCCGCAGGGCATGCGGTTTGAGCAGTTCTCAAGCGTCGCGCAGGCCTGCATCGCCGGGCTTGGCGTGGCGCTCATGCCGCTGTTCCTGATCGACAACGAGCTGAAATCCAAGCAGCTGGTCAAAGCCTTCGACCATCAGGCAAAAAGTCCCAGTTCCTATTATGCGGTGGCGCCGCTTTCGCGCGCCAATCACGTTCCGGTCGTTCTGTTTCGGGATTGGCTGGTGCGCCAGGTAGAGGCTTATCGCGCCGCCAGCACACCGACCCTGTAAAAATAATCGCTCTTTTTTCGGGCATTTAACCGGTGTGCCCAGCTTTTCGCCTTATTTTGACGGGGCAGGACTCGACAGCGGGGCACGCCTCGCTTATTCTGATTAAACGTTTAATCTACTCTCCGGACCATTCATGGCATCGTCACGGCCTGCCACCAATCTGAGCGCGATAGCAGCGGCACTCGGCGTGTCGGTGGCATCCGTTTCCAATGCGCTTTCCGGCAAGGGCCGTGTTTCACCGGAGCTGGTGGAGCGTATACGCAGGACGGCAAGCGAACTGGGTTACGTGCCGAGTTCGGCGGGCAGGGCGCTACGCACCGGCAAATCGGGCGTCTTGGGACTGGTACTGCCCGATATCGCCAACCCTCTTTTCCCCCAGATCGCCCAGGCCATCGAAAAGGCGGCGGTCAATGCCGGTTACGGCGTGCTGATTGCCGATGCGCGCGGCGAAATCGCCATGCAGACGGATGCCATCAACCGTCTGATTGAGCGCGGGGTGGATGGCATGGTCATCGTTCCCCGCCGCGGCACGCGTATCGCCAACGTCGATTGTCCGGTTGCGGTCATCGACAGCCCATCAACGCCCGGAAACACCGTCGCCGCCGACCATTGGGATGGCGGGCGGCAGGTGGGCGATTATCTGGCAAGCCTTGGGCACCGCAAGGTGGTGCTTGTCGGCAAGAACCGCGAATCCAACGTGCAGAACGACCGTCTCGGCGGCATTCGTGATGGTCTCGGCAAGACCTGTGTGACCCGGACGCTCTGGATCGACAGCCTCGAAGAGGTTGATGGTGCCGGCTGCCGGCTGGGACTTGCCGATCTGGTTGCGGAAGGCTTCACCGCCTTTGCCGCCATCTCCGACCTGCATGCGTTGCGGGCGCTAACCGAATTGCAGCGCGAGGGTATCGAGGTGCCGGAGAAGGCAAGCGTCACCGGATTTGACGATCTCATCTTTTCCGCCGTCGTCACCCCGCCGCTCACGACCATGCGCATGGATATGGGCCGCATCGCCGATCTGGCGGTTGGAGCCTTGCTGCGCGCCATCGACAGCGCGGGCGAAAACGGCATCGCGGGCGAAGTGACCGCTGATATTTCGAAAGTACCGATGGCGCTGATCATGCGGGGCTCCACCGGCAAGACAAAGCATGATGCGATTGAAGCCAAAAAAACGACAGCAGGAGAACTCACACCATGAAAAAGTTCATTTTTGCATCGGGCACCGCCCTGATGCTGACGACGGGAGCGGCGCAGGCGCAGGACAAGACTCTGACGATTTCCGTCTATGCCTTCGCGCAGGATGAATTCAAGGAACTGGTCTATACGCCGTTCGAAAAGCAATGCGGCTGCAAGCTGGTCGTCGAGACCGGCAACAGCGTCGAGCGTCTGGCCAAGATGGAAGCCAACAAGGCCAATCCGGTTGTCGATCTCGCTATCGTTTCTATGGCCGATGCATTGTCGGCCACCCGCAAGGACCTGATCCAGAAGATCGATGCTTCCAAGGTTCCGAATATTGGAAAGCTCTATGACATCGCCAAGGATCCGAATGGCGACGGCATGAGCGTCGGCGTCAATTTCTACGCTACCTCAATCGTTTACCGCACCGACAAGATGAAGATCGACAGCTGGGCCGATCTCCTGAAGGACGGCATCGTCGATCACGTCGCCTTCCCGAACGTTACCACCAATCAGGGCCCGCCGGCGCTTTACATGCTGGGCAAGGCCATCGGCAAGGATACGCCTGATCTTGCCGGCGCAATCGAAGCCGTGGGTGAGAAGAAGGACGATATCGTCACCTTCTACGTCAAGTCCTCGCAGCTGGTGCAGCTCATGCAGCAGGAAGAAATCTGGGCAGCGCCGATTGGCCGCTTCTCCTGGGCGCCGTTCACCAAGCTCGATCTGCCGCTTGCCTGGGCGACGCCCAAGGAAGGCCAGACCGGCGGCATGAACGTGCTCGTCGTAGCGAAGGGTACGAAAAACGAAGATCTCGCGCTGCAGTTCATGGATTTCTGGCTTTCGACCGACGTTCAGAAGGCTCTCGCCGAAAAGCTGGTGGACAGCCCGACCAACAGGGAAGTCAAGGTTTCCGACGAGGTGGCAAACAACATCACCTATGGCGACGAGACCGCGAAGAGCCTGCAGCTCATTCCTTCCGACGTGACGCTCGATAACCGCGACAAGTGGCTGTCGGAGTGGAACGCCAAGGTCGGCCAGTAAGTCGTTTTACCGTTTGGAATGGGGCATCGTCCGGAAGGGCAGCTCCATTCCCGGAAAAGCGGTTCGGTCGTCCCCTGACCGCTTTTCCGCCTCTTTTGATCATAGGCCGGTCCGTCCGGCTGCCGTAACAACCGGCTTCATGGCCGTTCAGGAAGTAACCCATGTTTCAAAACCGGGCCGAAGCGCTGGCGCTTGCCTTGCCCGCTGCAATTTTCGCGGCGGCGGTCTTTCTTGTGCCGGTCTTCATGCTTCTGTCGGAGGGCTTTCGCACCGCTGACGGCTGGACGTTATCGGCCTATGCCGCTTTCTTTTCCGATCCGCTGAACCAGACGGTTTTCCTGCGTACGCTGAAGCTCGGCGCGCTCGTCACTGTCGTTTCGGCGGTGGTGGGCTATGCGGCGGCTTTCGCCATCGTTAACCTGTCGCCGGGCACGAAGGGCCATGTCGTCAATCTCGTCGTGCTGCCGCTGATGATCTCGCCGGTTGCCCGCACCTATGCCTGGATCGTCATTCTTGGAAGGACCGGCATCGTTAACCAGGCGCTGCAGGCGGTGGGCCTGAGTGACGGGCCGATCCGCATCCTGTTTTCCGAAACGGCCGTCTTCATCGGCCTTCTGCAACTCTTCCTGCCATTGATGATCATCTCGCTCATCAGCGCCTTGGAAAACATGCCGAAGGATACGATCGCGGCCGCCCGCGTGCTCGGCGCAAACTGGTTTCAGGTGTTCTGGAAGGTCATTTTGCCGCTCACCAAGGAAGGATTGGTTGTTGGCGGTACGCTGGTCTTTACCGGTTCGCTGACTGCCTATATCACGCCTGCCATTCTCGGTGGTTCGAAGGTGTTGATGCTGGAAACCCTGCTTTACCAGCAGGTCACGGTTTCCAACAATTTCGTCGCCGCCAGCGTCATCGCCTTCATCCTGATCGTCATGAGCTTTGCCGCCAATATCCTCTTGAAGCGCATCGCCACCGCGAGGAACAAGAAATGACCCGGCAGCTCTTCATTCCGCTCACGCTTCTTCTTGTCGTCGGCTTCCTGATCGGGCCGTTCCTCATCATCGTCGCGGCCTCTTTTTCGGCCGGCGATACGCTCGCCTTTCCGCCGCAGGGCTTTTCGCTGAAATGGATCGCAAAGGTCTTCACGGTGGAAAGTTTTCGCGAGAGCTTCGCAATGTCGATGTTCCTTGCCATCGGCGGCACGTTTACGGCGCTCATCCTCGGCATTCCGGCTTCCTACGCCATGTCGCGCTACAAGCTCCCCTTCGCAGAAACCGTGCGCACCATCGTTTCCGCGCCGATCATCGTGCCCGGCATCATCGTGGGTCTCGCGCTGCTACGCTATTTCGTCGTGCCCTTCGGCATCGGCATCACGCTTGCTTTGTTTCTCGCCCACACCGCGCTCATCCTGCCCTATGCGGTGCGCGTGGTGTCAGCCAGCCTCAACAATCTGCGCTCCGATATCGAGGAGGCGGCGGTGCTGCTCGGCTCGTCGCGGCTTGGCGCATTTTTCCGCGTGGTGCTGCCGAATATCCGCGGTGGTATCCTTTCGGCGTTCATTCTCGGTTTCGTGACGAGTTTCAATCAGGTGCCGGTGTCGCTGTTCCTGTCCGGTCCCGGTGTGCGCACGCTGCCCATCGATATGCTGGGCTACATGGAAATCGTCTTCGATCCTTCCGTGGCTGCCCTTTCATCGCTGCTCGCCTTCCTTTCCATCGGCATCGTCTTCATGGCCGAACGTTTCCTGGGGTTCTCCCGTTATGTCTGACGCAAACTATCTTTCGCTCCAAAAAATCTCGCTCGCCTATGGCGGCAATGTCGCCGTCAAGGATCTCAATCTCGATATCCGCAAGGGCGAATTGCTCGCGCTTCTCGGACCTTCAGGCTGCGGCAAGACCACGACGATGCGTGCCATTGCCGGGCTGATGCCTGTGGCGAGTGGGCGCATCGATCTCGATGGCGCGGATATTACCCGCGTCGCGGCCAACAAACGCGCCGTCGGGCTGGTGTTCCAGTCCTACGCGCTCTTCCCGCATCTGACTGTCTATGAAAACGTCGCCTTCGGCCTCAAACTCAAGGGCATGAGCGGCAAGGCGCTGGAGGAAAAGGTCGCCTCTGGCCTGAAATCCGTAGGACTTTCCAATTTCGCCTCCCGCAAGCCGGCGGAACTGTCAGGCGGCCAGCAGCAGCGCGTGGCGCTGGCGCGCTCCATGGTCATGGAGCCGAAAGTGTTGCTTCTCGATGAGCCGCTCTCCAATCTCGATGCCCGCCTGCGCCTTGAAATGCGGACCGAACTGCAGCGCGTGCAGAAGGAGACGGGTGTGACGATGATTTTCGTCACCCATGACCAGATCGAGGCGCTCGCGCTTGCCGACCGCATTGTCGTCATGAAGGGCGGCAAGATTGAGCAGATCGGCACGCCCGAAGAGATTTATAACGCGCCGGTTTCCTCTTTCGTGGCTGACTTTGTCGGCTTTGAAAACATCTTCGCGCTGGAAGGCGGCGCTTTGAAAACCGCCACAGGCACAACACAGCTTCCCGGACCAGTCCGTTCAGCATCTGGACTGGCTTGGCGGCCGCGCATGGTTACCCTCGGTTCAGGTCCTTTCCAGGGAACCGTGCGCGGTACATCCTTTGCCGGAAACAGCCGCGAATATCTGCTCGATACGCCGCTTGGCTCCATCAAGGCGGAAACCGATGCGGCGCTTGGCGCTCACGCCATTGGTGATACGCTTGCTTTCGACCTGCCGGTCGAGAAAGCGGCGGCCCTAAAGGTGTTCAACTGACCATGGGTGTGTGGATCGATACCGATATGGGCTTCGACGATATCGCCGCCATCATGGTGGTGCAGTCGGCAGGCCTTGCCATTGACGGAATCTCGCTGGTCTTCGGCAATGCGACGCTGGAGGCGGTCTGCCGCAACGCCGCCGGTGCCGCAGCAAGCTTCGGCTGGTCCATGCCAATCCATCAGGGCCGCGCCATGCCTGTGCTCGGCGCGCTCGAAACCGCGCAGTCGATCCTCGGGGATAGCGGCATTCCGACCGTCGGCCAAAGCCTGCCGGATGCGCCGGCTCTGCCGAAAAGCGATGCCTTTGCCGCACTTTGCAATTGGCTGGAAGAAGAGGGCGAAAAGCGCATTCTCGCGCTCGGCCCGCTCACCAATATCGCCGCCCTGTGTCTCGCGCGACCCGATCTTGCTGCCAGAATTTCCGACCTGACCTGGATGGGTGGCGGGCTCACCAGCGGTAACCACACGGCATCGGCCGAATTCAACGCCTTTGCCGATCCCGAGGCGCTGGCGATCGTGCTTTCCCACGGCCTGCCGCTGCGCATGGTCGATCTCGATGCCTGCCGCAAGGTCACGGCCTCGCCCGCCGATGTGCTGCCGATCCGCGCTGCCGGCGGCAGGAATGCCGGGCTGATTGCCGATCTGTTGGAAGGTTTCATCGGCATTGCCACCAGCCGCGGCAGAGATGCCATGGCGCTTTACGATCCCGTCGCCGCAGTCGGCTTCACCTCCGATCATCTTGGCTGGCAGCAGGCGCGCATCGATGTCGAGCTCCATGCCTCGCTGACGCGGGGAAGGACCGTGGTCGAGGCACGTGCGGAGAAGGTGACAGGCTTTAACGCCCAGTTTGCCGTGACCGTTGATGCTGTAGCCGCGAAGGTGGCCATACTGGAGGCACTGCGCCGGGAGGCCGCCCGATGAGCGCGAAAGTCCGCCTGGCGGAACCCGCCGATCTCAACAATGAGGCCCTGCGCACCCGTGCGGTTGCCGCCGCGCGTGGCGATCAGCCTTTTGACATTCTCATCACCGGCGGAACATTACTGGACGTGGTAACGGGCGAGCTTCGCCCCGCCGATATCGGCATTGTCGGTGCGTTGATCGCCAGCGTGCACGAACCGGTAAGCCGCAGGGATGCCGCGCAGTTGATCGACGCGGGCGGGGGCTACGTGTCGCCGGGGCTGATCGACACGCATATGCATGTCGAAAGCTCGATGATCACGCCGGCAGCCTATGCGGCAGCGGTTGTCGCCCGCGGCGTCACCACCATCGTCTGGGACCCGCATGAATTCGGCAATGTGCATGGTGTCGATGGCGTACGCTGGGCGGCGAAATCAATCGAAAACCTGCCACTGCGCGCCATTCTGCTCGCCCCTTCCTGTGTGCCGTCGGCACCGGGGCTGGAGCGTGGCGGTGCGGATTTCGACGCCGCTACTCTCGCCGATCTCCTCTCGTGGCCGGAAATCGGCGGCGTCGCGGAAATCATGAACATGCGCGGCGTCATCGAACGCGATCCGCGCATGAGCGGCATCGTGCAGGCCGGACTTGCCTCTGGGAAACTGGTCTGCGGCCATGCACGCGGTCTTGGTGGCGCCGACCTCAATGCCTTCATGGCGGCGGGCGTCTCTTCCGATCATGAACTGGTCTCGGGCGAAGACCTCATGGCGAAGCTCAGGGCAGGGCTGACGATCGAGCTGCGCGGCTCGCACGATCACCTGCTGCCGGAATTTGTGGAGGCACTGAATAAGCTCGGCCACCTGCCACAGACGGTGACACTCTGCACCGACGATGTCTTCCCCGACGACCTGCTCAAGGGCGGCGGGCTGGATGATGTGGTGCGCCGTCTTGTACGTTATGGCCTGAAGCCCGAATGGGCGCTGCGCGCCGCAACACTGAATGCCGCCCAAAGGCTCGGCCGCTCCGATCTAGGCCTCATCGCCGCCGGTCGCCGCGCCGATATCGTCGTTTTTGAGGATTTGAGCGGTTTCGCGGCGCGCCACGTCCTGGCCGGGGGAAAGGCTGTTGCGGAATACGGGCGCATGATCGTAGACGCTCACGTCTGTGATACAACGGCGCTCGAAGGCTCGATGAAGCTGCCGTCGCGCTCGGCAGACGACTTCCGAGTTAAATCCGGAGGCGAAAAGGTCCGCCTCGCCACCATCGACCGCCCGCGCTTCACGCAATGGGGGAAGGTGGAGGCCGACGTGAAGGACGGTTTCGTCGTTCCGCCCGAGGGGGCGACGATGATTTCCGTCACCCACCGCCACGGCAAGGCCGAGCCCGTCACGAAAACCGGTTTCCTCACGGGCTGGGGACGCTGGAAGGGCGCCTTCGCCACCACCGTCTCGCATGACAGCCACAACCTCACCGTTTTCGGTGGCAATGCAGACGACATGGCGCTGGCGGCCAATGCAGTGATCGAGACCGGCGGCGGCATGGCCGTCGCCTCCAAAGGCAAGGTCACTGCAGTTCTCCCGTTGCCGCTCTCCGGCCTCGTTTCCGATGCGCCCCTCGAAGAGGTGGCGCGGGGCTTTCAGGAGGTACGCGACGCTGTCGGCCAAGTGGTGGAATGGCAGCCACCCTATCTCGTCTTCAAAGCCTGCTTCGGCGCCACGCTCGCCTGCAATATCGGCCCCCACCAGACGGATATGGGCATCGCCGATGTTCTAACGGGCAAGGTGATGGAAACCCCGGTGATCGAGGTTTTGGGATAAGGACGTCAGGACCGGCTGCCGCGGTGTCCCTGTCGTGGCAGCCGGAGCATATCAGTTCACATTGTGAAGCTGCGTTTCGCCATT
Organism: Agrobacterium tumefaciens; assembly: GCF_017726655.1. Taxonomy (NCBI): domain Bacteria; kingdom Pseudomonadati; phylum Pseudomonadota; class Alphaproteobacteria; order Hyphomicrobiales; family Rhizobiaceae; genus Agrobacterium; species Agrobacterium tumefaciens. Next base: position 1,701,049 of record NZ_CP072309.1, read on the forward strand.
GTTGAGAAAGCAGGCTTTGGTGAAGAGGCCCAAATCCAGAAGGTTGGGGAGGCGGATATCGCGCATATCTGGAAGCCGTTTGACTTCAGGATCAAACGAGCGGTCAACCTGCGAGATGAATGCGAAAATGACGCCGGTCTTTTGTGCAAATTCCCCAAGGGCGGTTACCTGTTGCGACAGGTCCGGCTTGTGCCGCTGCTGGTCGAGTATTTGCAGGTAATCGATGACGGCGAAGGTGCCGGGTGTGGCCGGTGACAAATGGCGGATGATGTAATCCGCGCATATCTCGTCCGATGTCATGATCTCGGTTTCTCTCTGACCGGCCGCGTGTTTTTCGATACGCTTCCTTGCCTGTTTCTCCGTCATTTCGAGCGTGAAAAGAACAGACTGCCTCCCGTCGTCGGCTGCCGCGCGCAAAAGGTCAAACCCAAGCGCTGTCTTACCCTGGCCTGGCCGGCCGGCAAGCAGAAGCATGTCGCCATCCACGATGCGCGAGAACAGGTCTTCGGACAGGGAGCCCGCCGCAATGTGAGCGGAAAGGAGGCTCCACCGTGCAAATCCTTCCTCACGCGCAATCTGGTCCAGCGCTTCATGCAGGGGAATGGCATTGTTTCGGACCATAAGTTTGGCCCGTCGTTTCAACTGAAAAATCGGAGTAGAAAGTTTCACCACAAGACCTCTATTGCGGGTCTGAAACGCAATCCCTCCTTATGCGAATGCCCGAACAGATGGTTCAATGATGAGATTGCCCCGCATGTCGAATGCTTCCCCGAAAGGAGGGGGGAGGCTTGGGTCGAGCCTGTGCGCGGAATTTACCGCGCCGGATGATTCGCCACAAGCGTCCGGGATGTTGCCGTTCGAAAAACGGCGGGCAGCAAGATGGGTCTATTCCCCCGCCAGTTCCTGCTCCACCAATGTCGCCCAAAATGCCACGCCGGGCACGATGGCCGCATCGTTGAAGTCGTAGGAGGTGTTGTGGTGCAGCGCGCCGTCCACCGCCGGGCCGTTGCCGAGCCAGACATAGCAGCCGGGAGCTTGCCCCGCGAAAAAGGCGAAATCGTCGCCGGCGGTCGAGGGCGAGAAGGTGGTGCGGGCCTTGTTGCCGAAGACGGTTTTGGCGGCGCGCAGAGCCCGCTTCGTCGCGTCCGCCTCGTTGATGACGGGAGGAATGCGGCGGATGAATTCATAACTTGCTTCGATGCCGAACATCGCCGCGGTGCCCCTGGCGAGCCGGCCGATTTCCGCTTCCAGCTGGTTGCGCACATCAGCCGCATAGGCGCGCGCCGTGCCGCCGATTTCGACGAGATCGGGAATGACGTTGAGCGCCTTCGGATCGCCCGCCTGCACCGAACAGGCGCTGACGACGGCCGGTTGCAGCGGATCGATGACGCGGCCGACGATGTTTTGCAGCGAGGCGAGGAACGTGCCCGCCGCCGTTACCGGATCGCGGCCGAGATGCGGTTTGGCGCCGTGGGTGCCGATGCCCTTGAAGGTGACGCGCCAACTATCGGAAGAGGCGAGCTGCGGGCCTTCCACCACGGCCATTTCGTCAACGCCCAGCCCCGGCATGTTGTGCAGGCCATAGACAGCATCGCAGGGAAAAAGGTCGAACAGCCCATCCTCGACCATTTTTTTCGCGCCGCCCCGGCCTTCTTCGGCTGGCTGGAAAATGAAATGCACGGTGCCGGAAAAATCACGGGTCTTGGCGAGGTAACGTGCCGCACCAAGCAGCATGGCGGTGTGGCCATCATGGCCGCAGGCATGCATCTTGCCGGGAAATTTCGATTTATAGGGCCGCTCGGGCATCTCCGGCATGGCAAGCGCATCCATGTCGGCCCGCAGGCCGATGCTGCGCGTGCCGTTGCCCACCTGCAACGTGCCGACGACGCCGGTGCCGCCGAGACCGCGATGCACCTTCAGCCCGGCGCGCTCGAGAAGATCGGCGACGATGGCGCTCGTTCTCTCCTCTTCGAAACCCAATTCCGGATGGGCGTGCAGATCATGACGAAGCTCCGTCAGAAATGGCATGTCCTCGCCGATCCGGTCCAGCAGTCTCATGGGAAGCTTGTCCTTGAATAGCGGAAAAACCCGCGTCATAGGTGGGTTTGTCCAAATGCCTGTTGCTATTTTCTCTTCTAAAGTAAAAAGCCAATGAAATGAACCCGCAGCGTCTCTGTGGTTGTTAAAATGACAAATGTGCCGAACTGGATTGGCATGGCGGAAACAATGTCCGCCGTGCTGCGCCATCCCGATCCTGAAAGGAGAACCGATGCCGTCATCCGCATCGCCCGCCGCCCAGTCTCCCGCCGCGCCGCACGAGTTCTGGCAGGATATTCATCCACCCGGCACCTTTGCAACGGCAGGTCTGCATTCCGGCTTCTTTGCGGCGGAACTGGATGACAAGAGACAGATCTGCCTGCCCATTCGGCCGCTTGCGGATGGTGAGCATGCGCTCGCCTCGCTCATCGTCAATCAGGCCTCGTTTGAGGTGCTGGAGGCGCTGGCCGCCGATCTTGCCGCCAGGCTTGAGCCCTTCAGCCCGGATGTGGTGGTCGGCCTGCCGACGCTGGGCTTGACGCTCGCCGCCGCTGTTGCCCGCCATCTCGGTCACTCCCGTTATGTGCCGCTCGGTACTTCGCGCAAGTTCTGGTATCTGGATGAGCTGTCGGTGCCGATGTCCTCCATCACCACAAGGCAGGAAAAGCGGCTTTATATCGATCCGCGGATGCTGCCTTTGATCGAGGGCCGGCGAGTGGCGCTGGTGGATGATGTCATCTCCAGCGGTAGTTCCATCATATCGGGTCTTTCGCTTCTGGCGGCCTCCGGCATTCGGCCCGCCGTCATCGGCGCGGCCATGCTGCAATCGGATCGCTGGCGGGAAAAAATCGCCGCCTTCGGGCCGGAGTGGCCGGAACGGGTGAGGGGTGTTTTCGCGACGCCGCTGCTGACAAAAGCGGAAGGCGGCTGGCGCGCTTGACGAAGCGCAGGTTCCGGTAAAAGGCAAGTGGTGATAATTTCACCGGTGCCTAATTTCCGTCTTGCGAAGCTCCGGGGGATCGTCCTAAGATCATCTTCGACAGACAATAGCGGTCGGCGAAAATTGCGCCGGTTTGCTTTCGCGCGGTCTCATCCCGGCGTCTGCCCGCTCCCTTTGTTCTTGCCGATTACTGGAATTTCTTCCCATGCATGCAGTGTTTGACGGTCATAATGATGTGCTGCTTCGATTGTGGCGCAACAGCAAGGCCGGTGCCGATCCCGTGGCCGAATTCAAGAACGGCACGCGCGAAGGCCATATTGATGCGCCCCGTGCGCGGGCAGGGGGCCTGGCCGGGGGCATCTGCGCAATCTATATCCCGTCCGGCGATCTGATCCTGCAGGAACCCGACGCGCAAGGGCACTACGACACGCCGCTCGCTGCGCCGCTGGAGCGCCTGCCTTCCCTTGATATTGCCATGGAAAAGGCGGCGATTGCGCTGCGGCTCGATCAGGCTAACGCGTGGCGACTCTGCCGTTCCACGGCCGACATCCGCAAGGCCTTTGCAGAGGATATCTTCGCCGCTGTGCTGCATATGGAAGGCTGCGAGGCGATCGGCGCCGATCTCGACGCGCTGGAAGTGTTTTATGCCGCCGGCCTGCGCTCGCTCGGCCCGGTGTGGAGCCGGCACAATATTTTCGGCCATGGCGTTCCTTTTTCCTATCCCATGTCGCCCGACACCGCGCCCGGTCTTACCGATGCCGGTTTTGCGTTGGTGAAGGAATGCAATCGCCTCGGCATTCTCATCGACCTCGCGCATATTACCGAAAAAGGCTTCTGGGATGTGGCAAAGACCACTAACAAGCCGCTGGTCGCCAGCCATTCCAATGCGCATGCGCTCACTCCGGTCGCCCGTAATCTCACCGACAAGCAGATGGATGCCATCAAGGAAAGCGGCGGTCTCGTCGGCCTGAACTATGCCGTGACTATGCTGCGAGACGATGCGCGAGACATTGCCGATACGCCATTGTCCGATATGGTGCGCCATGTCGACTACATGGTGGAGCGCATGGGCATCGACTGCGTGGCGCTCGGATCGGATTTCGATGGCGCGACCGTACCGGTTGGAATTACCGATGCCAGCGGCAACCACAATCTGGTTGCGGCGCTGAAATCGGCAGGCTACGGTGATGGAGAACTTGCAAAAATATGCCGGGAAAACTGGCTGCGCGTTTTGTCTGAGGCCTGGCACGAAGCGGCCTGATAAACAGTTTAAGCGAACCAAATCAATCTCATAACAAAAGGGGAGATCCTATGATCAAATCGCTCAACAAATCCATGCGGATCCTCAGCACCAGCGCTGCCCTGTCGCTGATGATGTTGTCTGCACCGCATGCTTTTGCCGCCACGCCGGCCGATACGCTGGTGGAAGGTTTCGCCATCGACGACATCATCACGCTCGATCCGGGTGAGGCTTTCGAACTGTCTGCTGCCGAAGTTACCGGCAACACCTATAGCAAGCTCGTGTCCATCGATCTCAACGACACTTCAAAGGTTGTCGGCGACCTCGCCGAAAGCTGGACGACCTCTGAGGATGGCTTGACCTATACATTCAAGTTGAAGTCCGGTTTGAAGTTCGCTTCCGGCAATCCGGTCACCGCTGACGATGTAGCCTTCTCGTTTGAACGTGCCGTCAAGCTCGACAAGTCGCCGGCCTTCCTGCTGACTCAGTTCGGCCTCAAGGGCGACAACGTCAACGAAAAGGCGAAGGCAACAGACGCGAACACCTTCGTACTGACAGTCGACAAGCCCTATGCGCCGAGCTTTGTGCTGAACGTGCTCACTGCGACCGTCGCTTCGGTGGTCGATAAGAAGCTGGTCATGGAGAAGGCGAAATCGGTTACCCCGAGCGCCGATTACAAATATGATACCGATTTCGGCAACGAGTTCCTGAAGACCGGTTATGCCGGTTCCGGCCCCTACAAAATCCTTGGCTGGAAGGCCAACGAAGCCGTCATTCTGGAGGCCAACCCCAACTATTACGGTGAGAAGCCGAAGCTGAAGCGCGTCGTCTATCGCCACATGAAGGAAAGCTCGGGCCAGCGCCTGGCGCTTGAGAACGGCGATATCGATGTTGCCCGTAACCTCGAACCGGGTGACATGGAAGCCGTTTCCAAGAAGGAAGGCCTTGCCGTCACCTCTGCGCCCAAGGGCACCGTCTATTACTTCAGCCTCAACCAGAAGAACGAGAACCTGAAGAAGCCCGAAGTCGTCGAAGCCTTCAAATATCTCGTCGATTATGACGCGATCGGCGCAACGATCATCAAGGGCATCGGCGAAATTCACCAGACCTTCCTGCCGAAGGGCCAGCTTGGCGCGCTTGATGAGAACCCCTACAAGCTCGACGTCGCCAAGGCGAAGGAGCTTCTGGCCAAGGCCGGCCTGAAGGACGGCTTCACGGTGACAATGGACGTTCGCAACACCCAGCCGGTGACGGGCATTGCCGAAAGCGTGCAGCAGACGCTGGCACAGGCCGGCATCAAGCTCGAAATCATCCCCGGCGACGGCAAGCAGACGCTGACGAAGTACCGTGCCCGCACGCACGATATCTACATCGGCCAGTGGGGTTCGGACTATTTCGACCCGAACTCGAATGCGGAAACCTTCACCATCAACTACGACAATTCGGATGAAGGCAAGAACAAGACGCTCGCCTGGCGCAATGCCTGGGATGTTCCTGATCTGACCAAGGAAACGCAGTCGGCTCTGCTGGAAAAGGATAGCGCCAAGCGCGCCGCCATCTATGAAAACCTGCAGAAGGAAGTCCTGGCGAAGGGTCCTTTCGTTATCATCTTCCAACAGACGGAAGTTGCCGGTTACTCGAACAAGCTGAAGGGCCTGAAGCTCGGTCCGAGCTTCGACACCAACTACGTCTACACGATCTCCAAGGAATGATCCGGAAGGGTCGGTCTCTTGAGCATCGTTGAAGCAAACAGCCGGGCGAGGCAGGGCAAACGCCGTGCCAACGCCCGTGCGAAGGCCATTCTCGGCTTCGCCGTCACCGTCATCACCACCTTTCTGGGGCTGATGGCGGTCACATTTTTCATTGGCCGCGTGGTGCCGATCGATCCTGCACTGGCGATCGTCGGCGACCGTGCGCCTGCGCATGTGGTCGAGCGCGTCCGTGAGCAGCTCGGCCTCAACCTGCCGCTCTGGCAGCAGTTTTTTATCTATCTCAAGCAGGCTCTTTCGGGTGATTTCGGGACCTCCGTCCTCACCACCAATCCTGTGATGGAGGATATCAAGCGGGTGTTCCCGGCGACGATCGAACTTGCCACGATCGGCACGATCATCGGCGCCGTCTTCGGGATACCGCTCGGCGTTCTCGCGGCCGTGAAACGCGGCAGTTTTGCCGATCAGGTGGTGCGTGTCATCGGCCTCATCGGTTATTCCGTGCCGATCTTCTGGCTCGGCCTGCTCGCGCTGCTGGTGTTTTATGCCCGGCTGCAATGGGTGGCTTATCCCGGGCGAATGGATATCGTCTATGAATTCACCTTCACGCCGGTCACGGGCTTCTTCCTGATCGACGCGATCTGGCAGCGGCAATGGGACGTATTGTGGGATCTTTTCCGTCACATCATCCTGCCGGCCTCGCTGCTCGGTTATTTCTCGCTGGCCTATATCAGCCGCATGACGCGCTCCTTCATGCTGAACGAGCTCGCCCAGGAATATATCGTTGCGGCCCGCGCCAAGGGGCTTTCGGAAACGCGTATCATCTGGTTCCACGCGCTGCGCAACGCCGCGGTGCCGCTGGTAACCGTGATTGCGCTCTCCTATGCCGGCCTGCTGGAAGGTTCGGTGTTGACCGAAACCATCTTCGCCTGGCCGGGGCTTGGCCTCTACATCACCAATTCCTTGCAGAACGCGGATATGAATGCCGTTCTCGGCGGCACGATCGTGATCGGCGCCATCTTCGTCGGCATCAATCTCTTCTCCGATCTGCTTTACCGGACGCTCGATCCAAGGACGCGCAGCCGATGACGATTTCGACCGATACACTCAAACCCTACAGCCGCGAATGGCTGCTTTCCGACCGACCGGCGTCGCGCAGGCAGGCAAGGCTTGGTCGCGCCTATGTGATCTGGCGGCGTTTTTCGGAAAACCGTCTGGCGCTGCTCGGCCTTGGCATCATCATTGCGCTGCTGTTCGTGGCGATTTTTGCCAATGTGCTGGCGCCACATAACCCGGTGCAGGGCGATCTGCGCAATGCCCGGCTTCTGCCGCCCGGCACTGCCGGTTATCTGCTCGGCACCGATGATCAGGGCCGTGATATTCTCTCGCGCCTCATCCACGGTTCGCGGCTGACCCTGTTCGTCGTGCTTTTGGTGGCCATCATCGCCGCACCCATCGGGCTCATCGTCGGCACCGTTTCGGGTTATGCCGGCGGCTGGGTGGATGCAGTCCTGATGCGCATCACCGATATCTTCCTCGCCTTCCCCAAACTGGTTCTGGCGTTGGCACTGGTTGCGGCGCTGGGGCCGGGTATTGAAAATGCGGTACTCGCCATCGCGGTCACCTCATGGCCGCCCTATGCGCGCATCGCGCGTGCCGAAACCATGACCTTCCGCAATTCGGATTTCATCGCTGCAGTGAAGCTCATGGGCGCGTCGCCCTTCCGCATTGTGCTCAAACACGTCATGCCGCTTTGCATGTCGTCGCTGATCGTGCGTGTGACGCTCGATATGGCGGGCATCATACTCACCGCAGCCGGTCTCGGCTTCCTTGGCCTCGGTGCCCAGCCGCCGCTGCCGGAGTGGGGTGCGATGATCGCGTCGGGCCGCCGTTTCATTCTCGATCAATGGTGGGTGGCTGCCATGCCGGGTATTGCGATCCTGATCGTCAGCCTCGGTTTCAACCTTTTGGGCGACGGTCTGCGCGATGCGCTTGATCCCAAGGAGGCGGGCCAATGAGTGCGTCTCTTCTGACGGTTGAGAACCTGCGCGTTTCCTTCCCGACCCGCACCGGGTTGGTGGAGGCGGTGCGCGGCGTGTCCTTCACGCTGGGGCGCGAGCGCCTTGGCATCGTCGGCGAATCCGGCTCTGGAAAGTCGCAGACTGGCCGCGCCATCATGGGCCTGACGCCGAAAAATGCCCGGATCGAAGCCGATACGCTGCGTTTTGGCGATATCGACCTGCTCAAGGCATCGGCAAAAGAGCGACGGCTCATGCGCGGCAAGCGTATGGCCATGATCCTGCAGGATCCGAAATATTCGCTGAACCCGGTCATGACCATCGGCCGCCAGATCATGGAAACGCTGCGTGCCCACGAAAAGATTGGCTCCGGCGAAGCGCGCCAGCGCACACTTGCCATGCTAGAGGCAGTACAGATCCGTGATCCCGAGCGCGTCTTCGATCTCTTTCCACACGAAGTTTCCGGCGGCATGGGCCAGCGCGTCATGATCGCCATGATGCTCGTCTGCGGCCCGGAATTGCTGATCGCCGACGAGCCGACATCGGCGCTCGATGTGACGGTGCAGCTGGAAGTGCTCGACATTCTCGACAAGCTGGTGCGCGACCGTGGCATGGGGCTGATCTTCGTCAGCCACGATCTCAGGCTCGTTTCTTCCTTCTGCGACCGGGTTCTCGTTATGTATGCCGGCAAGGTGGTGGAAGAGCTTGCTTCCGCAAACCTCAAGGAAGCGAAACATCCCTATACGCAGGGCCTGTTGAACTGTCTGCCGCAAATTGGCGGCCACCGGCATCCGCTACCCGTTCTGGAACGCAAGCTGGAGTGGCGCGCATGAGCACAGTTCTTTCTGTCCGAGACATGGTGGTGGATTTCGACGGTTACATCGCGCTCGACAGTGTGAGCGTCGATGTGGCCGAGGGCGAATCCTTCGGTATCGTCGGCGAATCCGGTTCCGGCAAGTCGACCCTTCTACGCGCCATCGCCGGCCTCAACCATTTCGATGAAGGCTCACTGATGGTGGCGGGGCGCTCCTATTCGGGCAAGCACCGCGACAAGAGCTTTTATCGCGATGTGCAGATGGTGTTTCAGGATCCCTATGGCTCGCTCCACCCCCGCCAGACGGTGGATGCGTTGCTTTTGGAACCGCTCGTCATCCATGGTCTCAACAATCGCGAGCAACGGATCGCGCGTGCGCTGGACGAAGTGGGTCTCGGTTCCGGTTTCCGTTTCCGCTATTCGCACCAGCTGTCCGGCGGCCAGCGCCAGCGTATCGCCATTGCCCGCGCACTGATCGTCGAGCCGAAGATCCTGCTGCTCGATGAGCCGACCTCGGCGCTGGATGCGTCCATTCAAGCCGAAATCCTGAACCTTCTGGAACAGGCCCGCAAGGACCGTAACCTCACCTTCGTCATGGTCAGCCACGATCTCGGTGTCATCAGCCATATGTGCGACCGCCTGGCGGTGATGAAAAGCGGCAAGGTGGTGGAAATGCTGGAGGCCGAGGCGCTGGAAAGCCGCGAATTCAGCGCGGATTATACGAGGCAGCTGCTGGTGGCGAGCGAGGGTTTCAAGCGCGCTTGAGGCGCCGCTATAGTCGGGTTAAATGACATCTTCCGTCATTCCGGCCTTGAGCCGGAATCCAGCGACCGCGCGTCAGAGACTCTATTGCGATCAATGACTTGATCGCGCTGGATGCCGGGTCAAGCCCGGCATGACAGACCGTGTCGGCCAAAACAAGGTACCCCTCATGCAACTGCGCGCCCTGATGTATTTCGACGAACTCGTCCGCACCAATTCCATGCGCGCCGCGGCGGAAAACCTGAATGTCGCGCCGACAGCGGTGAGCCGGCAGATCGAGAACCTCGAGTATTATTTCGGCTCGCCCCTGGTGGAGCGTTCCAGCCGTGGCGTGAAGCTGACGGCGGCGGGTGAGTTGCTCGCCGCCCGTGCCGGCAAAACGCTGCGCGAACTCGACCACGTACACCAGCTGATTGACGATCTGAAGGGTCTGCAGCGCGGTCGGGTGACCATTTATGCCAATGGCGCCACGGTCGCGAACCTTCTGGCGCCAGTGCTGGCGCAGTTCAGTCTCAAATACCCCAAGCTCCGTTTCGAGGTGCATATTACCAGTGCACGCCAGGCCCTGGAGGCGCTGGGCGCTGCCGAAGCGGACCTGGTCGTCAGCCTCTTCGCTCCAAAGGTTGCCGGAGTGAAGGTGCGTTCGCGAACCCGCATCAATTACGATGTGATCTTTCCCGCCGGCCATGCGCTTGCTGGTCAACCTGAGGTCTCTCTGAAGGAGCTGGCCGGGCTGCCGCTTGCCCTGCCGGACAAAAGTTTTGCCGCGCGGCAGGCCTTCGATACCCTTTTCGCCGAGGCGGACATTGAACTTGACCCCGTTTTCATCACCAGTTCGCTGGAAATGCTGAAAGAGCTGGTGTTGGGCCACGCCGCTGCCACGCTTTTGCCGGCGCTTTCGGTGGCGCGGGAAATCCGCAGCGGGCAGATGGTCGCCGTTCCGCTCTCCGGCAAAAAGGGTATCCATACCCAGATCGACCTCTGTGTGGCGCCGGACAGGCAACTATCCTTCGCCGCTTCCAAGCTCGCGGATTTCATTGAGCGCTTCATGCGTGAGGTGACGGCAGGCTGAGCGGAGACGCTCCCCGTATTTCAACCCAAAAGGTTGATTTCCATCCGCATTCCCGTGTAGCGATTTCAGCTACACGGAGCACACAAAAATCATGATTGTGTGTGCGCCTGCAACATGACACTCTTTTTGCAACGGGTGGTCTTTGGAAGGGCAAAAATGCCCCGGCCGCCAGACAGGGGACTAAGGATGCCACGTACCTATCTTTCGCAGGCGGCAAAGCTCTCGCGCCGCACCGCGCTGACGCTTGCTCTCGGCACGGCGCTCTGGTTGCCGCTTTCGGTGGCCAAGTCTGAAGCCGCGCCGAAAACCGCCCTGACACTTGGCATGACGGTGGAGCCGACCGGTCTCGATCCGACCATTGCCGCTCCCGTCGCCATCGGCCAGGTCACCTGGCAGAATATTTTCGAAGGTCTCGTCACCATCGACAGCAAGGGCAAGGTGAAGCCGCAGCTAGCCGAAAGCTGGGAAATTTCCCCTGATGGCAAGACCTATACATTCAAGCTGCGCAAGGGTGTCACCTTCCATAACGGCGAGGCGTTCGATTCCTCGGTCGCAAAGTTCTCGCTGGACCGGGCGCGCGGCGAAGCCTCCGTCAATCCGCAGAAGCGCTTCTTTGCGTCAATCGATAGCATCGAGGCACCGGATGCCGACACACTGGTGCTGAAGCTGAAGCAGCCTGCCGGCAGCCTCATCTACTGGCTCGGCTGGCCGGCATCCGTCATGGTCGCTCCCAAGAGCGCAGAGACGAACCGCACCACGCCCGTCGGCACTGGCCCGTTCAAATTCGTCAGCTGGGCCAAGGGCGACAAGGTGGAACTGGAGAAGAACGCCGCCTATTGGGACAAGGCTGTGTCGGTAAAGCTGGAAAAGGCGACGTTCCGTTTCGTCGCCGATCCGCAGGCGCAGGCAGCGGCACTGAAGGCGGGCGATATCGATGCCTTCCCGGAATTCGGCGCGCCGGAACTGATGACCTCGTTTGAAGGCGATAAACGCCTTGGCACCTTCGTCGGCAATACTGAACTGAAGGTCGTGGCCGGCATGAACAGCGCCCGCAAACCCTTCAGTGACAAGCGCGTACGCCAGGCGTTGATGATGGCGGTGGATCGCGGAACTGTCATCGAAGGTGCATGGTCCGGTTACGGCACGGCTATCGGCAGTCACTATACGCCGAATGATCGCGGATACATCGATACGACTGGCGTTCATCCCTATGATGTCGACAAGGCGAGGGCCCTGCTTGCCGAAGCGGGGTATGCCGACGGTTTCAGCTTCACCATCAAGGCCCCGCAGATGGCCTATGCCCAGCGCACCTCGCAAATCCTGCAGGCGATGCTGGCCGAAATCGGTGTCACCATGACCATCGAGACCACGGAATTTCCGGCCAAATGGGTGGCGGATGTTTTGAAAGGGGCGGATTACGACATGACCATCGTCGCCCATGCCGAGCCGATGGATATCGATATCTACTCCCGTGATCCCTATTATTTCAACTACAAGAACCCGGCCTTCAACGAGGTCATCGCCAGCGTCGAAAAGACGGCGGATGCCGGTGAGCAGGAAAAGCTTTATGGCGACGCCCAGAAAATCCTCGCCGAAGATGTGCCGGCGCTGTTCCTGTTCGTGATGCCGAAGCTCGGGGTATGGGACAAGAAGGTGAAGGGGCTGTGGGAAAACGAGCCCATTCCTTCGAATGTGCTGACGGATGTGCATTGGGAAGAGTAGGATTTGCCAGTCGCCGTGTCCTCCGTCATGCCGGGCTTGATCCGGCATCCAGTCCAGTCCAAGTCGTTGGGCTGAAAAGGCTCTTTTCGCCGCGCAGACGCGCGACGGCTGGATTCCGGCTCAAGGCCGGAATGACGGGGACGAGAGCGACGGACGCCAAAGCAAACAGAACCACGCAAGGAGCAGATGCCAGATGTCAGCCGTCCTCATCCGGCGTCTCGTAAGCCTCGTCATCACGCTGTTTGCCGTCTCGCTTATCATCTATCTTGTCATGGGCCTGCTGCCGGGTGATCCGGCCGCCATCATGCTCGGCACGTCGGCGAGCCCGGATACGCTCGCCGCGCTGCAGAAGCAGATGGGTCTCGATCAGCCGCTGCTGCTGCGCTACATCCACTGGCTGGGTGGCGTGTTCCGCGGCGATCTCGGACAATCCTATACCTATGGCGTGCCCGTGGCGGGCCTGATCGTCGAGCGGCTGGCAGTCACGCTGCCGCTTGCGCTGCTTGCCGTCTGCCTGTCTGTGACCATCGCCATTCCTCTCGGCGTGGCGGCGGCGAAGAACCGCAACGGCGCGCTGGATTTCGCGGCCGGGCTGTTTTCCCATGTGGGCATTGCCGTGCCGGGATTCTGGGTCGGGCTGCTGCTGATCATCGTATTTTCCACCACGCTCGGCTGGATGCCATCAGGTGGGTTTCCCGGCTGGAGCCCAAGCGTTTCGGCAGGTCTCATGGCGCTGGTTCTGCCGGCAATCGCCCTGGCACTGTCGCAGGCCGGCGTTCTCACCCGCGTCTGCCGTTCCGCTGTGCTTGAGGTGATGAACGAGGATTTCGTGCGCACCGCGCGCGCCAAGGGTCTGAGCGAGCGGGTGGCGCTATGGCGGCATGCTGTGCCGAACGCGATGATCCCCGTCGTCACCATGATCGGCCTGCAATTCACCTTCCTTATTGCGGGTGCGGTGCTGGTGGAAAATGTCTTCAACCTGCCGGGCCTCGGCCGGCTTGCCTATCAGGCACTGACGCAACGGGATATCGTGGTGATGCAATCTGTCGTGCTGTTCTTCTCGGCGCTGGTCATCCTCATGAATTTCGTGGTCGATATCGCCTATCTCTTCATCGACCCGAGATTGCGGGCAGGTGCGCGATGATGCGATTGATCCGCCGTCGCCCGGCTTTCGTCATCGGTATCGCCGTCACCGCCTTCCTCGTCGCCGTTGCCCTTTTGTCACTGGTCTGGACACCGGTCTCGCCCACCAAGATGCAGATCGTGCAAAAGCTGAAATCGCCTTTCGTTTATGGCGGTCTCGGCACGGATCATTTCGGCCGCGATGTGCTCTCCATGCTGATGGCCGGTGCGTGGAACTCGCTCTCCACCGCCATTGCCGCCGTCGCCATCGGCGCCTTTATCGGCACTGCGATCGGTGTCACGGTCGCGGCGCTGCGGGGCTTTACCGAAACCGTCGTCATGCGCGTCTGCGACATCATCTTCGCCGTACCGCCGATCCTGTCGGCCATGATGCTCGGCGCATTTATCGGAACGGGGCGTTTTACCGCCATCATTGCCATCGCCACCTTCATGGTGCCGGTCTTTGCGCGACTGACGCTGGGGGCGGCCTTACAAATCTGGGCGCGGGAATACATCACCGCCGCCACCAGCATCGGCCAGAACCGCGCCAAGATCACGCTGTTCCATGTCGTGCCGAATATTTCCAACCAGATCATCGTGCAGGTGACGATCCAGCTGGGTCTGGCGATTTTGACGGAAGCAGGCCTTTCCTTTCTGGGTCTCGGCATGCCGCCCCCGCCGCCACCTGGGGGCGCATGCTTGCGGATGCTCAGACCTATCTCGGCGCGGCGCCCTGGCTTGCCATCATGCCCGGCCTTGCCATTGCGCTTGCTGTCTTCGGCCTCAATCTTCTCGGCGATGGCCTGCGTGATCTGCTCGACCCGCGCGATACCAGCTGATCGCTTCAAGCCGATACCGCCGCTATTTCCTGTTTTTATGACGAGACGATGCCATGACCGATCTCATACACCTCAACACGCTCGAAATTCTGGCGCTTTACCGGGCCAAGAAACTCTCGCCGTCGGAATATTGGCAGGCGGTGGAGGCGCGTATCGAGGCATTCGAGCCGGTTGTGAACGCGCTTTACGCTTATGATCCGGAGGGTGCGCGCAGGCAGGCGCTGGCCTCGACGGAGCGCTGGCACAGGGGCGAAACGCTGGGTCCGCTCGATGGGCTTCCGGTGTCGCTGAAGGAACTCATCGCCACGAAAGGCCATCCGGTACCCCTCGGCACAAAGGCGGTGGAGCTTGTGCCGGCGCTGGAGGACGCACCGGTTGCTGCCCGTTGCCGGGAAGACGGCGCGATCCTCTATGCCAAGACGACCTGCCCGGATTACGGCATGCTCTCCTCAGGCCTTTCCAGCTTCCATAAGCTCAGCCGCAACCCTTGGGATCCGACGCAGAACCCCGGCGGCTCCAGCGCCGGTGCGGCTTCGGCGGGCGCTGCGGGTTACGGCACGCTGCATGTCGGCACGGATATTGGCGGCTCGGTGCGGCTGCCCGCCGGGTGGACCGGGCTTTTCGGTTTCAAGCCCAGCCAGGGCCGCATCCCGGTCGATCCCTATTATACAGGCCGCTGTGCCGGGCCGATGACACGCACCGTTTCCGACGCCGCTTATGCCATGGCAACGCTTTCGCGGCCGGACTGGCGCGACGGCACATCGCTGCCGCCGAACAGCATCGACTGGATGGATCTCGATATTGATGTAAAAGGCCTGAAAATCGGCCTGATGCTGAATGCCGGCTGCGGCCTTCCTGTGGATGAAGAGGTGCGTGACGCGGTGGTGGCGGCAGCAAAGCTGTTCGAACAGGCGGGCGCCATCATCATTCCCGTCGAGCCGGTGCTGACACGGGATATGCTGGATGGGCTTGACGATTTCTGGCGGGCGAAATTCTGGGGCGACATGGTGGCGCTGAGCGCGGATCGTCGTGCCGCGATCCTTCCCTATATTCGCGAATGGGCGGAAAAGGGCGCAAATGTCTCCGGTGCACGTGCCGTTTTCGGTTTCAACCAGACCATGGAAATGCGAAAGGCCTGCGGACGGTTGATGCAGTCGGTGGATGCGGTGATTTCACCGACCAATCCCATCGTCTCATATCCGGCCGACTGGGCTTCGCCCACCAATGATCCCGCACGGCCCTTCGAACATATCGCCTTTACCGTGCCGTGGAACATGTCGGAACAGCCGGCATCCTCGATCAATTGCGGTTTCTCGGCATCCGGCATGCCCATCGGATTGCAGATTGTCGGCCCGCGTTATGAGGACCTGTTTGTGCTCCGGCTTTCGAAAGCGTTCGAGAATTGGGGTGGCGGTGTCCGGCGCTGGCCGGAGCCGCCGGCCGGCTGATATCACCTTTGTTCGGCATGTAGTATTGCCATAATACCCGCATCCCGATCCTGCCTGTTAGGGTGCCCAAAGGCATTCGAAAACGGGAGGAGCAGACATGCCGAAGAAGATTTTGATGATCACCGGCGATTTTTCCGAGGATTACGAGACCATGGTGCCGTTCCAGACCCTGGCTGCGGTTGGCCACACGGTGCACGCCGTCTGCCCCGGCAAGAAGGCGGGTCAGACCATCGCCACGGCCATCCACGATTTCGAGGGCGACCAGACCTACTCGGAAAAACGCGGCCATAATTTTGCGCTCAACGCTACCTTCGCCGATATCAAACCGGCGGATTACGATGCGCTGGTCATTCCGGGCGGCCGCGCGCCGGAATATCTGCGGCTCAATGCGGAAGTGCTGGCTGCGGTGAGACATTTCTTCGAGGCCGACAAGCCTGTTGCGGCCGTCTGCCACGGCGCGCAATTGCTGGCAGCGGCCGGCGTCCTGAAGGGCCGCACCTGTTCCGCCTATCCCGCCTGTCGCCCGGAGGTGGAACTGGCAGGCGGCACCTACGCGGATATTGCGATCGATGCGGGGTGACGGACGGGAAGCTGGTGACGGCGCCCGCGTGGCCCGCCCATCCGGCTTGGCTGTCGCAATTCATGGCCGTGCTTGCCAAATGAGACCTGTGGAACGGGGCTTTTGCCAGCCCCGTTTTCCGCCTATCTTTTGAGGCGTGGTGAGGGAGGAAACCATGTGCAAACTTTTCATCAAGGCAGACCCCGCGCTTTGGGAAAGCCATACGCGGTCGCTCCGGATCGACGGCATGGTGACCAGTGTGCGGCTTGAGAACTTCTTCTGGACGACGCTGGACGAGATCGCGCGCCGCGATGGCATGAACAGCGTGCAGCTCATCGCCAAGCTTTACAATGAATCGATCGATGCCGGGCACGATCTCGGCAATTTCACCTCGTTCCTGCGGGTCTGCTGCGGGCGTTATCTCGCGCTTCAGCTTTCCGGCGATATTCCGGCGCGGACAGATATTCCGATTGCGGCGCTGGATGCGGACAGCATTCTGGATGCTGAAAAGGTGAATTATCATTGACGACGGATACGCGGCGCGGGGATGCGCCGCGTGTCTCCTCAGTTCTTCAACGCCCGCGGATCGAGCGCATCGCGCACGGCGTCGCCGATGTAATTGACGCTCAGAACCGTCAGCGAAATCGCCAGCCCCGGCCATAACACGCGCGACGGTGTCAGTTGCAGGAAATTCGCCCCGTCGAACAGCAGCCGTCCCCAGGTCGGGAAATCCGACGGGAAACCGAGGCCGAGAAAGGAGAGGGCGGATTCGGTGATGATGGCAGATGCGATGCCAAGCGTGGCGGAGACCATGATCGAGCTCAGCACGTTCGGAAGAATATGCCTGATGATGATGCGATATTCGCGCATGCCGCTCGATTTCGCCGCCATGATGAATTCCTGGCTTTTGATCGTCAGCACGTCGCCACGCACAATGCGGGCCGTGTGCATCCAGCTGGTGATCCCGATCACGAAGACGATCAGGATGAAGATGCCGGTTTCCGGCCCGAAGGCCGCACGCAGCGTGTCGCGGAACAGCAACAGGATCACGAGCAACAGCGGCAGCAGCGGCAGAGCCAGGAACAGGTCCGTCAACCGCATCAGCGGTCCATCAAGCCGACGGAAATAACCTGAGAGAACGCCGACCAGCGTTCCGAGAAACAGCGCCAGAAGCATGGCAGTGATGCCGACGGCAAGCGAGATGCGCCCGCCCGCCAAAACCTGTGCCAGCATGTCCTTGCCAAGATTATCGGTGCCGAAGGGATGCGCCAGCGACGGCCACTGATTACGTTCCCGTACATTGATGGCGTTGGGTGCGACAGTGTGAATATAAGGGCCGACATAGACCGCGAGCAGAATGAAGATGAAGACGACAAGGCCGGCCACGCCGCCCTTGTGGACGCGGAACTGCTTCCAGATATCGGCGAGGGCTGATTTGACGGGCGTAGCCGCAACTGTCGGCGCTGCGATGGTGGCATCAGTCATAGCGGATCCTCGGGTCGAGAATGCCGTAAAGCACGTCGGCAATCAGGTTGAAGAGCACAATCAGCACTGCAAAGATGAATGTCAGTGTCTGCACAAGCGGAATATCCGCCCCCTGAACGGCCGTTATCAGCAATTGACCAAGGCCGTTCACGCGGAAAATCTGCTCGGTGATGATAGCGCCGGAAAAGATCGTCGGCACGCCGAGTGCGATGACGGTCACGACGGGGATCAGGCTGTTGCGCAGAACGTGCACCAGCAGAACGGACTTTTCCTTGACGCCCTTTGCACGCGCGGTACGAACATAGTCCTGGTGCAGATTGTCGAGCATTGAGGCGCGCACGAAACGGCTGATCTGCGAGACGTTGTAGAGTGTCAGCACCAGAACTGGCAGGAACATCTGCTTCACCTGCGCCACAAAACTCGCCCAATCCCTTACCTGGAGATTGGTATCGTAGACCGAGGGAAACCATTGCAGATATGAGCTGAAGATGACGACCAAGAGCACGCCCGTGAAGAAAGTCGGCACCGAATAACCGACCATGGAAACGAAAGTGCCGATCTGATCGAAGATCGAATATTGCTTATAGGCGGAGATGACCCCGATCGGGATAGCCAGAAGCGCGCCGAAGAGATAGGCGAGGCCGACGACCCAGAGCGTCTGCGGCATGCGCTGAATGACAAGATCGACCACGGGGCTGCGCGTCGCCCAGGAAAGGATCCGCGTGCGGCTGCCATCGCCAATTTGCCAGCCGGTCAGCTTTTCCAGAAGGTTCAGCGGTTCGTTGATGAAGAACTGCTGAAGCCACATGAGGTAACGGATGAAGAAAGGCTCGTTAAGGCCAAGCGAGGCGCGGATCTGTTCGCGCACCTCAGGCGGAATGGTGAGCGGCAGGTCGCCGGTCGGGTCATTGGGCGCGAGATCAAGCAGCGCGAAGATGACGAAGCTGATGACGAGCAACGTCGGTACGGCAAAGGCAAGCCGTCGGAGCGTAAAAGTAAACATCTGAAACTCTCCAGACCCGGAGCGCGGCGCGACAAAAAGAGAGAGCTTTTCCGCAATGACGCTGCAACCGTGTCTTCAGGTCATGGTCCAGGGGGCATGCAAAAGGCCGGCCGCTGCAAGAGAGGCCGGCGCATCTGCCTGTTACTTCTTGCGGGACCAGTCCGCGACGTTCCAGAGTTCGGAGTCCCAGGCATTCATACGAACGCCTTCGAGCGTCAGTGAATGCGAGGAAACATTCCCGCGGTGGATGAGCGGAATATGCGCGCCTTCCTCCGTCAACATGTCGTTCAGTTGCTTTGCGATTTCTGCGCGCTTGGCGAAATCGGTGGTCTTGGACAGGACGCCCACCAGCTTGTCGAATTCCGGGTTGCAGTAGCGCGGAATATTCTGACCCTGCCAGCCATTAGAGGGGGCGGGAATCTTGTCGCACAGCCATTCCGCCAGATATTTTTCGGGGTCTGTGCCGTCGAAATTGTTGGTGTACATTTCAACGTCGGCGTAAAACTTCTGGAACGTGTCCGGGCTTGCCGGATCGCCGCCGAAGAAGACCGAGGCGCTGACGTTACGCAATTCGGAAGCAACGCCGATCTGCGACCACATGTCCTTCACCAGTTCCTGCGCCGCCTGGCGAACGGAGTTGGTGGAGGTCTGATAGAGGAAGGAGAGCTTCACGCCGTTCTTGGCGCGGATGCCGTCTGCACCCTTTACCCAGCCGGCATCGTCCAGCAGCTTGTTGGCGCCTTCGATATCCTGCTTCAGGCACCAGCTGTCGTTCTTTGTCGATGCGACGGCTTCAGGCGCCGGTACGATGTTGCAGGTCGGTTTGCCTGCTTCGCCATAACCGGCTTCATCGATGATGTCGCGGTCGATGGCAAGCGAGAGGGCACGACGGACGGCCGGGTCGGACAGGGCCGGATGAGGACCCGCTTCTTTGGTGGAGCGCTTGTCTCCGAGAGCAGGATCGGGGTTGTACCAATTGAGGTTGATGCGCTCGACTTGGGTGCCGAAGGCGGTTTCCAGCTTGCCCTTACCGGCGGCAACCATGGTGGCCAGAATTTCCGGCTCCACCTGCATGTTCCAGGCATAGTCGAATTCACCGGTCTCAAGAACGGCCCGCGCAGCGGAAGCCGCGTCACCACCGCCCTTCAGCGTAAGCGTGGCGAAGGCGGGCTTGGCCGGGTCGCGATAATTGGGGTTGGCGACGTAGCTGATAACGTCGTTCGGCTTGAAATCCTTGACCACGAATGGGCCGGTGCCGATGGGGCCGAAATTGGCGGATGTGCAGCCCGGGGCGGCAGCGCCGACGCAGTTTTCGAACTGCTTCTTCTGAATGACGGGTGATTGTGCGCCAACGAAGGCGGAATAGGGGTAGGGCTTCGGTTCGGTGAAGCTGACCTTGACCGTGTGGGCGTCGATGGCCTCGACATTCTTCACACCCTCATATTGCGCCGCCTGCGCGCAGCCGCCATCGGGCGCCGTGCAATATTTCCAGGTGAACACGACATCATCGGCTGTGAACGGTGTGCCATCGGACCATTTGACGTCGCTTTTCAGCTTCCAGGTCATGCTGAGCAAATCTTTGGCGACGCCGCCATTCTCAACCGTTGGAATCTCGCTCACCAACGTCGGAACCAGCTCGCCCTTTTCATCGTAGCGTGCGAGCGGCTCGATAACCACGGAGGAGCTGTAGATTTCTTTCGTGCCGCCTGAGAGGTAGGGATTGAGTGTCGATACGGCCTGCCAGAACAGGATTTTCAACTCGCCGTCACTGCCGCGCTCGGCATGGGCGGCAGACCCTGCCAAGGCCACAGCCGCCACCGTGCTGGCAAAGAGAATGCTGCGCTTCTTCATGGTGATTTTTCCCCTGTTTGGATTTTATCTGTTTGAATGTTTGACGCTTTTCCCGTCGTCATCTGCAAGGTCTCTTGTTGTAAGTATTTGACTTTGCTGAGGAATAATCCTTCATTCCACGTGATGCTATTGTCAGTTTTTTTGAAAAGCAAGTCCAAAAGTCGTATTGATGAACAAAATTTGAGCCGCTCTACTTTTGGCCTATTTTTCGCTCATCTATCAAAATTCATGCTTGCAAAAGCGGAAATTCCAAACGCAATATGTCGTCCGACAACCCGGCGGGGAACAAAAAAAGGGAAAAACAGAATGCCGATATTGAACCGTGTGGCTGAAATGCAGGAAGACGTTGCCGGCTGGAGACGCCATCTGCATGAGCACCCGGAACTTCTCTATGATGTCTTCGAGACCTCGAAATTCGTGGCGGGGAAACTGAAATCCTTCGGCTGTGACGTGGTGGAAACTGGCATCGGCAAGACCGGCGTCGTCGGCATCATCAAAGGTCGGCACGGAGATGGCCCGACCATCGGTTTCCGCTCCGACATGGATGCCCTGCCAATCCTTGAGACGAGCGGCAAACCATGGGCTTCGAAGACGCCCGGCAAGGCCCATTCCTGTGGTCATGACGGACACACGGCGATGCTTCTGGGGGCGGCGCAATATCTGGCCGAGACGCGCAATTTCAGAGGGTCTGTGGCCGTGATCTTCCAGCCGGCGGAAGAGGGGGGCGCGGGAGCGCTCGCCATGTTGAACGACGGCATGATGGAGAAATTCGGCATCTCGCAGGTCTACGGCATGCATAACGAGCCGGGCATTCCTGTCGGCCAGTTCGCGATCCGCAAGGGCTCCACCATGGCGGCGGCAGATGCTTTCGAGATCACCATTACGGGCAAGGGCAGCCATGCGGCGGCTCCCCACCTTTCCGTCGATCCCGTTCTGACCTCGGCCTATATCATCATCGCGCTTCAATCCATCGTCTCGCGCGAGACGGATCCGTTGAAGTCGCTGGTCGTCACCGTCGCCACCACCCATGGCGGCACGGCTTCCAACGTCATTCCCGGATCAGTGACACTGACGGGAACGGTGCGCACCCTGTTGCCGGAAACCCGCGATTTCGCCGAAAAGCGCTTGAAAGAAGTGGCGACAGCCACCGCCATGGCGCATGGCGCAACGGCAGAGGTGAAATACGATCGCGGTTATCCCGTCACCTTCAACCACAGTGACGAGACAGAATTTGCAACTGGTGTAGCGATGGGCGTCGCCGGCGCGAATGCCGTCAACACCAATCCCAATCCGCATATGGGCGCCGAGGATTTCTCCTATATGCTGGAAGCGCGCCCCGGCGCCTTCATCTTCATTGGCAACGGCGATACCGCAGGGCTTCACAACGCGGCCTATGACTTTAACGACGACGCGCTGCCTTACGGCATCAGCTATTGGGTTTCGATGGCCGAAACCGCACTTGCTGCATAAGACATCCGGCGGCCACATGGCCGCCTTCTGCTTTTTTGGAGATTGGCATGCTTTTGGCGGCAACGTCCATGGAACAGACTGGCGGTTCGGTAAGCCCGGTCCTGTCGGTTCAAAACCTCACCACGTCCTTCCGTGTCGATGGCGGCTGGAAATCCGTTGTGCGCAATATGAGTTTCGACATTGCGCCGCGTGAGACGGTGGCAATCGTCGGCGAGAGCGGCTCGGGAAAAAGCGTGACGTCGCTGTCCATCATGCGGCTGCTCGATAGAAAGACGAGTCGTATCGAAGGCAAGGTCATGCTCGGTGGACGCGACCTGCTGGCGCTGCAGGAAGAGGATATGCGCAAGGTTCGCGGCAAGGACATTTCGATGATCTTCCAGGAGCCGATGACGAGCCTCAACCCCATCTTTCCGATCGGCAAGCAGATCGCCGAGGCGTTGACCGTGCATCATGATATCTCGTCCTCGGCGGCCAAGGCTGAAGTCATTCGCCTGCTCGAGAAGGTCCGAATTCCCAACGCAACAAATCGGTTCGACGATTATCCGCACCAGTTTTCCGGTGGCATGCGCCAACGTGTGATGATCGCCATGGCATTGGCCTCCAAACCGAAATTGCTGATCGCCGACGAACCGACAACGGCGCTTGATGTTACCATTCAGGGCCAAATCCTCGACCTCATCAAGCAGTTGCAGGAAGAGGAGGGCATGTCGGTTCTGTTCATCACGCACGATATGGGCGTTGTGGCGGAAGTGTCCGATCGCACCATCGTCATGTTCCGCGGCGATGTGGTGGAAACCGGTACGACGGACGATATCTTCCATCGCGGCCAGCACCCATATACGCGCGCGCTGCTTTCTGCAGTGCCGAAGCTTGGCTCAATGAAAGAAAGGGTGCTCCCCGCCCGTTTCCCGATCATCGACATCAAGACCGGCGAAAGCCAGCCGGCAGTCGAGGTGAAAGATACGGTTGCTGGCGGCAAGACTCCGATCCTTTCGGTCAAAGACCTGACGACCCGATTTGATATTCGTTCAGGTCTTTTCGGTCGCAAATCCGGCGCTGTCCACGCGGTGG
This sequence comes from Agrobacterium tumefaciens, assembly GCF_017726655.1. NCBI lineage: Bacteria > Pseudomonadati > Pseudomonadota > Alphaproteobacteria > Hyphomicrobiales > Rhizobiaceae > Agrobacterium > Agrobacterium tumefaciens. Next base: position 1,724,211 of record NZ_CP072309.1, read on the forward strand.
AGAAAGTCTCGTTCGATCTGGCTGAGGGGGAAACCCTTTCGCTGGTTGGCGAATCCGGCTGCGGCAAATCCACCACGGGCCGGTCTATCACGCGGTTGGTCGAGCCCACTTCGGGCGATGTTACGCTCGACGGCTACGAGGTGCTGAAGCTCGACAGGATGATGCTGCGCACGATGCGCCGTAGCGTGCAGATGATCTTTCAGGATCCTTTTGCCAGCCTCGATCCGCGCATGAGCGTCGGCACGGCGATCATGGAGCCGTTCGTGGAGCATCGGCTCGGCAGTAAGCAGCAAGCGCGTGACAAAGCCGCTGACCTGATCGAAAAGGTGGGCCTTAATCCGGATATGATGCGGCGCTTTCCGCACGAATTTTCCGGCGGTCAGCGCCAGCGTGTCGCCATTGCCCGCTCACTGATGCTCGATCCGAAGGTCATCGTGGCCGATGAGGCGGTCTCGGCGCTCGACGTTTCAATCAAGGCTCAGGTTTGCAATTTGCTGCTCGATCTGCAGCAAAGCCTGAACCTCGCCTTTCTCTTCATCAGCCATGACATGGCGGTGGTAGAACGCGTGAGCCATCGTGTGGCAGTCATGTACCTGGGCGAAATTGTTGAAATCGGCCCACGTGCGGCAGTCTTCGACAACCCGCAACATCCCTATACGAAGAAATTGATGTCCGCCGTTCCAGTGCCAGATCCCGCGCGGCGACAGATCAAGCGCAACATGGCGACAGATGAGATCAAAAGCCCGATACGGCCGGTGGACTATGTGGCACCTGAACGACGTTATCGGGAAGTTTCGGCCGGGCATCTGGTGCAGGAGGCGGCATAATCGATGGTGTTCCTCATCAGCGAGGGCGCCTTGCGCACCGGATCGATGACTACGGTGATGAGACAACGGACTACGTGCCTGCTCGTCATGGCACGGAAGCAAGAGGCAAGCCGCTCAGTGCAGCCCACCCACTCCGAGATGGGTATCGATGAGCGCAGGGTTCTCAACAAGATCGCCTGATGGCCCGTTCCAGACGATGCGGCCGCGTTCCATGATAATGGCGTGATCGGCAAAATCAATGGCCATCTGAATGCGCTGCTCGACGAGAAGAATGGTCATTTCGCCTGACTGGGCGAGTTTAGAAAAGGCGGCCATCAGCTCTTCGCAGATAACCGGCGCAAGACCCTCAAGTGGCTCGTCCAGGAGCAGCACGCGCGGCTGGCCAAGAATCGTTCTTGCTGTCGACAGCATCTGCTGCTCGCCGCCAGATAGCTGCGAACCGAGATTTCGGCGGCGCTCCTTCAGACGCGGAAACAGCGTGTAGGCTTCCTCTATCGCTGATTTCGGTCGCCCCTTGAGGCCGACAAATAGATTTTCCTCGACAGTCAGCGTCGGGAAGACATCGCGTGTTTGCGGCACGTAACCAAGGCCAGCCTGTGCACGCGCGGCGCTCGGCAGGGTGGCAATATCCAGTCCGCCGATGCGGATATCGCCGGAAAAGCGTTTCGTCTGGCCGGCCAGCGTGGCGAAGAGGCTTGTCTTGCCGACGCCGTTGCGGCCGAGCACGGCGAAACGCGAGCCTGATGGCACGGAAAGCGACAGGCCCTCGATGACCTTTGTCGGGCCATAACCGGCCGTGAGGTTGACGATTTCAAGCGGCGCTGCGGGCATCGGCGTAACTTCCCAGATAGGCTTGGCGGACTTCCGCATTGCTGGTGACGTCTTCAGGCGAACCATCAAAGATCACCGCACCTGCAGCAAGCACCACCACACGTTTGGCAAAACGGAAGACCAGATCCATGTCGTGCTCGATCATCAGGATGGCGAGGTCTGCGGGCAGCCGGTCGAGCGCCTGTTCGATGCGCGCCGTTTCCGTGGAGGGCACGCCTGCGGCGGGCTCATCAAGGAGCAGGATTTTCGGGCGAAGTGCCATGGCAAGCGCAATCTCGATGAGCCGTTGCTGGCCGTAGGCAATCTCACGCACCCGGGATTGCGAAAGGGTGAGGAGTCCGAGCGTCCCAAGAATATCGCGGGCTTCGCTCATGACCGAGGGCATGGTGCGGTAACGGCCGAAAATTCGACCCGTCTTGCCCTCACGCTGGAGGATGGCGAGCGCGACGTGTTCTTCCGGCGTCATATCCTGAAACAGACGGGTAACCTGAAAGGAGCGCACGAGGCCGCGTTTGACCCGCTGGCTGGCGCTGAGGCCGGTGACGTCTTCCCCGGCAATGCGCACCGTGCCGGCTGACGGCCTGATATTGCCGGTGACGAGGTTGACGAAGGTCGTCTTGCCGGCGCCATTGGGGCCGATGAGTACCGTGCGGTCGCCCGGCGAAAGCGACAGCGAGACATTGTTGGTGACGACGAGACCACCGAAATTTTTCTGGAGGCCAGAGACCTCGAAAATGGCGTTCATGTGCGGCCTCCCCGGATGCGCGCAATGATTTGCTCACCTGCACCGTAAAGTCCACGCGGTGCAAAAAGCACCACTGCGATCAGCAGCAGGCCGACAATTGTGAGCCAGTGGAAGGGATTGGCCGCGGAAACGACATCCTCAAACCACATGAAGGTGACGGTTCCGATGAGTGCCCCGTAAAGGGAACCTGCGCCGCCCAGCACCAGCATGACCAGGCCCTCGGCAGAGAGCGTAAAGGAGAGGCTGTCGAGACCGACGACCTGTGTGGAAATAGCGTTGAGCGCGCCCCCGATGCCGGCGACGATTCCCGATATCACGAACATCTTCAAGATCGTACCGTTGACGGAGCCACCCATGGCCTGGATGCGAACGCTGTCCTGCTTGACGCCCCGGCATAACATGCCGAAGGGAGAGTGAACCACGATCTTCAGAGCTACGAAGACGAGGAGCAAAAGACACACACCATAAATATAGGCGGTACGTCCAAAGAGATCGAAATCGAACGTGCCGAAAAGGGCGTCGGGAGAAATGCCCGAGAGGCCGTCGCTGCCGCCCGTCCAGCCTGATGCCTTGTTGGCCGCCTCGTGAAACAGATGGATGACGGCGATGGAAAGCACGAGCTGCGGCAGGCCATGGGCACGCAGCAGCACGGCGCCGGATAAAAGGCCGGAAATGCCGCCTGCGACAGCGCCGATCGCTGTCATGAGAAGCGGATCGGTGATTTCAAAATGCGCGGCTGCGATGCCGGCGGCATAGGCGCCCGCGCCGAACAGGGCGGCGTGTCCGAGCGTCGCGACACCGCAATAGCCGGTCACCAGATCGATCGACAGCACCAGAAGTGCAATGGCGATGATACGGGTCAGGAGCGCCAGATTATCGGGAAACAGAAAGTAGCCGATGGTGGCGGCAGCGATAATGAGCGCTGGTCCCACGAGCGCGCGCAGCGGCGAGCGTGCCGCGGAAGCTGCGGCAATTTCAGTCGCTTCGTTCATGAGCACCGCCATCTCATTTCGCCCTTCCAAGAAGGCCGCGCGGGAACAGCGTGATAATCACGATGACCGCCAGATAAAAGAAGAATTCGCCGTATTCGGGAGCAAGATACCGCCCGGTTGTGTCAATGGCGCCAAGTAGGAGGCACGCGATCAGCGCACCCGGAATGGAGCCTGCGCCGCCGACCGAAACCACCACGAGGAAGGTGACCATGTAGCGCAGCGCATAATAGGGTTCGACCGGCAGCAGCTCGGCCCCGATGACACCGCCCATGGCGGCAAGGCCCACTGCGATGGCGAAGCTGACGGCATAGATGACCTCGGTGCGCACCCCGAGTGCCGCCGCCATGGCGGCGTTGTCGACCGCCGCCCGAAGCTTGATACCAAATGCAGTCTTTTCAAATGTGAACCAAAGCGCCCCGGCCACGGCGAGACCGCAGGCAATTGCAAAGATGCGGTGGGTCGCGATGGTACGGAAACCGAGATCGGTCGGCCCCGCGAGTTGCGGCGGTAAGGGGATGGTCTTGAGCGTCGGCCCGAACACGAAGTTGGCGATGCCGATGATGCAGAAGGTGATGCCAATGGTCATCAGCACCTGCGTCAGCTCTGGTGCACCATAGATGCGACGGTAGAGGAAACGCTCAAGCGGAATGGCGATGACGATGGTGCCGACGATGGCGACGAGGATCGCAACGGCGTAACCAAGGCCAAGGCCATGGGCAGCGTAGGACGCGATGTAGCCGCCGATCATGGCAAAGGCGCCATGCGCCAAGTTGACCACACGCATCAGCCCCATCGTGACGGAAAGTCCGATGGAGATAATGAACAGGACCATGCCATAGGCGAGCGCATCGATGAGGATGCTGAAAACCGTCTGCATGCTGAAAGAGCTCCTCCCGTGCCACATACGCCCCTGTGGGCTGGAGACGGGCCGCTACCGGCGGCCCGACAAGCTTGCTGGAAGCCTTGCTTTATTTCGCCGCCGCAAGGCCCGGATCGCCCTGCTTTTCGAACGTCCGTGTTTCCTTGTTATAATAGGACCCATCATCCGCCTTGGCGACTTCACGCAGATAGATGTTTTGGGTGATATGCCGGCTTTCGGGATCGATGCTGACAGGGCCACGGGGACTTGTCCAGGACAGACCTTTCACGGCGTCGACCGCCTTCTCAGCATCCTGCTTTCCGCCGGTCGCTTCGATCATCTTGCTGATGACGTACATGCCGTCGTAAGCCCCGACTGACGTGAACGAGATGTCCTTGGGATTACCGATGGCCTTGCCGATAGCTTCGATGAAGGCCTTGTTTTCAGGCGAATCGTGCGACACTGAATAATGGAAGGTCGTCTGCATGCCGAGCGCGGCTTCGCCGAGCGCTGGCAGATCTGGCTCCTGCGTAAGATCGCCGGGACCGAAAAGCTTGATGCCTGCCGATTTCAGGCCGTTGTCGTTAAATGCCTTGACGAAGCCAAGCGTCGTGGGGCCGGATGGCAAGAAGGCGAAGACGCCTTGCGCGCCAGAATCCTTTGCGCGCTGCATGATGGGGCTGAAGTCGTTGGTGGCAAGTGGCATGCGAATGCTTTCCACCACTTCGCCCCCCGCTGCGGTGAATGCCGCTTTGAAGGCGTTTTCGGCGTCCACGCCAGGACCGTAGTCGGTGACAAGCGAAATCACCTTCTTCACACCACCATCAAACGCCACCTTCGCGATCGGGGTCGAGGTCTGCCATGTCGTAAAGGAGGTGCGCACGACGTAGGGGCTTTTGGTGACGATAGCGGAGGTTGCCGCGTTCATGACAACCATAGCAACGTTGCCCTGCTTCAAAAGCGGCGTCACGGCCATCGCATCGGGCGTGAACATGAAACCACCCAGATATTGCACGCCTTCCTTGACCACGAGTTCCTGTGCCAGCGCCTTGGATTGCGCGGGGTCCGGCTGCGGAACATCGCGGTAGACAACTTCGATCGTGTTATCGCCGATCTTGTTACCGTTCAGCGCAAGCCATGCATCGATGCCCGCCTTGAAATTTTTGCCGTGGATTGCGAAGGGGCCCGACATCGGCCCAATGACACCGACCTTGATCGTGTCTGCCGCGGCGACGGAACTGAAAAGAGTGGCCGCGAGCGCGGCGATAATCGGCAACTTCATGATTTCCTCCCAAGCGGCCCTTGGCTCCCATCCACTGGCCCAGCCTGCAGAGTGAGGAGTGTAGTCGCTGATGTAAAATGAATTAAGGGGGAAAATAGATAACCTGATGGTTATCAATAAGCTGTCGCTTGGCGTTCTTCGCGTTTAGGACTTCAGAGCGCGGCCGCGTCGCAAACCAGCTGAGGCCGCAGCCTGATCCCTCGCTGGGTGCAACCCACGCTTTAACGAGTTCTAAGGGGATTGTCGCTAGTGTCCCAAAGCATATTTTTGAACTTTATTCGGTGTCTTGATGGGCGAATATCAGAACAAAGCTGTCGAGCTGATGCGGACCCTCGTCGGGGAAAAGATGCTCAACAATAAAGTGGAGCGACGGGAAGAGTTTCTGCGCAAGGCGCTCACGCTGTATCACGCCATGGGCGGAACGGTAGAAGACCTACAAGCTGCGGCAAAGGACATGGGGATTAAGCCAGCCCTAAGCATCGATGTCGCGGTTGGCGATGTCATGCACAATCTGGCGGCAATCGGCCATGTCGCCGATCTCGATATCATTCAAGCCGGTTACAACAAACTCGACGCTGCTAATCTTCACATTCTCAGCAAGGGCAAGAAGTTGCTTGAGAAGCAGCGGGATCAGAAGCTCGCTGCCGCGAATCCGGCGAAATGAGCCGCCCACTGCGGGGCGGCTGAGAATTCAGGCGGTTTCGGCGGACATAATCTCCTGCCAGGCATCATAGGCCGATAAAACCGTTTCCATTTGCGCCGTGTGGCCGGTGATGAAATCGTCGCCGTAGATGGTCTCATCTGGATATTCCGTGATCAGCGTCATCGGCACGGTGTGGCGGTCGTCGACGGAAGACAGACAAGGGAAGCCGTTGATGATGCGGAAACCGGTTTCGCCGGCGTGGGTCTCATAAAGCGCGATTTGGCGGTTATTGTAGTCAAGCAGGCCGGGAATGGCGCCGAGATGACGGGTTACCCTGTCGAGCAGGGCTTCGGCCTGCCTTTCCCAGTCCGCATGGTGGCGGATGATGAGGAAGAAACCCTTCGGCAGCGTCCACATGGCGAAATTGCGCGGCACGTAACCGGATAGTGGTCTGGTCCATTCATGCGAAGGATAACCGTGCAGGTTCACATGCAGCTTCGCACCGCTTATCTCCTGCGCCTTGAAGCGGATTTCCTTCTCGCTCAGATGGCTGCCTGAATTTTCCGGCGTGCGATATTCGAGATCATCACCGAGTGCCGTGTAGCGCGCGGCATGGTGCATATGGCGGGGATTATCGACGCGAAGGCGCTGGTGCAGGGCATATCCGTCAGGGTTTTCCAGCGGAGAAATCGTGAAATGCGCACCCTTGCGCTCCGCGAGTTTGCGCGCGGCGCGGATGGCACCGACGATGCCCGTCGTTTCGTTCGGGTGCTGGCCGCCGCTCACCATCACGGCGGCATCGCTGCCGGCCACGTAACGGGCGGAAAGGATGCGGCCGGAGCGGGAGCGGGCATCGAAGGCCTCGCCACTGATATCCGCCAGCAGAGCCAAAAGTTGCCCAGCCGCGATCGGTTCGCGGGCCTTGTCGATCGGCTGCTCGCCGCCATCGAGGAAGGCTTTGGTGAGCTTTCGGGTCTCGATGTGGACGGAGATTTCACCTTCGCTTTTGACTATTTCCGGCACGATCTGGCCGGGTCTCAGGCCCCGGTCACCCAGCGGGCGCCCAGATTTCTTCTGGAAGAATTCGAGCAGCGAGAAGTAAAAATCCTCATGCAGCGCTTCGCGAAGGCTGACGACCTCATCGCCAACGGAGAGGGCCAAGTCCTCGGCCGGATGCGTGACGCGGATGTTCAGTTCTTCGAAATAGGGCTCGTCATTGCCCCAGCCATGATTGGCGACGGCATGAATTGCTGCTTCGAAAAGCTGCTCGTATTCCGTCTCCATCCGCTCGCCCGAGGCATCACCGGCAAGCCGGAACCAGCCGGTGGGGGAGACATTGGTTTCACCCACGATATCGGTATGGACCCGGTTTGGAGCGAGAACCTTGAGAGTTTCCGTTTTGCCGTTGCGGCTTAGCGTAACGTCATAATGGAATTCATCGTCCTTACGGGCGATGAATTCCAGCTTCGCATCGCCCACCAGCGCCGCCAGCGGATAGGCCTCCAGCCGGAATCGGTTGGCGGGGGCGTTTTCGTGCACCGGGTAACGCACCTCGATGGCGTCAACGCCATCCAGATTGATCTCTTCCAGAAAGGTGAAGAGAAGCGGCTTGTAGGCGCTGCGGATGCGGGCGCAGACGCCTTTTTTCTTCAGCCTCTCTTCGGTCTCGCGGCGGCTTTTGGCGTCATCGAAAGTCCATGTCTCGAAGGACTGGCCGGGCTCGGCGCGGGCGATCAAGGTATCCAGAGTACGCTCGAAGGTCTGGTCGAAAATCTGGCTCATCTGATTACCTCGAGGTTCTGCCTGTCGGGTCGAGGCTGTCGCGCAGCCAGTCGCCGAGAAGGTTGAGGCCAAGCACGGTGAGCAGGATGGCAAGGCCAGGGAAAACGCTGACCCACCACGCGGTCTGCAGATAGGTGCGGCCATCCGCCAGCATGCCGCCCCAGCTTGGAATTGTCGGATCAACGCCGAGACCAAGGAAGGTGAGGCTGCTTTCCAGCAGGATGTTGTTGGCGACATTCAGCGTCATCAGCACGATGACGGGGCCGATGAGGTTCGGCAGCAGGTGCTGAAGGATGATGCGCCAGTCTTTCACACCAATAGCGCGGGCGGAAAGGATGAATTCCCGCTCCCTGAGCGTCAGCACCGAGCCGCGCACAAGGCGGGCATATTGCACCCATTGCGAGACGATCAGGAGGATGATGGTGTTGGTGAGGCTGCCGCCCACAATGGCGATGAAGGTGATGGCCAAGAGAATGAAGGGCATGGCGAGCTGGATATCGGCAAAGCGCATGACCAGCATATCCCAGAAGCCTCGGTAATAACCAGCAACAAGTCCGACAGCGACGCCGAAGTTGACAGCACCGATGACCGAGGTGAAACCGACCAGCAGCGAAATCTTGCCGCCGGCGACAACGCGGGCGAGCACATCACGTCCGAGCGGATCGGTGCCCAGAGGATGGGCGGCATTAGCGAAGGGTTTGGCAAGGCGCGCCATCAGGTCGATCTTGTCGGCCCCGCCCGGAAACAGCACGTCGGAAAAGAGGACGGCGAGGCAGATGATTGTCGTCAGCGACGCGCCGAGGACGAATTCGAGATTGGTGAAGCGCGCGAGACGCGAGGTTTTGGCAGCCATCGTCACTTACTCCGTGCGGATGCGCGGATCGACAAGCCCGTAGGCGATATCGACCAGAAGGTTGATGCCGACGATCATCAGCGACAGCACGGTGATGACGGCCTGGAGCACAGGATAATCACGCGCACCGACGGCATCGAAGGCGAGCGTTCCGAGGCCCGGCCAGTTGAAGACGCGCTCGATAACGACGATGCCGCCGAGCAGCCCGCCGAATTGCAGGCCGAAATAGGTGATGAGCGGAATGGCACAGTTGCGCAGCGCATGTTTGTAGAGAACCTTGCTTTCACTCAGGCCCTTGGCGCGCGCCACCATGACATATTGCGAGCGCAGCGTATCGAGCATGGCGGTGCGCACAAGGCGGACATTGGTGGCCGTCAGGATGACACCCATGGTGACCGCGGGCATGATGTAGCTCGCAAAACCACCCATGCCGCTGGGCGGCAGCCAGCCGAGCGTGATGGAGAACAGGAGCACGAGCATCGTGGCCAGCCAGAAATTCGGGAAGGACAGACCGACGAGCGAGAAGATGCGGATCACCTGATCGGCCGTCTTGCCACGCGAGGTCGCCGCCTTGATGCCGAGCGGAATGGAAAGGGCAATTGACACCGCCATGGAGATGAAGGCGAGAAGCAGCGTTGCGGGCAGGGCATCGGCGATGAGGCGCGAGACCGGCGTGCTGCCGGTGAAGCTGCGGCCGAAATCCAGCGTCACGAGGCCCTTCAGGAAGCTGAAATATTGCACGAAGAACGGCTGGTCGGTGCCGAGCGCCGCACGGATGCGCGCCAGATCATCTTCCGTCATGCTGCCGCCGCCCTGGAACATGGTGACGGCGGGGTCACCCGTCAGGCGGATGGCGAAGGAAACGAGAAGGGTGATGGCGATGACGACAAAAATCGCCTGCAGCAATCGCTTGATGAGGAAACCGGCCACGTTTTTTACCTTGAAGAGAGACCCGGCCTTGCCCGCGTTGCGGCGGGCAAGGTGTGTTGATCAGAAAAACCAGCCTGATTATTCGACGGTGACGTCGGTCAGCTTCAGACGGTTATCCGGCGGTGCGACGAAACCCTTGACGCGCTTGTTGATGCCGTAAATGGCATTGGTGTTGTAAAGCGGGATTTCGAGCGCGCGCTCGGCGGTGTAGCTGCCGATCTCCTTGAGGATTTTTTCGCGCTCGGCACGGTCGGTCAGCGGACGCTGGGATTCGAGCAGCTTGTCCAGCTTTTCGTCCTTGTCATAGGGGTTCCACTTTTCACCCGAGTGGTACATGGAATAGGCGGTGTTGTCGTAATCAAAGGTCCAGCCGCCCCATTTCTGCTGGAACATCGCGCCGGTCTTGCCCTGCGGAATGATGTCGTTCAAGAGAACGTTGGTCTCATAGGGCTTGATGGTGGCGGTGATGCCGACCATGGACAGATAGCTGGAAATGACCTGCGCCACTTCGTTCATCGTCGCGTCATTACCGCGGATATCGATTTGCAGCGCCGCACCCGGCTTGACGCCGGCTTCCGCCAGAAGCTTCTTTGCCCCTGCCGGATCGTAGGGCAGCGGTTTCAGATCGGCGTCGTAGCCGAAGGACAGCGCACTCTGGAAGCTGGCGATTTCGGAAGCCTGGCCGGCGAGGATCGACTTGACGATCGTGCCGCGGTCGACCGCCATGATGATGGCCTTGCGCACCTTCGGATCGGCGGTAATGCCGTCACGGGTGTTGAAACGCAGCGCATCGACCGTCGGGCCGGCAACGCTGACGATCTGAAGCTTGGAATCGCCTTCAATGACCGGGATCATGCCGATCGGTATGGTCGGCGGAATGACGAGATCGACGCGGCCCGCCTGCAATTCGGCAACGGCGGTCGCCGGCTCGGAGATGAAGCGGTATTCCAGTTCGGAAAGCTTCGGCGCACCGCCCCAATAATCCGGGTTGGCTTCAAGCTTGATGTTGGTCTTCGGCGCATAGGATACGAATTTGAAAGCGCCGGTGCCGACCGGATTGAGGTTGAAGTTGTCCTCACCCTTTTCCTGGATATATTTCGGCGGCACGATCATGCCGCCATAACCGGCAAGCTTGGTGAGCAGAACCGGATCCGGCGCCTTCAGCTTCATGTCGACGGTATAATCGTCGATGACATCAACGCTTTCGATGGCGACATAGTTAGAGCGCTGCGGTCCCTTGGCACCCTGTTCGCCGAGGAGGCGCTCGAAGGTAAACTTGACGGCGGCGGCGTTGAAGGGCTCGCCGTTGTGGAACTTGACGTTCTGGCGCAGCTTGAAGCGGATGCGCTTGCCCTCATCCAGCTCTTCCCAGGATTCGGCAAGGCCGGGCACAACCTTCAGGTCCGGGCCGCGATAGGTCAGGCCATCGAAGATGTTGGTGGCGACAGCCGCCCATTGCACGAGGAAGGTATCGATCGGATCCCAGCTGCCCGGATCCTGCGGGCTGGAAATTGTCATCTTGCCGGCGGCAAGAGCCGGTGCGGCGGTGAAGGCCGTGGCGGCCATGGCAAGCGCGACGAACGTTGTCGTCATCCCCTTCTTTATCATTGTCATCTACCTGTTCCTCTTCAGATGGTTGCGGTTCTGGTTGTTATTCAGGCGCTCTTCGCGATGAAGTGGCCCGGATTGATTTCCTCATGGGCGAGAATGGCCGGCTCATCGCCGACACGGCGCACGGGATTGGGAATTTCGCCCTCGATCATCGCGATGCGGCGCTCTATGGTCGGATCGGCCACCGGCACGGCTGATAGCAGGCGGCGGGTGTAATCATGCGTCGGCGTTTCGAAGAGCTGCCGGCGGCTGCCCATTTCCATGATCTGGCCGAGATAAAGCACGGCGACGCGATGGCTCATCTTTTCCACGACAGCCATGTCATGGCTGATGAACAGGTAAGCCAGCCCGCGCTCGGCCTGCAAATCCATGAACAGATTGATGATCTGCGCCTGAATGGAGACATCGAGCGCCGAAAGCGCCTCGTCGGCAATGATGAGCTTTGGATCGGAAGCGAGCGCGCGGGCAATGCAGACGCGCTGGCGCTGACCGCCGGAAAACTCGTGCGGATACCGCGCGGCGTGCTCGGAGGAGAGGCCCACACGCTCCAACAATTCATCCACCCGCCGGCGTACCGCCTTCTGATCGTTGATCAAACCATGGGTGTTGATCGGCTCGGCAATCGAGAAACCAACAGTCTTGCGCGGATCGAGCGACGCGAAGGGGTCCTGGAAGATATATTGCACTTCCTGGCGCATGCGGAAGCGTTCCGCCGCCGACATCTGTGCAAAGCTGCGGCCGTTGAAGGTTATTTCGCCCGAGATGGCCGACTGCAACTGCTGGATGGTGCGGCCGATGGTGGATTTGCCCGACCCGGATTCGCCCACCAGCGCCAGCGTTTCGCCGGGATGAATATCGAAGCTGACCTTCTGCACGGCGCTAAGGCGGTGCGTTGCCTTGCCGAACAGGTTCTTGCGGATATCGAAGCGCACGAACAGGTCCTTGACCGAGAGCAGCGGCTTTTCACCAGATTTCACGGTGTTTTGGACACGTTCCTCTCCGATTACGATCGGCTGGCCATCCTGTAGGACGGTAAGCGGCAGGCGTTTCGGGTATTCTTCGCCTTCCATACTGCCGAGGCGCGGAACGGCGGAAAGCAGGGCGCGCGTGTAAGGGTGCTGTGGGTTGGCGAAGATATCCTTCACCGGCCCTTCCTCAACCTTCTTGCCCTTCCACATGACGACCACGTCATCGGCCATTTCCGCCACCACGCCCATGTCATGGGTGATGAAGACCATGCCCATGCCGAGCTTCTTTTGCAGGTCGCGCATGATGTTGAGGATTTGCGCCTGAATGGTCACGTCAAGAGCCGTCGTCGGCTCGTCTGCGATCAGCAGCTTCGGCCGGCAGGCGAGCGCCATGGCGATCATCACGCGCTGACGCATACCGCCGGAAAGCTGGTGCGGGTATCGCTTCAGAAGCTCGGCGGCATCGGGCAGGCGCACCATTTCAAGCAGCTTCTGTGCTTCTGCCATCGCTGCCTGCGTGCTCATCTTCTCATGCAGGACAAGCACTTCGCAGATCTGGTCGCCAATGGTGAACACAGGGTTGAGCGAGGTCATCGGCTCCTGGAAGATCATGGCGATCTCCTTGCCGCGGATCGAGCGCATCTCTTTCTGAGAGACCTTCAGCAAGTCCCTGCCTTCAAACATGATTTTGCCGGTGGGGTAGGTCGCGCCCATCATGTCCGCAAGGCGCATGGTGGAGAGCGACGTGACCGATTTTCCCGAACCGGATTCGCCGACGATCGCCACCGTGCGGCCGGGCTCGACGCGAAAGGAAATATCGTCCACGACGCGGCTGTTGCCAAATTCGACGCTCAGGCCTTCGACGGACAGCAGGGCGTTTGCGTTTGCGGCAGTCATGTCAGTGTCTCCGGCGTGGCTTGCGCCGGTGAGGGGGCGCGGTGGTCTGGAAAAAGAAAAGAGTGATGGTCAGGCGAGCTTCGCGCAACGCCGGACGGGAATGTCGAAAATGTCAGGTGAGATCGCATCTTCAGGGTGCTTTTTCACAGGGAGCCGCACGACAAGCGATACCCCGCATTAATAGCCGTAATGCCGCCGCAGCCGTGCCGGTCAAATCCATGGCAGCCACCCGAGGCGAAACGCCGGACGCCAATTCGACAATGCGCATGAAACCTTATTCTCCCCCGCCCTTGTTTTATGGAAAAAGCTAACAAAACAGAACAATCATGTCCATAGTGTTGAACAATTTTTGTGTACTGCTCTACAAATGCGCAAATGCACCGATTTTGAACGCGTGATCTTGCATAATGCTGCGCAAAGAGGCGCGTATTCCGCCTTGGTGTCACTAAAACGCTGAGAAGAATGAAGAGGAAAGGGAATGCCTAGCGTGAACAATAGTGCAGGCGCAGTTAGGCTCAGGGGCTTTCTACGGTGCTTGTCCAGGGATGATGTCGAACTGGTCCGGCGCCACCTTCCTGAACATCTTCGTCTGACGAGAGAGGAACCCGGCTGCATTTCCTTTGAGGTATCCGAGACAGACGATCCCCTGATCTGGCGGGTTGAGGAGCTTTTTGCTGATCGTGCCGCCTTTGATTTTCATCAGCGGCGGACGCGGGCGTCGGAGTGGTTTATGTCGACCTCTGCCATTCCACGCGATTACGAGATAACGACATTGGAATAAATGAGAACAGGCCGCAGCGGCATTCCTGCCCGCTGCGGCCTGTTCGGATTTCGCTGCCGAGACTTATTCCTTCGGCATGCCGACGGGCGGCGCAAGGCGTCGTTGCGCGGCGATGCGGAAGGGGGCGTTCATGGCGCCATAGCCGCCGTAGGCACCACGCCTTTCGACGATCTCGAAGAAGAAGCCTTCGCCGAAGGTGCGGCTGTAAATCTGGAAGTATTCACCATTGTCGTCGCGGTCATAAAGGATGCTCGCCGCTCTAAGCGCATCGGAAAATTCCGGTTCCAGACCGAAACGGGCCTCCAGATCGTCGTAATAATTGCGCGAGATCGGCAGGGCCTGAAAACCGCGCGCCTGCATCGTCTTGGCCGTCGCGAAAATATCGTTGGTGGCGAAGGCGATGTGCTGGATGCTGGTGCCGAAACCTTCAGCCAGGAATTTGCCGGCGAAGGTCTTGCGATTGTCGGCACCGTTCATGGTCAGGCGGAAATGCGGCGAGGGTGCGCTTTCAATCGCCTGGCTGCGCACCAGCCCGCCCGGATCGACCACATCGATCATCGGCGTGCGGCGGGAGGAGAACAGCGAGGTGTAAAACAGAAGCCAGGTCAGCATTTCATCATAATGCGTTGTTTGCGCGAGATGATCGATACGCGTCAGGCCGGCATCGCTGGCCGTCTTGTGCCCCTGTGTCGGCACGAATTCCGTGTCCCAGATAGAGGCGAGCGCCGGCGAAGCATCGAGGAAATAGATGACGCCGTTGCCCACGCCCTGAATGGCGGGAACGGCGACTTCGCCCGATTTGCGCGGTTCGGCAAAGGTCGGGGCCCCCAGCGCTTCTGCCCGCGCCAGTGCCGCCTTGGCATCATCGACCTTCAACCCGAAGGCATAGGCATTCGTGCCGTGGATCGAATAGGAGGCACCGGCGAAGCTGTCGCCATCGTCGCTGGTATTGATGACGATGCGGATGCCGCCCTGCGTATAGAGATCGACCGTGCGATTGCGGTGCTGCGCCGATTTCTCAAAGCCGAGCGTGGCAAGCAACGCTTCCAGATTGGCCTTTTCCTCCGGCGCCGTGGTGAATTCGACGAATTCGACGCCCTGCGTGTTCACCCGTTCCGGCATCGCTGGTACATCGATGCGGATATCGGGTTCGAGACGCCGGACCTGGTCCATGAGGTTGATCAGCGAGCGGTGACCATCTTCGGCAAGCAGCCGGGCCGAGCCGCCACGGAACTGGTCGTTGAAGATTTCGAGCGAAAGCGGCCCACTATAGCCGGTTGCCGCCACGGCGCGCATGAAATCCACGACAGGCAGATCGCCTTCTCCCGGCATGTTGCGGAAATGGCGGCTCCAGTAGAGCAGGTCCATGTCAATCAGCGGCGCATCGGCCAGCTGCACGATGAAGACCTTGTCGCCGGGAATGGAACGGATCGAATTGGGATCGATCTTGCGCGACAGCGTGTGGAAGCTGTCGAGGATGATGCCGACGTTGGCGTGGTCGGCACGGCGCACCACCTCCCAGGCATCACGGTGATCGCTGATATGGCGGCCCCAGGCCAGCGCCTCGTACCCGACGCGCACGCCATGTTTTGCAGCAAGCTCTCCCAGCTGATGGAAATCGGCGGCGGCCCGGTCGATACCGCCGAGCGAGACCGGTGAGACATTCGAGCAGATCAACATCAGATCGGTGCCGAGTTCGCCCATGATGTCGAATTTGCGTTGAGCGCGCTCGAAGGCGCGGGCACGGTGGGGTTCCGGCATGCCCTCGAAGTCGCGGAAGGGCTGGAAGAGGGTAATCTCAAGGCCGTGATCGGCGGCCAGCGCCTTCACCTCGCGCGGCGAAGCATCATAGGTCAGGAAATCGTTTTCAAAAATCTCAACGCCCGAAAAGCCTGCCTTGGCAATCGCCGCTAGTTTTTCGGGGAATTCGCCACTGATCGATACGGTTGCAATGGATGTGCGCATTGGCATGCCGTGTCCTGCTGTGTCATAGCTCGCCATATTGCCTTCCTTTTCAGCCTTATGTACTGATTGGTTAATAATAGGGGCGTGGGCGGGAACCGCAAGCCCAAGGGTGGATTGATCGACCATGACGAAAACCGCGACTTCCAAAGGCACAGCAGAGACCCGCCCGGCGAAACGGGACCCGGAGGGTGTGCGGCGCGATATTCTGTCCGTGGCGATGGAGGAATTTTCGCAAAACGGTCTGTCGGGAGCGCGGATCGACGAGATCGCCGCGCGCACGCGCACGTCCAAGCGCATGATCTATTATTACTTCACCGACAAGGAGAGCCTTTACCAGCATGTGCTGCAGGAGGCCTATTCCAAGATTCGTGGTGGTGAAAGCGATCTGCAACTGGACGATCTGGAGCCCGTGGCGGCACTCGACAAGCTCTGTCGGTTCACCTTCGATCACCACCGGCGTAATCCGGCTTTCATCCGCATGGTGATGATCGAGAATATCCATCACGGCCGGCACATGCAGTCGTCGGAAACGATCCGTCAGCTCAACCGCCCGGCCATCGATGCGCTGGAAAGCGTTCTCGTGCGGGGCCAGAAGAGCGGTGTATTCCGGCAGGGCGTCGATCCACTGGAGCTGCATTGGCAGATCAGCGCTCTGTCGTTTTTCAACGTTTCCAACGCCGCCACCTTCTCGTTTATCTTTGGCGACAGCCTGTTTACCGATGATGGCCAGGAGACCTTGTCGCGGCACGCCAGCGACATGGTGCTGCGTTATGTGCTGGCGCCCGCCCATCTCACGAAGATCGTGAAAGACGCGTGATAAGGTGGCTGAGAGCCACCTCGTATCCTTCGATACCCAACCCAGCGATCACGCCCTCTGCACGGGGCGAAATATAGGAGTGGTGCCGGAAGGCCTCGCGCTTGTGAACGTTCGAGATGTGAACCTCGATGACGGGAGCCTCGAAGGTATTCAAGGCATCGAGGATTGCCACAGACGTGTGTGTGAACGCGCCGGGATTGATGACGATGCCCGCTGACTTGCCGCGGGCTTCATGGATCCAGTCGATGATCTCATATTCCCGGTTGCTCTGGGCAAAAAACAGCGTGTGGCCGGCAGCGTCGGCGATGGCGCGGCAGTTTGCTTCGACGTCGGCAAGCGTTTCATAGCCATAGATTTCTGGCTGACGCTGGCCAAGCAGGTTGAGATTGGGACCGTTGAGGACCGTAAAGAGGCTCATGCTACGCCCTCCGCCATGCATAGTTCGGTGAAATGCGCCGTCATGCGCTCAGCGTCCGGCTCGCGTCCGCAGAACAGCCGGAAGGCGCCAACGGCCTGGAACACGGTCATGCCGCCGCCTGGCAAGGTGCGGCAACCCTTCTGTGCCGCGGTGGCCAAAAGCTCTGTCACGAGCGGCATGTAGACAATGTCGGCCACCCAATGCCGCTGTTCGATGAGATCAGCGGCAACAGGCATGCCGGGATGGGCGGGCATGCCCATCGGGGTTGCGTGGATCAGGCCATCTGCATAGGGCAGGGACGCAGCCGGGTCCGTCATCGCAAAGGCGCGGCCCTCACCAAAACGACCGTTTAGATCCTGCGCCAGGCGCTCAGCCCTTGCCATATCCCGATCAAAAATATCAAGACGGGCAATGTCGAGCTTCAACGCCGCGTGTGCGACGGCGACCCCGGCGCCGCCCGCGCCAACCAGCAGTGCCCGATCGCGCTTTGCATCCGGCAGGCCACGGACAAAGCTTTCGTGAAAGCCATACCAGTCCGTATTATGGCCGATCCGTCGCCCGTCTCGAAAGACCACCGTATTGACGGCTCCCAGCATCCGGGCGTCGTCCGACAGTTCATGCAGATGCGGGATGACCGCCTGCTTGAACGGATGGGTAATGTTTGTGCCGGCAAACCCGCGTGCTTCGAGCTCGGAAAGAAGCTCCGGAAGCGCCGTTTCCGGCGGTTTACGGGCGGTGACATCCACAAGCTCATAGCAATAATCGAGACCATGGGCCGCCCCCTCGCGCATATGCAGGGCAGGCGATTTCGATAACTGGATGTCGGCGCCTATCAGGCCGACCTTGAAGGATTTTTTTTCTGTCATGATCAGGTGTCGCTCATCGGACGGTGTGGGAGAGGCGGGACGGTACTCGCCCGCCTTAAGAGCGCGCGAAACTCAATGGTGGGCGAGAATTTCGCCGAGGAACGTGCGCGTGCGCTGGTGCTTGGGGTCGCGGAAAAATTCGTCCGGCGGACCTTCTTCGATGATCTCGCCTTCCGACATGAAGATCACTCTATCGGCAACCTGCCGGGCGAAACCCATTTCATGGGTCACGCAGATCATCGTCATGCCGTCACGGGCAAGACCGATCATGGTGTCGAGCACTTCCTTGACCATTTCCGGATCGAGCGCCGATGTCGGCTCATCAAACAGCATGGCCTTCGGTTCCATGCACAGCGCACGCGCGATCGCCGCACGCTGCTGCTGGCCACCGGACAGCTGGGCCGGGTATTTGTCTGCCTGATTGAGAATCCGTACGCGTTCGAGATACTTGCGTGCCGTCGCCTCTGCGTCGGCTTTCGAAACGCCCTTCACCCGCATCGGGGCAAGCGTACAGTTTTCCATGATGGTCTTGTGCGGGAAAAGATTAAAGCTCTGGAAGACCATCCCCACCTCGCGGCGCACCGCATCGATGGCGCGGCTCGAATCCGAGAGCGTTGTGCCCTCCACCGTGATCTTGCCTTCCTGGATTTCTTCCAGGTGATTGATGCAGCGGATGAGCGTTGATTTTCCTGAGCCGGACGGGCCGCAAAGCACGATCTTCTCGC
Organism: Agrobacterium tumefaciens; assembly: GCF_017726655.1. Taxonomy (NCBI): domain Bacteria; kingdom Pseudomonadati; phylum Pseudomonadota; class Alphaproteobacteria; order Hyphomicrobiales; family Rhizobiaceae; genus Agrobacterium; species Agrobacterium tumefaciens. The sequence continues at coordinate 1,743,003 of NZ_CP072309.1, forward strand.
CTTTGCGAACTGTCATGTTGACGTTCTTCAGCGCGTGGAAGGCTCCATACCACTTTCCAACCCCTTCGAGGGCGATCAGCGGAGCCTGTTCGGCGGATTGCGACATGGAGCTTTCCTTCATGCTAACCAGGAGTTTCAATTGACGGCACAGGGGGCGTCTTCTTCAGTGATTAAGGACTTTCGCCCGAAGGCGGCAGGATTGGCAGGAGGACTGCCAATCCGACGGCAAGTGCGGTGAGCGATGCCGTCTTGTGTCTGAAGATTCGCACCGGTTTCCCGATTTTCGATCTTTCAACCGCGGTGAAGCGTCACTTCACGGTAAACGGGATATCCGGCAGGCTTTCGGGGAATGCAGGCACTTCGCGCTTCATCCACTTGTCGTAGATCTTGGCGAGCTGGCCATCCGACTTGATCTTGTCGAGGAAGGCGTTGATGGTTTCATTCCAGTCCTTTTCACCCGGGCGGGTGCCGGCGCCATTGTAAAGCGTCGTCAGGTCGAACTTCGATTCGTATTTTCCATCAGCAGCCTTGTTCAGGCGGTCACCGTAGAACTGGTTGCCGCCGACGACTTCAACCTGGCCGGAAATCAGCGCCTGGATGTTTGCGGCGTCGTCGTCAAAACGCAGAATGTTGGCCTTGGAGCCTGCACCGGCGGTGATAGCCGTGTCCATGGCGCTCGACTTCGGAACGCCGACGGCAACGCCGGTCAGATCGTCGTAATCAGCAATCTTCTTGTCTTTGGGACCATAAACGGAGAGCACGTTACCGGCATAGGGCTTGGAATACTGGATGGTCTTGGCGCGTTCTGCGGTCATGCCCATGGTTGCGAAGAGGACATCGACCTTGCCGGTCAGCAGTGCCGGAATGCGGTTGGCGACAGCGAGCGGTACGAACTCAACCTTCACGCCAAGATAGTCGGCGAAAGCCTTGCCGATATCAGCATCGAGACCGTCCTGAACGCCGCTGGAATTGACGAAGCCCCACGGCGAATTGTCGCCCTGAATGCCGATGACGACCTTGCCCTTGGCCTTGGCCTCTTCCACGGTGCCGGCAAAGGCATCGACCGGCGCCACAAAGGGCAGGGCGACCGTTGCCGCGGCGAGTGCGAGCATCGCACGACGTGAGAATTTCATAGTGGTGGTTTTCATCTTTTGCTCCTCCTTACAAAGCTGATGAGATGATTTTTAATGATTAACGGGACGCGGCCTGCAGCCGCTTTTCGACACCGGCGCCCCACAGGGAAAGCGGCCAGCAGATCAGGAAATAGATGATGCCGACGATGGCAAAGACGGTAAGGGGACGGAACGTCTGGTTGGAGACGATCTGGCCCGCGCGGGAGAGCTCGACGAAGCCGACAATCGCGGCAAGCGAAGTGCCCTTGATCAGCTGCACCAGAAAACCAATGGTGGCCGGCAGTGAAATCTTGAAGGCCTGCGGCAGCACCACGTCTTTCATTCGAGACACATAATGTAGGCCGAGCGCGTTGGCCGCCTCCGTTTGACCCTTTGGAACCGCCTGGATGCCGCCGCGCCAGATTTCACCCAGAAACGCGCTGGCATGCAGGGTGAAGGCGATGGCCACCGCGATCCACGCATCCACATTGAGGCCGGCAAGCGCCACGCCGTAATAGACGACGAAGAGCTGCATCAGGAGCGGTGTGCCCTGGAACACGGCGATAAATGCGGCACTTGCCCGCTGGACTGCCGGCCTGTCGGCCACACGGGCAAGCGCCACGCAAAGACCGAAGATGCCGCCGCCGATGAAGCCGATGAGGGTCAGTGCGAGGGTCCATTTGAGACCCTGCATGAGGAAGAAGAGTTCGTTGGGGCCGATGGATGCCATTGTCTTCTCCTCACTTGACCGGATAGCTGAAGGATGTGCGTGAGATGAGCGCGAAAATGCCCATCATCAGCGAGGAAATGATCAGATAAAGTAGCGTGATCGAGAAATAGACTTCAAAGGACCGGAACGTATCCGCCTCGATTTTCTGAGCCACGGAGGTCAGTTCGTAAGCCGCGATCGAGGTGCAGACCGAGGTCGTCAGCGTCAGCATGATGAACTGGCTGGTGAGCGAGGGGTAAACCGCCCGCAGCGCTGGCTTTAAGATGATGTGACGGAAAATCTCGGCGCGATGAAGCCCCAGCGCAAGCCCTGCCTCCACCTGGCCCTTTGGAATGGAATCGACGCCACCGCGAATGATTTCAATCGCATAGGCGCCGCCGTTCAGAGCAAGCGCAATGATCGCCGTGGCCGTCGGGTTAAGTTTGACACCGATCTGCGGCAGGGCGAAGAAGATGAAGAAAATCTGCACCAGAAACGGCGTGTTGCGGATGACTTCGACAAAACCGATGACGAGCCCGCGCAGCAGCTTAAAGCGAGAACGGCGGGCAACGACGCCGAGAACGCCGATGACGGTGGCGAGCGACATGCCGGCAATAGCCAGCCCAATTGTCGCAAGGCAGGCCAAAAGCAGCTCGGGCAGACGCTCTATGACCGCCGAAAAATCGAGACTGTAAGACATTCTTCCTCCAACCCTTCCGGGCTTGGACAGGTAATTCTCCTGTCCGCACTGCTTCGACGATGTTTCGCGTCGGAGCCCTCCACCCGGTTCTGCTCATCCCGGAACTCTCATTCCTCGTCCGGGTACGGCCTTATTGATAATGTTTGTACCAGTTAGTTCATTTTAGTGTCAAGCCGTGCATGCGGTGAAAAAGCAGTCTTGGAACTGATTTTCGAGTGTTATTGAGCGGCAAATAAGCCGTTTATTATCAACAACTAAAGTAGCGATTTAATTTGCTCGTCGTCACTAGACCAGTCTGCGGCAGAGCAGCGCCTCGCCGTCTAGACTTCAACTGAAAGAGCTGGCTAAAGCAGTCCGGCTAGTCTTTGCTCGTCCCCAGCTGGTCTATCTGCGCCGCCAAGCGACCGGCTATCAACAGCGAAGCGCCGGTCGCCGTCACCATCTGCGGCAGCGACAGCCATTCCAGCATCCAGCCGGCGCCGGAGCGTTCCTGTTCATGCACGAGCGACTGGTGCAGTGCGGAGATTTGCACCGCGTTAAAGCGGGCGAGCGCCACCAGCGTCTCGGCATTGACGGGGTTTTGCTTGTGCGGCATGGCCGAAGAACCGCCTCCGCCGGAGAGACGGATCTCTGCGCCGAGTTCGGCCATCAGCGCAATATCCTGCCCGAACTTGCCAAGTGAGCCTGTCACAAGCGAGAGAATATTGCCGAATTCGGCGATGCCGTCGCGCTGGCTCTGCCATTGCTGTCTGTCGGCAAGGCCCAGCCCTTTTGCAAGATCGGCTCGCACCGCTGCGGCATTGTCACCGAGCTTTTCCAGTGTACCGGCGGCGCCGCCGAATTGCAGGGCAAAACCGCTCTGCGCGAAGGTTTCGAGCCTGAGGAGGTGGCGCTCAAGCGGCGCGATCCAGCTTGCCGCGCGCTCGGCCACCGTGATGCCGATGGCGGCCTGCATGCGGGTATAACCCGTCAAGGGGTTGTGGCCATCGCGGGAGGCCAGGTCGCCCAGGGTGTCAATGAGGTGGCCGAGCCGGGCGGCGATGATTTCGACCGCGACCTTCAGCCGGAGCATCAGGCTGGTATCGATGACATCCTGGCTGGTTGCGCCGAAATGCACCTTGTCCGCCGCCTTGCCGGCGACGGCTGCCCGCATCTGCCGCACGAGCTCAGGCACCACCACGCCGTCTTTCGCGACGCCATGACGAAGGGCGGTCATATCCGCGGCGAAGTCCGAAAGCCCCGAGACGATTGCCTCCGCCACATCCTCGGAGATGATGCCAGTCTCCGCTTGCGCCTGGGCCAGAGCCGTCTCGAAACGGACCATGGCGTCAATATCAGCCCTTGCCGAGAAAAGTTCGACGATTTCGCTATCGCCGAAAAGGCCCGACAGGAACGGATGCTCGAAGGGGGAAAGACTCATCGTCCGGTTCGCTTTCATTTGCGCATATCGTTGTCGCAAAACCGCTGCACACTTCTGCGCGATATGCGTCAGATATCGAAAAACACGGTCTCGCCCTCGCCCTGAAGGCGGATATCGAAACGATAGACGTTGCCTTCTTCTTTTTTAGCGACAAGCGTGGCGATGCGGCTTTTCTGCTCAATGCGGGCGAGAACGGGATCGGCGGCATTGGCCTCCTGTTCTTCCGGGAAATACATGCGGGTCTGCAGGCCGATATTGATGCCACGCGCGACGACCCAGAAGGTGATGTGCGGCGCCATCGGCCGGCCATCACGGAACGGCACCGAGCCGGGCTTAATAGTTTCGAAGACGAATTCGCCGCTATCCATGTCTCCGGGCGAGCGGCCCCAGCCGATGAAATTCGGGTCGGCCTTGCCGCGTGTTTCGCTCGGGCTGTTGTAATAACCGTCGGTATCCGCCTGCCAGATTTCGATCAGCGCGTCCTTCAATGCCATTCCGGCACCATCATAAACCGTGCCGCGCACGCTGATGCGCTCGCCGCGGGCCTTGTCGTTATAAAGCGGACCGGAACCGAGATCCTTTTCGAACACGCCTTCGATGCCGACGAAATTGGGTGTGCAGCCGATATGCACATAGGGGCCTGCGGTCTGCGAGGCGGTTTCCTTGAAATAGTTGAGCGGCTGTACCATCGTCAGTTGCCCTCCATGCGGTTTTCGAAAAGGGTCGAGCGGCGGCCACGCAGCACGATATCGAACTTATAGGCCAGCATGTCCATCGGCAGGGCCGCATTCATGTCCAGCGGTGCGATCAAGCGTTTTATGGCATCCTCATCCGGAATGGTCTTGACGATCGGACATTTCCAGATGAGCGGATCGCCTTCGAAATACATCTGGGTAATCAGCCGCTGGGCGAAACCATGGCCGAAGATCGAAAAATGGATGTGGGCCGGCCGCCAGTCATTGACGCCATTGGGCCAGGGATATGCGCCCGGCTGGATGGTCTTGAACCAGTAGTAACCGTTCTCATCCGTGATGGTGCGGCCGACGCCGCCGAAATTCGGATCGATGGCGGCGAGGTAGCTTTCCTTCTTGTGGCGGTAACGGCCGCCGGCATTGGCCTGCCAGAACTCCACCAGCGCACCATTGACACCGCGGCCACGCTCGTCCAGCACCCGGCCGTGAACGAGAATACGCGGACCAACCGGCATTTCGCCGGGGCGGGCATAGTTGAGGATGAGGTCGTTATCCAGCGGGTTCAGCATGCCATGGCCGAAGACCGGACCGGTGATCTCGCTTTTGGTGCCCTCAAGCGAGATCAGTGCCCGCTGCGGCGAGCGCAGGATCGAGGTCTTGTAGCCGGGCGCATAGGCCAGCGGATGAATATCGCGGTTGCGTGCGAAGAACGGTCCCGTTTCGGGCGGCTGGTTGCTCATTTCGTCTCCTCCTCACTGAAACTATCAGCTTTCATGCCCGCCAGGGCAAGCTTGGCAATCTTGAAAGCATGGTTGGAAGCGGGCACGCCGGCATAGATCGCCACATGCATCAGCGCCTCGCGAATATCCGCTTCCGTGGCGCCGGTATTGACGGTGGCGCGCACATGCATGGCAAGCTCCTCATCCTGTCCCAGCGCTGCTAGCAGGGCAATGGTGACGATCGAGCGCTCACGCTTCGTGAAATGGGTGCCGGACCAGACCGTGCCCCATGCCCCTTCGGTGATGAGTTGCTGGAACGGCTGGTCGAAAGCCGTCGTCAAGGTCTGCGCGCGGTCGACATGGGCGTCACCCAGCACCGAGCGGCGGGTTTTCATGCCCTGTTCGAAACGTTCGTTCTTGTCGATATGGTCCGCCATCGGTCAGTGCTCCGGCAAGGTCTTCAGAAAAATGCTAACTGCCTGCGTGTAGGCAAGCGGCTGTTCAAGGCAGGGGATGTGGCCGCAGCCGGTAACGGTGTGGAAGCGGCTCGCGGGGATAAGAGCCGCCAGCGATTGCACCAGCTCCGGCGGGGTCGAGCCGTCCTGATCGCCCGCAACACAAAGCGTCGGCACGGCGATGCGGCCTGCCTCTTCGCTGAAATCCGCGTCACGAATGGCGGCACAGGTGCCGCTGTAACCGGCCTCGGGCTGCTGGGAAAGCATGTTGCGGGCACCGGCATAGGCGGCATTGTCCTGACGGCGGAAGGCGGGCGTGAACCAGCGCTCCATGACGGGATCCACCAGCGACGCAAGGCCATCGGCGGCAATCTTGTCGATACGGGCATTCCACATTTCGGCTGTGCCGATCTTATGCGCGGTATTGCTGAGCACCAATGCGCGTCCGAGATCGGGCCGGCGCGCATAAAGGCCCTGCGCAATCAGCCCTCCGACAGACAGGCCCCAGATGACCGCGTTTTTGACGCCAAGATGATCGAGAAGCGCAATCAGGTCGCGTGTGTGATCGTCGATCGAATAGGGAGCACGACCGACGTCGGAAAGCCCGTGGCCGCGCTTGTCGTGCAGCACGTAGGTGTAGTCATCACCCAACGCCTCGATCACCGCATCCCAGATGCGGAAATCGGTCCCTAGCGAATTGATGAAGGCGATGACTGGTTTGCCGGTCTCCAATCCCTTGGCGCGGTAATGGATGACGGCGTCGTCGCAGCGCAGAAAATGCATGGCATCCTCCTCCTGCAAAGTATATTGCAAGCCAGTTCCGGTTAAGTAAAATGACATTATAGACGAAAATCATAACCTGTGGATTATACAAAGCGATGGTCGATCAGCGTATCAAATTCCGGCACCTGCAGAGTTTCGTGGAGGTTGCGCGACAAAAAAGCGTCATCCGTGCCGCAGAAATCCTGCATGTCAGCCAGCCGGCGGTGACGAAGACCATTCGCGAGCTCGAAGAGATTCTCGGCGTTTCGCTGTTCGACCGGGAAGGGCGCGGCATTCGCATCAGCCGCTATGGCGAGGTTTTCCTGCGTCATGCCGGGGCGACGATGACGGCGCTGCGCCAGGCGGTCGATTCGGTGTCGCAGGAGGCGGCGCGCGCCGGTCCTCCGGTACGGGTGGGCGCTCTGCCGACGGTTTCGGTCCGCATCATGCCGAAGGCAATGGCGGGCTTCCTGGCGGAAAAGACCGGCAGCCCGGTGAAGATCGTGACGGGCGAAAACGCCGTTTTGCTGGAGCAGCTTCGCGTCGGCGATCTCGATCTCGTCGTCGGCCGTCTGGCCGCACCGCAGAAGATGGCGGGTTTTTCCTTTGAACACCTCTATTCGGAAAAGGTGCGCTTCGTGGTGCGGGCCGGCCACCGGCTGCTGTCACCCGGGCTCTCCGTGTTCGATCACCTGCAGGAATATCCGGTGCTGATGCCGACAAGGCAATCCGTCATCGGCCCCGTCGTCGAACAGTTTTTGATCGCCAATGGCGTTCCGGCCCTGCCGATCCGCATCGAAACCGTATCCGACGCCTTCGGCCGCGCTTTCCTGCGCACCAGCGATGCGATCTGGATCATCTCGGAGGGAGTCGTGGCGGCGGATGTGGCCGATGGCATCCTCGAAATTCTGCCGGTCGAGACCGGCGATACCAGCGGCCCGGTGGGACTGACGGTCCGGGCCGATACGCAGCCCTCGCTGCCGCTCTCGCTGCTGATGCAGGCCGTCCGAGAGGCGGCGGGCGAGTTGGTGGATGGGAGGGCGGAGGCTGGTTCTTAGTAAGGCAGCCCCACGTAATTCTCCGCAAGCGCGGTCGAGGCAGCACGCGATTGCACGAGATAATCTAGCTCCGCCTCCTGAATGCGCTGGCCGAAATCCCCCGTGTCCGGGAAACGATGCATCATCGTCGTCATCCACCACGAAAAGCGTACGGCCTTCCAGACGCGCGAAAGTGCCTTCTGCGAATAGGCATCGATGCCGGCTTGCGACCTGTCGCGATAAAATTCGATCAGTGCTTCGCTCAGATAGTGGACATCGCTGGCGGCAAGGTTAAGGCCCTTGGCGCCCGTCGGCGGCACAATATGGGCGGCGTCCCCCGCTAAAAACAGCCGCCCAAACCGCATCGGCTCGCTGACGAACGATCGGAGCGGCGCGATGGATTTTTCGAAGGATGGGCCGGTCACCATGACATCCGCATGGCTTTCTGGCAGGCGACGGCGGATTTCATCCCAGAAGCGCTCGTCGCTCCAGTCTTCCGGCCGGTCCTCCAGCGAACATTGAATGTAATACCGGCTGCGTGTGTGCGAACGCATGGAGCAGAGCGCAAAACCGCGCGGATGGTTGGCATAGATGAGTTCGTGGTTGACCGGCGGCACTTCGGCGAGGATGCCGAGCCAGCCGAAGGGGTAGACCTTCTCGAATTCCTTGATCGCGCCTTGGGGCACGGATTTGCGGCTCACCCCGTGAAAACCATCGCAGCCGGCAATGAAATCGCAATCGATCCGGTGGCTTACGCCGTCTTTCTGATAGGTGACATAGGGACTTGCGCCATCGAAATCATGCGGTTCGACATTGGCGGCGTCGTAGATGGTCACGAGGTTTGCTGCCTCGCGCACATCCATCAGATCATGGGTCACCTCGGTCTGGCCATAGACCATGACCTGGCTACCGCCGGTGAGATCGAAGAGATCGATGCGGTGGTCTCGACCATCAAAGGTCAGCGAAAAACCCTCATGCGGCAGGCCCTCGCGGCGGAGGCGCTTATCCGCGCCGACCTTTTTCATGAGCCGCACGGTGCCATCTTCCAGCACGCCGGCGCGAACACGGCCGAGGATATAATCCTTGCTGACCCGATCGAGAATGACGGTCTCGACGCCGGCTTTCGCCAGAAGCTGGCCAAGCAGAAGCCCAGATGGGCCCGAACCGATGATGACGACCTGTGTACGCATTGTTTCCTCCCGAACTTCTCTGCGGTCAAGAAATTGACCAGGCGTCGCCGGAAGCTCAATGGACTTTCTGATCCGTAAATTGCACAATCCGACCATCAGCCGCAGAAGGGGGATGAGATGCGGGCGACCGCCAACGAAGCGCTTTATGGCGAGGAGGCCGCACAGGGCAGCGATTTTCGCTTCCATTGCGAGACGCTTTTTTCTCGGAGCAGCCTGCACCGCTTTGAAATCGGTCTGCACCGCCATGCCGCCTTTCTACAAATCTTGTACATTTCTGGTGGCGAGGGTGATGCCTTGCTGGAAGGCAGCATCGAGCCCATCCGGCCGCCGGTGGCCATCATCGTGCCGCCTGGCTTCGAACATGGCTTTCGTTTTTCACGCGATATCGGCGGCGTGATCGTCACCATGCTGCCTGGCGCGCTGACGCCATCGGTGCAGGCGCTGTTGCTGCGGAATTTTCAGCAGCCGGTGCTTCTGCCCTTGCGGGATTTTGCCGAGGGGGAGTGCCTGCGCAGCGGGTTCGAACGGATTTCTACGGAATATGAGGCGCGCGAGATTGGCCGCGACGCGATGATCGAAGGCCAGCTCGCCACCGTGCTCACGCTTCTTTCGCGGGCGGCGCGGCCGCTTGCGGAAACGAGCGGCGATGGCCTCGCCGAGCAGCGTTTCGAACGGTTGCTGTCGCTGATTGCCCGCCATATCCGCGAGCCGCGGAAAGCCGGGTTTTATGCAGGGAAGCTCGGTCTGTCCGAGACCCATCTCAACCGGCTTGTCCGTTCGGTCTCCGGCGTCAGCCTGCAGCGGCTGATTGCCAAGCGTCAGATCGAAATTGCCCAGCAGGAACTGGTCTTCACCGTCTTGAGCGTCCAGATGATCGCCGAAGGGCTTGGTTTTGCCGATCCCGCCTATTTCAACCGCTTTTTCAGGCGGGAAACCGGCATGACACCGCGCGCCTGGCGTCTGGCAGAACAGCGCAAAATGGGCGATACCGGCACGCGGCAGGCCCTGCCTCAGCCTCAGACCAGCATTCTTGCCAGTTCACGCTGAACGGAAAGAAGCGCCGGCAGGTAACGCTCCACCAGTTCCTCCATCGAAGCGACGGAGGCGGCGAGCCCGACATTCAGCGCAGCGACCGTCTGGCCGCGCACGCTTTTCAGCGGCACGGCGATGGAGCGAAGGCCGATTTCGACTTCCTGATCGATCAACGCATAACCGCGATGGCCGGTCACCTCGATTTCGGTGAGCAGGGCTTGAACATCGGTGATGGTCTTTTCCGTACGGGCAACCAGCCGGGAGGCTTCGAGAATGTCGCGCTGGCGTTCGGGCGGCTGAGCGGAAAGAAGAACACGGCCCATCGAGGTGCAATAGGCGGGCAGGCGCGACCCTGGCATCAGCGCAATGGACATAACCCGCTGCTGGGCGGCGCGGGCGACATAAACGATTTCGGTTTCGTCCAGGATGGAGACGGAGGTGCTCTGGCCGATCTCCTCAGAGAGATGGTCGATGAGCGGTTGAACGATTTTCGGCAGCGGCATGGTGGCGAGGCAGCCGGTTCCGAGCCGCAGCACCTTCGGCGTGACGGTAAAGAACTTGCCGTCATAGGCGGCATAGCCAAGCTCCGAAAGCGTGAGCAGGCAGCGGCGCGTCGTGGCGCGGTCCAACCCGGCGATCTCGGCGGCATCGGAGATGGAAAGCCGCGGGCGCTCGGCGCTGAAGGCCTCGATCACCCGCAATCCCTTGGCGAGGCCGCCCATCATGTCTCTTTCGCTGACGGCCATTCCGGAGCTCCATTTGTGCGATATGCGAACAAAAGTCATATAACGCACAAATTCCTTGCCGTCCAGGCGATTTCGGCTTTACTTCATGGCCAAGCAGCCCTGCCGGTCCATCCGCTCGGCTGAACGGAGGTTTCGAGAATGGACAAGACAATCAAGAGCGCCGAAGAGGCGCTTTCCGGCGTCAGTGACGGTTCAACGATCATGATCGGCGGTTTCGGCGGCTCCGGCGCGCCGATCGAGCTGATCCACGCACTCATCGACAAAGGCCCCAAGAACCTGACTGTCATCAATAACAATGCCGGCAATGGCCGTATCGGCATCGCCGCGATGATCGATGCGGGCATGGTCAGGAAGATGATCTGCTCCTTCCCGCGCTCTTCGGATCCGCGCGCCTTCACCGATCGCTATCTGGCCGGCGAAATCGAGCTGGAACTGGTGCCGCAGGGCACGCTTGCCGAGCGCATCCGCGCGGGCGGTGCGGGCATTCCGGCTTTCTACACCCCGACCGGGTTTGGCACTGAACTGGCGCAAGGCAAGGTTATCGCGGAGTTTGACGGCCGCTCCTATGTGCAGGAGCGCTGGTTGAAGGCCGACTTTGCCATCGTCAAGGCCGAGCTTGGCGACACCTATGGCAACCTTATCTACAACAAGGCCGGGCGCAATTTTAACCCGTTGATGTGCATGGCCGCGAAAACTACCATTGCGCAGGTCTCGAAGATCGTCGCCGCCGGCGAGATCGATCCGGAGCATGTCGTGACGCCGGGCATTTTCGTCAACGGCGTCGTGGAAATTCCCGATCCGCAACAGGAAGAAGTCCTCATTCGCGCGGGAGTAGCCTACGCATGACTCAGACAATCGACACACGCGAAGACATCAAGCTTTCCAACGCCCAGATCGCCTGGCGTGCGGCGCAGGACATCGAGGACGGCGCCTACGTCAATCTCGGCATCGGTTTTCCCGAAATGGTGGCGCGCTATCAGCCGCCCGGCCGTCAGGCGATCTTTCACACCGAAAACGGCATCCTGAATTTCGGCGAAGCGCCGCCGGAAGGCGAAGAGGACTGGAACCTCATCAATGCCGGCAAGAAAGCCGTGACGCTGAAGCCGGGTGCGGCGTTCTTCCATCATGCAGACAGCTTCGCCATGGTGCGCGGCGGACATCTGGATGTGGCGATCCTCGGGGCCTATCAGGTGGCCCAGAATGGCGATCTAGCCAATTGGCGCGTCGGTTCCAAGGGTGTGCCGGCCGTCGGTGGGGCCATGGATCTGGTGCATGGCGCCAACCAGGTCTTCGTTATCACCGAACATGTGACCAAGAATGGTGAGCCGAAGCTCGTCGAGAAATGCGCCTTCCCGCTGACCGGCGTCGGCTGTATCACTCGCATCTATACCAGCCATGCGGTGATCGACGTGGTGGACGGCCGTTTCGTGCTGCGCGAAAAGCTGCCGGCGATGACATTCGAGGAATTGCAGGCCATGACCGGCGCGCCGCTTCATGTGGATGGCGCGGTTGCCGATCTCGTCGCGCCGGAACTTTGAGGAAACACCGATGACCGAAGCCTATATCTGCGATTATATCCGCACGCCCATCGGCCGCTTCGGCGGCGCGCTCTCCTCCGTGCGGGCCGACGATCTCGGCGCGGTGCCGCTGAAGGCGCTGATGGAGCGCAACGCTTCCCTCGATTGGGAGGCCGTCGAGGATGTGATCTTCGGCTGTGCCAATCAGGCAGGTGAGGATAATCGTAACGTCGCGCGCATGTCGCTGCTGCTTGCCAGCCTGCCGGTTTCCGTGACGGGAACGACGATCAACCGGCTGTGCGGCTCAGGCATGGATGCACTCATCGCGGCCGCCCGCGCCGTCAAATCGGGCGAGGCGGAACTGATGATCGCCGGCGGCGTCGAGAGCATGAGCCGCGCGCCCTTCGTTATGCCAAAGGCGGAAAGCGCCTTTTCCCGTAACGCCGAAATCTACGACACTACCATCGGCTGGCGTTTCGTGAACCCGCTGATGAAGGCGCAATATGGCGTCGATTCCATGCCGGAAACGGGTGACAATGTCGCCGTCGATTATCAGGTCTCGCGGGAAGATCAGGATGCCTTCGCCGTGCGCAGTCAGCAGAAGGCGGCCGATGCGCAGGCCAATGGCCGTCTCGCCAGGGAGATCGTCTCGGTAACGATCCCGCAGCGCAAGGGCGATCCGCTTGTCGTTTCGAAGGACGAACATCCGCGCGCGACCAGTCTCGAAGCATTGGCGAAACTAAAACCCGTGAACAAGCGGGACGGTGCAACGGTGACGGCGGGCAATGCCTCCGGTGTCAACGACGGTGCGGCGGCCCTTATCATCGCTTCAGCCGAGGCGGCAAAGAAATATGGTCTCACCCCCATCGCCCGCATTCTCGGCGGTGCCGCCGCCGGCGTGCCCCCGCGCGTCATGGGCATCGGCCCGGCGCCGGCCTCGGCCAAGCTGCTTTCGCGGCTCCGGCTGAAACAGGAGCAGCTCGATGTGATCGAGCTGAACGAGGCCTTCGCCAGCCAGGGCCTCGCCACGCTTCGCCAACTCGGCATTGCCGATGACGATGCGCGGGTGAATGCCAATGGCGGCGCCATCGCGCTCGGCCATCCGCTCGGCATGTCGGGCGCCCGCATCGCCGGCACGGCGGCGCTTGAACTGTCGCTGACCGGCAAACGGCTGGCGCTCGCCACCATGTGCATCGGTGTCGGGCAGGGTATTGCCGTGGCACTTGAGCGGGTCTGATCCTCGTTCAGCCTGGGCGATCATTCCGGTCGTTTAACGCTCGCGCCGTTGGCGCGGGCGTTTGCATGTGTGGACGCTGGACTGGTCGCCAGATCGGCTTTACGCTTGGAAAAACTCCTCTCATCAACGAGGTTTGCATGCGTTTCGCCATCAACCACATCACCGCGCCCAAGCTTTCCCTCGAGCTGTTCTTTGCAACTGCCCGCACGCTCGGCCTCACCGAAGTCGAAATCCGCGGCGACCTGCCTGACATCGTCGGCACGGTGGAGCCGGCTGCCGTGAAGGCGGCGGCTGAAAAGGCCGGCGTGACGATCATCTCCATCAACGCGCTTTATCCCTTTAACGTCTGGTCGGGTGACCTGCCGCAGCGCGCCGTCGCCATGGCCGATTACGCGCAAGCAAGCGGCGCCAAGGCGCTTGTCATGTGTCCGCTCAATGATGGCACGGCGGTGTCTTTCGATGAGCTTGTCGCGGCGCTAGAGGCTATGAAACCTTTGCTTCTGGACCGCGGCCTCACCGGTCTTATTGAACCACTCGGCTTTCCTGCCTCCTCTCTGCGCACCAAAACGGAGGCCGTGAGGGCAATCGATGCAGCCGACGGCCATAACGTCTACAGGCTGGTGCATGACACCTTCCATCACCATCTGGCGCGTGAGAGCGTGTTCTTTCCCGAGCGGACAGGCCTCGTACACATTTCCGGCGTCACCGACCCCACCGTCTCCGTTGCAGACATGCTGGACGCCCACCGCGTGCTTGTTGACGCAGACGACCGGTTGGAGAACGTCGCGCAGATCAAAGCGCTTGAGGCGGCAGGTTACGATGGCGCCTACAGCTTTGAGCCGTTCGCCAAGGAAGTGCACGACCTAAGAGATGTTGCTGATGCCGTGAAGCGCAGCATGGATTTCATTTCAGCGTCGATCTGAGCTGACGCTCGGTGCTCTTGATTTTCAGACAAAGGTAGATGCCGGCAACTACCAATATAAGGGCGGAAACCTATCCAAAAATGCTCAACCGTTGTCGGATCAGGCCCAGCCCTTCAGCGCTCGCCCTGAGTAGTAGCTCGGCGTTGTGGCGCGGTAGATGGGAATGCTGGCGGCACCAAGGTGAGGAAGGTCGCTCATCAGGGATTTGCGTATTTCCGGTGGCTCGACAAAAAAGTCCTCGCCCAGCATCTCAAGGGATCCGATCCTCTGCACGATATGGTCGAGGATCCAGTCAGGCAGCGATCCGCCAAAAACGATGGCACCGGGATCCATCGTTCGCGCCACGGTCAGCGCCAGCAAGCGAAGCTGGTCTGTTGCCCGTTCAAGCCACGCGATCACGGCGGGATGATCCCGGTAGCTCTCATCAATATCCTTCAAACGCCTGATATCCATGCCGTGGGCGGCCAGCGTGTCGCAAAGGTCCTGTCCTGACGGGCGCGGATGTGATTTTGGAAACAGGCCGCCAAATTCGCCAGCATTGCCGTTCGTGCCGCGATAAAGATGACGCTGGACCACCACGGCACCGCCGATGCCATAGGTCAGCCAGATCATCGCGAAGTTACGGATGCTCCGGCCCGCGCCATAATAGAGCTCCGATAGAATGACGGTATTGCCGTCATTCTCGTGAAACACGGGGACATCGAAATAGGGTTGAAAGTCTTTGTCGACGTCAATGTCGTGCCAGCTCTCGAATTGCTTGATACGGAAGACATGACCGCGGTCGCGCGTAAAATGGCCCGGAAAGCTTATGCCGCAGCCAAGCACGTCTTTCTTTTTGACCTTTGCCTTTTCCAGCACGTGCCGAGCAGCGTTTTCTGCCATCTGCATAATGTGTTCGAAGCCGAAGTCCTCCAGATCAGATCTGAATTCCTGCCTTATCGTCCCGTTGAGATCGGCGACGCAAACCCTTAGGTCGTCCGGATTGAAATACACTCCCAGGGTGAAAAGCCCGTCGGGGTTGATTTCTATGGCGGTGGACGGCTTGCCCCGCTTTCCCTCACTGCGCGCTTCCTCCGCTTCACGGATGAGGCCAGAGTCGAGCAGGTTGGCCGTCAGGCGGGTGAGGGTTGGTGCGGAGACATCCATCTCGCGCGCAAGTTCGATGCGCGACATGCCTCCCTTGCCGCGCAGGATTTCTAGCAGACGCCGCTCATTGTAGCCGAGGTCGATCACACCATTCTCCTGCGAGACGAAATAACGGATGAATAGCGCAAACTGAACGATTGTACAGCGATTTTGCACCTCCTTAAGAGCGAGATGGCCCGCCCAGGCACGGCGCTGTACCCACAAATATCTTTATTTATCAGCATTTTAAAATATTCCCGACAATCTACGGCAAATGCGCCTTGACTTATTAATTTACGTAAAGAAAATAAATATCAGACGGCGAGCGGCGATGCCAATAAGATCAAGAAAATATCGCAGGGCCTCGTGTGTCAGGGAACAAAAAAACGGAGCCCCTTATGCGTCAATCATGCACTTTCTTCGCGCGCCTTTTTGCCGGCGCAGCATTCATTGCCAGTGCCGCTCTTGCTCATGCGGAAGGTACGGTCGTGGTCTACTCGGCAGCCCCACAGCAGCTCATGGATGAGTTGCTGCCGTTGTTTGAGAAAAAGACCGGCACCAAGGTCGAGCTTGTTAAAGCCGGATCGGGCGAGCTGATGAACCGTATCAAGGCGGAAAGCGGCAAGGCCGCCGGCGATGTGATCTGGAGCGTTGACGGCACCGTCATCGACTTTTCTGCCGATCTGTTCGAACCTTACAAGCCTGTTGAAGCTGCCTCGATCAACCCTTCATTCTCACCCAGTGCAAACTGGGTTCCTTTCACCGCTGTCGTGACTGCGTTTATCGTCAACAAGGAAGCGCTTAAAGGCGCGCCGGTTCCGACATCCTGGGCCGATCTTGCCAAGCCTGAATACAAGGGCATGATCTCGTCGGCGCGAGCCGACCAGTCCGGTTCCGCCTACATCCAGCTGGCGACGGTATTGCAGGATTTCGACAGTGAAGAGAAGGGCTGGGAAATTTATACCGGCATTCTCGGCAATTCCGTCCTGTCGACCTCGTCCGGCGCTGTTCCGCGTTTCGTCAATGATGGCGAGCAAGCCGTCGGCATCACCCTTGAGGATGCTGCCCTGCGGTACAAGCTAGGCAACGCTCCTGTCGAGATCGTCTATCCGAAAGAAGGCACCGCAATTGCTCCTGACGGAATGGCGCTCGTCAAAGGCGCGCCGAACGCTGAAAACGGCAAGGCCTTCATCGACTTTATCGTCTCCAAGGAAGCGCAGGAAGTCGTCGTGAAAGCCGGCCGTCGCTCGGTCCGTACTGACGTTCCCGCGAATGCGGCTCTGGTTCCGCTATCGGATGTTCCTGACGCAAAGTATGACTTCAAGTGGGCTGCTGACAACCGCGCGCGGCTGATGGAGAAATGGAACGAGATCCTTCTCGACGTCCAGTAAGTAAACAGTCAGGAGGCGGTGCGTCAGCGCGCCGCCTCGTGCTTATCTCGTACACTTCAGCATTTTTGTCTTGTCCGCCGTGGTCGTGTGCCGCGCAGGATATGTCATGGAGCAGCACATGGCCGCCGTTGAAATTACCAATATCAAAAAAAGCTACCGCGATGTCGTTGCTCTTTCCGACATCAATATCTCCATTCCGTCAGGATCGTTCTTTACACTTCTTGGCCCGAGCGGTTGTGGGAAGACGACCCTGTTGCGGACGATCGCCGGTTTCCACCAGCAGGACAGTGGAAGCATCAGTATCGAAAGACAGGCAATCGAACATGTGCCTGCCCATAAGCGCGACGTCGGCATGGTCTTCCAGGACTATGCTGTCTTTCCACACATCTCCGTCTTCGACAATGTCGCTTTTGGTCTCAAACAGCGGAAAGCATCCTCCACCGAAATCCGCGAACGCGTCGGCAAGATCCTCGATATTGTTCAGCTTGCTCCCTATGCCAAGCGCATGCCGCACGAACTTTCTGGCGGCCAGCAGCAGCGCGTCGGGCTTGCGCGGGCACTCGTCATCAACCCCAAAGTTCTGTTGATGGACGAGCCGCTATCCAACCTTGACGCAAAACTGCGCGTGGACTTGCGACGAGAACTGCGTGAAATCCAGCAGGCGATGAACATCACCACGGTTTATGTCACCCATGATCAGGAAGAGGCGCTTGCCATGTCCGATCTGGTCTGCGTCATGTATGGCGGTGTCATTCAGCAGGCTGCCCCCCCATGGGAAGTCTACAACAATCCCACCAATCGTTTCGTCGCCTCTTTCGTGGGCGCAAACAATTTTCTGACGCTCGAGCGCGCGGGCACAAAGACGTCTATCTCCGGCAATGACGTGGCATTGCCGCAGGCCGATGCGGTTTCGCCACAAAGGAAGATCGTCGCAGCGATCCGTCCGGAAGCGATCTCGGTCGGCCCGGCTGCAAGCTCCGATCATGACCGCATCGAATTGCCCGTGACCATCCGTCAGGTCAGTTTCACCGGACGTGAAATGAATGTGGCGGCCGTACTCTCTTCGGGCGAGGAGATCGAGGCAATAACCAAGCCGTCGCCAGAGATTATCGCCCTTGAGCCGAACCAGAAGACAACCTTTTCCTGGCGGGCGGCCGACACACAGCTGTTCGGTGAAGGTGTGACCGGGGAGCGCTTGTCATGACAGATATGACCGCCGCTTCAACGCCCGGTAGTTCCCGCCTGCGGCTGCCGGGTTTCTGGACAAGTGTCACGGCGCTAGCCGTGATCCTGCTGGCAATTTTTCTGATCCTGCCGATCTTCAGTGTATTCTTCATCAGCTTTTTTGACGCCAAAACGGGCGCCTTCGGTCTCAGCAACTATGCAGAGGTGTTCACACGGCGTTTTTATACCGTTGCGCTCTGGAACACCTTGCTGATCGGCGTTCTGGGCATGCTTGGCGCGTGTCTGCTCGGTATTCCGCTTGCATTTTGCACGTCGCGTTATCGCATCAAGGGACGCACATTCATCGCGACCTTTGCGGTTCTGGTCCTCTGCGCGCCGCCCTTTATCGGTGCTTATGCCTGGATCATGCTGTTCGGCGCCAACGGTGCGGTCACCAACCTTTTGTCTTTTGCCGGCATCACATTGCCAACGATCTATGGAATTCCCGGCATCGTCATGGTCTTCAGCCTCAAGTTCTTCCCGTACATCTATCTGATGACGGAAAATGCTCTGAACACCATCAACAAGTCTTATGAGGATGCGGCGGAAAACCTTGGCTGCACAGCCTTCGAGCGCTTCCGCAAAATAACCTTGCCCCTGGTTTTTCCCGCCGTCAGCACCGGGGCGATCATCTGCTTCGTGCTTTCGATCGCTGACTTCGGAACACCCGCCATTCTCGGCAAGGGCATCCGGACGCTGTCGACGATTGCTTATGCGCAATATACCTCCGAAATGGCGGGCACGCCGACCATGGCCGTCACGATTTCAATGGTGATGATCGGGATTTCCATGGCCGCGCTTCTTCTGCAACGGCACATTCTCGCCAAGCGCCGCTACGCCAGCTCCCTGACCAACCGACCCGTCAAACAGTCAATGCGCCCGCTGAAGTCATTCATCGTGCACGGTTTCTGCTATCTGGTGGTGTTCATTGCCATGCTGCCTTCTCTCACGGTCATCTATACGTCTTTCCTGGCGACCAACGGCCCCGTCTTTACCGGTGGCTTTGGGTTGGACAGCTATGCTCGCATCTTGAGGGATTCCCCGCAGGCCATCGCCAATAGCTTTACCTTCGCGCTGGCTGCAGTGGTGCTCATCGCGATTGTCTCCGGGCTCCTGTCCTTTATCGTCGTTAGGCGCGACAACGCCGTTTCCGGCTCGCTCGATCTGTTGTTGATGGTGCCTTATCTCATTCCGGGCGTGGTGATGGCGATCGGTTACGTCACGACGTTCCGGTATCCGCCCTTCGATATCACCGGGACGGCGCTCATCATCATCCTTCTGGTGTTCATACGCCGGCTGCCTTACGGCGTCCGATCCACGACATCGATCCTGAGGCAGATCAAACCGTCGATCGAGGAGGCGGCGGTTAATCTTGGAGCTTCACCTGCAAAGACATTCCTGTCGGTGACGGTGCCATTGATGCTGCCCGGTCTCATCATCGGTTCGCTGATGAGCTTCATCACCGCCATCAACGAACTCTCTTCGACCTTGATCCTTTATACGGCGCGCACCATAACCATGCCGGTCCTGATCTACATCCAGGTGATCGACGGCGAATTCGGGACTGCGGCCGCGCTTTCGACCGTGCTTCTGGTCAGTACCGGGATCTGCGTCTTCGTCGTCTTTCGCCTTTCGGAAGACAAGGAAGCCTCCTTCGTCTGACCTCTTACGCTCCAGAAAAGAAAATAGCTGCGGCGACCGACGTGTCGCCGCCCGCTCCCCTCTGCAAGGAAATTAACAAGATGAATATCGCGAGCTTTTCGCAATCGAAATACAAGAATGCCGCAACGCCGGGGGACGATGTGGCAATCATTCTTCCAGGACGGGTAACGGCCGTTTTTGACGGCGCCACCGATCCGACCGGGGCCAGTTATGACGGGCTGAGTTCCGGCCGTATCGCCGCACTTGCCGCAGCAAACGCGGTCGCCGAGATGAGCATAAAGGGCACCTTGCAAAGCTGCGAGGCGGCAGCCCTGTTTCAAGGTATCAGCGACATCCTGAAGTGCGAGGCAAACCGCATCAATGCAAGCCATCCGCCGTCTACGACGCTCGCGATTGTTGCAGATTTGGGTGACAGTTTTCGTCTGCTTCTAGCCGGTGATTCCGGTGTGCGTCTCAATGGCACTAGGGTGCTGCAGCACTCTAAAATAATCGATAAGGTTAGCACGTCAGCCCGTATTCATGTGTTCAAACAGTTGTT
This sequence comes from Agrobacterium tumefaciens, assembly GCF_017726655.1. NCBI lineage: Bacteria > Pseudomonadati > Pseudomonadota > Alphaproteobacteria > Hyphomicrobiales > Rhizobiaceae > Agrobacterium > Agrobacterium tumefaciens. Next base: position 1,763,194 of record NZ_CP072309.1, read on the forward strand.
CGCGTTGCTCGGGGAGGGGGATGCTGCTGAGGCAAAAACCCGGGCCACCATATTTTCCGGCCTTCGCGCTGCGGTTAAAGCCGGGATTATGACGATGCCGGAAGCCGAAAACGTCGTCGCCGCAGCCGCCGTCGCAAGCGGCCTCCAAAACGACATGGACGCGGTCGAAGAGTTCCTGATGGGCGGCATTCGCGTCCAGCCACATTATGCAAACAGGCAGGGCCATGTTCTCGGTTACGCGTCGATTAACGGTGGGCAGGTGGCAGGGGAGGGCTTGGTCGATCTGTCCCTGGCCAAGGACACGATCACAAGCCTCGAAATCTTCTCCGATGGTTATCTGTCATTGCCGACCGGTGTAGACGTTGCCGATTGGGAGGCGGAATTTGCCCGTGTCGAGGCAGCGGATTTTCACAAGCTCGACGAATTCCCATCCGTGAAGGGATCGACATCCAACGAGTTCAGCGACGACCGGACGGTAATATGCCTGAAGACTCGGTCATAAATCTGCGGCGGCAGGTATTTCGTCGCTGGCTTTCTTCCACCAGGTTGCAAATCCCATGATTGACTGCCGGGCTCTCGCCACTTTGTGGGGTGTTAAAGCCTTCTGAAAGACGCTGTGTATCTGAGGTCGTCGCGGGAAAACCCTTGATAGAGTTAGCTCCTCATCTCTGTGCCGGCGTAGGAGCGATCGCTCCAAAGCAGGGCTTTGCGTGAGGGATCCGGGATCGATTCGGTGATGGCGCCAACAAACAGGATGTGGTCGGCGGCATCAACGGAGCCGATGAGCTCGCAATCAAGGGAGAGTAACGCCCCGGCAAGCCGAGGGCTTCCTGAAGGCCAGGAATCCCACTGGCCGATCGAAAACCGATCCGGCAGGTTTCCCTTCCCCGCGAAAACGTCGGCGATCTCTTCCTGGCCCCTGGACAGCGCGGCGACGGAAAACCGCCGGCTTGCGGCTACGAGGTCGACCATACGGCTGCTGGCGTCGATGGAGATCATCAGAAGCGGTGGCTCAGCGCTGAGGGGCATGAAGGAGGTGATCGTGCGTCCGATCCGCTCACCCCCATGGGCGGATGAGGCCACCGCGACGGTGAAGGCGAGGGCGCTCATCGCGTCCTTGAACTCAAGTGGTGAGACTGCCGGCGTAGCGGAGGCTTTCAGCGGAAGATGCGCGTGAATGACCGCACCGCCATCGATAAGCTTGAGATTATGAGACATGCGACGCCGGGCTAACCGCCCGCTCCCGGATTTTTCGAAAAAATGGAAAACTTGGCCGCCGCGCCATTCATGATATCGGCATTGTCTGGCGGCGCTCTCTTTTGATGCACGCGCGGCCAGATGCCGGAATAGTGGCGGTTAAGGTCGAGCCAGACATGCAGTCCCGGCTCCGTATCTGGCCTGATCGCGGCGGCGGGGCACTCTCTCTCGCAAATGCCACAGTCGATACATTGATCGGGATGGATGACGAGCATGTTCTCGCCTTCATAAAAACATTCGACCGGGCAGACGTCCACACAGTCCATATATTTGCAGGCGATGCAGTTTTCGGTGACGACATAGGGCATCTGGGTGCTCGAACGGAATGGCAGCCCGACGGCGGCTGTCCGGCTGCGCCTGAGCCGACAGGCCGCACGAGGTAGCGGCGCCGGCCAGATTGGTTCAATCAGGTCAGAGACGGCCGGCAACCGCCTGCCAGTTCACCAGATTATCGAGGAAGTTCTCGATATAGGCCGGGCGCTTATTGCGGAAATCGATGTAGTAGCTGTGTTCCCACACATCGCAGCCAAGAAGCGCCTTCTGTCCGAAACATAGTGGATTGACCCCGTTTTCAGTGCGGGTGATTTTCAGTGAACCATCGGTATCCACCACCAGCCACGCCCAGCCGGAGCCGAACTGGGAAGCGCCGGCAAGGGCGAAATTCTGCTTGAACAATGCTACCGAGCCGAAGGACTGTGTCAGCGCCTCTTCCAGCACCTTGGGCATCGCATGATGCTCACGCCCCATGATTTCCCAAAAGAGAGTGTGGTTCCAGTGCTGGGAGGCATTATTGAATATGCCTGATTGTGCCACCGCACCCTTCTCATAGGTGCCTCGGACGATCTCTTCGAGGTTCCTGTTTTCCCATTCGGTGCCTGATATCGCCTTGTTGAGATTGTCGACATAGGCTTTGTGATGAAGATCATGATGGAACTTCAGCGTCTCCTCGGACATCCCCGAGGGGGCGAGCGCATCATGGGCATAGGGCAGGTCGGGAAGCTGGAAAGCCATGGGGTATTCCTTTGTCAACTGTTCGCTCAAGAGCATGAAAGAGGCTTGCGAAAACAAGGTGACAGTACTTCTAGGACCTCAATCGCGGTTGAGGTCAAGCGGTTTTTTGACGCCATGCCAACGGCGTGCCGCCGTACTGGTGAGGCAGGCCAGCCAACGGGACGGCGATACGGTTTGCTTGCTTTTGCGCCTAGAATTTCTTGCTGACGCCGAGTTTCGCGCCTGCTGATGTTTCCCCATCGCCCTCTATGTTGAAAAGGAGTGCTGCATCAAGCGACCAGTTTTCTGCCGTCTCCATGGAAACACCCGTCGTGAGGGAGCCAAATGCGCCAGATCCGTCAAGACTTGAGACACCGACAGTACCCCCGAATCTCGGTGTGACGATCGAGCCGTTCTCAAGCGCAATCTGACGGGCAACCTCCGCGCCGAGGCTGACGCGGAGCTGTTCTTCGCGGAAACCTTCCAAGTCTATCCTGTCGCCGGCATCATTCCCCACGGCGTAATCGTCAACTGTCTCGGAAAAATAGACACCACGAAGTTTCGGCGTGAAAGTCGTAACGTCATCAATATCCCATCGACCGGAAATCGACGTGTCGAACAGCCAACGTGTGGTATCGAACGACCCGTCCCAGAAGGGCGTATCGATGTCATTTGCGGACCCTCCATAAAGAAGGCTACTGTTCCAGAAAATTCCCTGAGCGATTTCGAGCGATGCGTTCGGGCCTAGGAGCCAGCCGTTGCCGGTCAGTTCATTGTCACCATCGGTGGGGTCGGTCGTCCGGTCGAAGTGAAACGAGAAGCCTAGCAGAGCTTTGTCGGAAAGCAGATAGTCCACGCCGGCCGAGACCATGGCGAAACTGCCCCATTTGCTGCCCGATTCATCACGATTATGAACCAGAAACGTCCCGTCCAGCCAGATGTTGAAGGCTGGCAGTTCGCTCTCCGTCACCCCATCGGACCTTTCGCGGGCAGCTTCAATCTGGGCGAGGCTGGTGGAAAAGCCGAGGACCATCCCTTCACCGGACGGTGTTGCGCGGGAGGTCACGGCCTCCGTTGCACTTGCCATCTGCCGGCGTTCCAGAAGGCCCGGAACCTTGATGGTTGAAGCAAGAAGATTCTGTCTTGTGCTGACGAAACCGTGCACGAGGCGGTCTATCTCTCGTTCGACCGCATCCTCGTTATATGTCTTGATATCGTACGTGATTGTCGCCTCGTTTGACACTACTGTTGCGGTTTTCAAACGGAAGCCGACCCTCGCGGCGCCCTTAAACGCAGGGTTCGGTACGAATTTCAGGTATAACCCCGTCGATTGGACCGGGCCAGCCTGCGCGAACTCGCCATATACGATAGACGCCTGCCCGGCACCTTGTGGGGTCACGTACGTCAGATCGGCGCCCGTGAATGGGCCTCCCGTGGCTTTTGCGGTGAGATTGACATTTTTCGGTGCCCCGTCTTTCACCTCGATCAGCTGATCTTCGACACTCACTTCACGTGGTGTCACCTTCAGCGTATAGCCAACAGAAAGCGTGCTTCCGCGCGCATCCCGCACCTGGATGGTAAAGGCGTAATCGCCTTCTGTTTCGGTTTCTAGCGGCCCGGTCAGTTCGCCGGTCGACACGTTGAGCACCATTCCGCGTGGCAACGTTCCGCCGATGAGACCGTATATGACCGGCGCGGTGCCCCCCGAGGCAGTTATGGTCTGGCTGTAGGCTTCACCCGCCATCGCATCTTTCAGTGCACCGCCGGCGGGCGAGAGTGAAAGCGCGCCGGGAGGCGGCGTTACCGTCAAGGTAATGGTGGCGGTGGAACTGCCCGACGAATTGCTGACGGTATAGGTGATGCTGTCGGTACCGGAGTAGCCGCTTGCGGGACTGTAGGTGAGACTGGTTCCGGCTACCGTTGCGGTGCCATGTGACGGGCCAGCGACGAGGACCAGCGCGTCGACCCGGCCCCCGGAAAGGTTTAGCGGGACAGAGTTACCGGTACTGTCAGCAGCCACGGTCACTGCGCTGTCGGTTGCGACCGGGGCCTGCGTCAGCACGGCGATGTTGTAAATCGCCGACGCTATTACATCATCTGCGTCTCGCACCGTCACACTGAAGCTTGCGACGCTTTCCGCCGTCGGCACGCCAGCGATTTCGCCCGTTGCTGCATTCAAGCTCAAGCCGCTCGGAAGCGTGCCGCCGACGGCGTACTGATAGGGTGCACGTCCACCTGAAACCGAGATGATGGCACTGTAAGGTACGGCAGTAAAAGCATCGGCCAGTCGTCCGGGAGCGGGCGAAAAAACAAGTGTCGTTGCGGTCACATTGATATTGACTGTCGCTGGCGCAGACGTACCACTGACATTGGCCGCAGTGTAGGTAAAGCTGTCCTGACCGGCATAGCCCGGCGCCGGCGTGTAGCTGATCGTGGTTCCAGTTGCGGTCGCCGTGCCATGCGCCGGTGCAGTCGCAACACTAACCGTGGTCGCTGCGCCGCCCGTTATGTCAAGAGGAAGGACGTTGTTGGATGAATCCGGCAGGATCGTGACCGAAACATCGTTTGCAATGGGCGCCGCTGGGTTGACCGTGAAACTACGCGTTACCTGCGTTGCGGCGAGGTAATCGTCGTTACCTGGCTGATCCGCGTTGATCGTGCAGGTTCCGGTCGACACAAATGCCAAGATGCCGGTCGTTGTAACCGTGCAGACGGCTGTGGTGCTGGATGTGAAGACAGGCGTCAGGCCGGAATCGCTTGTCGCTGTCAGAGTGGGCGTCGTACCGAATGTCTGCGTGCCGGGATTGGCGAACGTTATCGTTTGGGTTCCACGCGGCGTAATGCTATTTGATGCTGTAGAGGCAGAGCCGAACCCTACACTGTTTTCGGCTGTAACGGTGAAGGTGTAGCTTAGGCCGTTAGTGAGACCGGTAACAATGATTGGACTGCTCTGCCCCCTTACAGGCGCTACATCTGCGGGGATTGTGGTTACTACGTAGGACGAAACAGAGGTGCCGCCGATTTTCTGCGGAGGCTGAAACGATACCGATGCCTGCGTATCGCCAGCGGTTGCAGAGACGCCTGTCGGCGCATCGGGAACGGTGGGGGCGACGTTGATGGAATAGGCCCGGCTACCTGTTTCGCCATTTGCATCTGTTGCGGTAATGGTGAAGGCCGTATTCTCAGCTGCTAACGGCGTACCGGAGACCACGCCAGCGGACGACAGTGTCAAGCCATACGGGAGAGCCCCCGTGGTTACCGAAAGGACTAGGGGGAGAGCGCCACCCGAGGCAGTCAGTGTCTGGCTGTAGGCGGTATCATAGGTTGCCGCGGGAAGACTGGTCGGATTGATTTCGATGACGGGAGCGGCGATTGCCATCGAATAGGATTGCGAGCCTGTACCGCCCGTGGAATCCGTTGCGGTCACCGTAAATGGGAAATTGCCGCTTCGGGTAGGGGTGCCGCTGAGTTCCCCGTTGGTTGTCAGCGAGAGACCGGGCGGAAGCGAACCAGCCGATACCGCAAAACTGTGAGGCCCCGTACCGCCAATAGCGGTGAGGGTCATCGGTCCGTAGGGCTGGTTGTAAACAGGCGTCGAAAGCGTGACAGGCGTGATTTTTATCGGATCATATGTGACGGTGTTGTCTGTGCTCGTAGACGCCTCATTGGCGAGCCCAGCCAGTGTGGTTACTCGCCCAGCCGGAACCGTTGCAGTCACAGTTCCTGCTTGGCTCATGCCCGAGATCGCTATGCTGTAACTCGGTCCCGACCCCGTTATAGCCACGGTGGTGGCGCCGGCTGTTCCGGAAAGCTGAACGTCTGAAGGAGAGAAACCGGTGATGGGCTTATCAAAAACGACGTCGAACAGGATCGGAGAGAGAGAGGTCGGGTCAGCCTGTGTTGCCGCCTGGTTGATAGTCACGGCCGGTTTCGTCTCAACCGTATGATTGTAGCCGGAGGCCGTTCCGGAACTGCAACCGCTGCCACCCGAATACGACGCGCTTACCGCATACGTGCCGGACGCAAGGCCGGAAGTGCGAAACGTTGCCGAAGATGCTGGGCTGACCGGGCCTGTAGGTGACAAGCCGAGACTTGCCGATTGCGATCCGATCGAAATGTTCACGCTTCCTGGAGGCGACTGGCCGGCGTTGCAACCCATCGAGGAGACCGTCGCGGTAACGTCGACTTCCTCTCCCGGTTGGGAAGGATTCGGGGACGACGTCAACGAGATAACTACCGGTCCGCCTGCAGCGGCTCGGACCACCACCGTGTTGCTCGTCATTGTCACGCTGCCGTTGCCGCCAATTCGCGTACCGGTGAAAGTCGCAAAATCCGAGAATTGTCCCGACATGACATCGAGGGAATCCACAGAGTAGATTGCGGTGCATGTCAACTTGTTCGGATACTCGAGACCACCACCAAGGCTCGGACAGGAAACACTTGCGCCCTTGATAGAGGTTGAGGTGGGATTAATGCCCGTAATAGTGTAAGAGCCGGGGTCGATGACGTAATCAAAACGGACCCCGTCCCCTTCGGCATTGAATGTCGCTGGAGAAGCCGAAACCGATACAGACTGGGCCAAGCTGGCCGTTACCGAAACGGTAACGAGCGCCAGACCCAGCGAACCCGCCGTCCGGATCGCACGAAAACTCGACGCCGCACCACGGGCAACGTCACTCCACCAACTACGCCCGCTGCCCATATGCCCCCCAGCATTAGAATGTGCGAATATGCGAGACTTTGCTAGAGATGATTGGAGGTGGGAGTCAACCTTTGCTTGAATAAATCACAGGTGCTTCTTGCTATTTGCGGACAGCGTGTCGTTTTTGCCCCATCTAAAGGCGAAAAGTCGCTGCAACCATGAGGATTTCTGTTCACCGCCCAGCCCGTTCCACCATGTCTACCCAATCCTGAAGCGCTCTTCGAATTGCCGAATCCGCATCTTCACCGCGGGTGAACGCCCACCACGTGTGCGCGCCCTGCCAGACGGCGGCCATCTGCCAGCCGAGACTGGCTGCGGATTGTTCATCTTTCGAGACCCGGCGCCCCAGCGATTGTGCGAGAATCTCGCCCCAGAGGGCACCTTTCGCCCTGAGTTTGGGATTGCGGATATCTTCTCTAAGCAGCAGGAGCCCGTCACAGGCGTTCTGTTCTGCAGCGTCGCCCGGAATAAGTCGCATCAGCAGGGATATCGCGCCCAGTGGGGTCAACGGCTCCTCCTCGTCCGCTGTCCGCGTCTGCGTCAGCAGGTTGTCCCACGCGCGCATCAGCACAGACTCCACGAGGTCTTCGCGGTTGCCGTAGCGCTGTACCAGCGTAGCGGCAGAGAGGCCACTGGCTTTGGCCGCGGCAGCAAAGGTCAGGCCGTCAGGCCCTGTCTGCAACATCAGCGGCAGCAGGGCGTCAAGTACCTCTTCATCGGAAACAAGCTTGTGTCTTGGCATGAGGATATTTATAAACGAATATTCATTTATAAATCAAGGAGGGTGGAATGGCGATCATTCGCGGATATATAGCTGCCAGTCTGGACGGCTTGATCGTAGCGGGAGACGGGTCTCTCGACTGGCTCTACAAGTATGACGACACGGACCTCGGCGAGCATGATTATCGCCTGTTCCTGAAGGGGATAAGGACTGTGGTCATGGGGCGGGCGACCTATGATTTCATTGCCGGGGAGCAGAGCCCCTGGGCCTATGACGTCCACCGTGTCATCGTCGTCACGTCGCGGCCGATCGAGCAGCCGAAAGGCGCGCTGGAAGTGCGCGCCGACCTGGATTCGCTGATCGAGGAACTGCGTGCTCTCGATGACGGCGATGTCTGGATGCTCGGCGGGGGGCGGCTGCAGATGGCCTTCATGGAGCGCGGCGCGCTGGATGAGATCGAAATATATGTGATCCCGGAAATGCTCGGCTCCGGCCAGCCGCTCTTTCCTCTGACCGGTTATCGGGCAAGCCCGACGCTGATAAGTGCAACGGCAATCGACAAGGGCTGTGTGAGATTGCATTACCGCTTTTCATGACGCTCCGGCGACCAGGAACCGCAGCGGCCAGGATGAGACTCAAAGCCCCAGGAATTTGAAAGGTGGAGCCTCCTTCAGGCTGTCATTCGCCATGCCGGAATAGATATGGATCTGATTGGGGCCGAGGTCGAGTTTCTTCACCGTACCCGTCTCTTTGGAAAGATCGAGCTTCGTCAGGTCAATCCAGAAAATATTCGGTGTCAGCGCGGATTCGAAGAAATACAGCTTGCGCTTGTGATCGATCACCGTGCGCCAGCGCGTGGAGGATATGTTGGGCTGGTCCGGGGTCGTGATGCCGTAAGGAACGGAGACGTTGCGGATGACACTGAACACGCTTGCGATGGCTTCGACCGGGTTTTCGCTTTTGGGTATTGCGTTTGCGTAAAAGGATGCGCGGGCGAAACGGTCGGACGCGCGGTTCGTGCCCGGCAGCATGACGGTGCCGCCGATCTGCGTCCAGTATTCGTTCAATGCCAACTGATGGTCGAAAGTCGGCGAATTGGTCATCACCTGATACTGGCGGCCGTGATGGATGACCTGCTTGCCATCGATATATTCAACGATCGCACTGTCGCCACTCCCATCGGAGAGCGATAGATGCAGTGTCGCCAGACGCTCTTCGCCGGGGACATTATCAGTCACGATCGTGAACGGGTTTTTCTCGAGCGCACGCACCGCTTCCTCCACGGTCGCGAAATTGTCGAGTACATATTGCGCCCATGCTGCGATAGACAAGCCCGGAGATTTCCCGTCATAGACGGGATAACTCGACTCAACGAGCCAGAGAACGTTGGCCGCCAGGCCTGCCTCGTTCATGCCGTCCGTCGTGGAAATGTCGTAACCCGATGCAATGACGCTGCCATATTTCGACGTCCATTTTATGGAATTCGGACCGGCCTCACCGGAACGTTCCATGCCGCGGGGGAAAGCCCAGATATTTGTCCCCACATCCGTTTTCCAGTCCATCGAACGGGCCGTCATCACCTGATTATTTTCGCCCAGATAAACGAAACGCGTGCAGGCTTCCGCAACTGACGTGGTGAGCGTGGCGATGGAAAACATGGCGGCGGTGAAGGCAGAGAAAAGCGGCAGGGTCTTCGGGCGCATTTAAACGTCTCCGGTGCTTTCGGTACAAGATACAGCGTATGATAGAAGATCGGACTTGTTGGCGGGAGTCAAATAGGTTTAGCTACGGGCGATTAGTTGGGGAGAAGGCATTGCTAAAATTATCGGTTTTTGCGGTCTTTATGGCCTTTTCCGCAACTGCGGCCTCAGGCGCGGATGAGGTTCGTGCCGCGCCCGCAACGGTTGATGGAGCCGATTGGGCGTTTCAGGCCACGGGTTATCTATGGGCCACTGGTTTGAACGGCAACATCTCGCCGTTCCGGCGGGCGCCGACGCTTCAAGTGGAAAAATCCTTCTCCGACGTTGTGGAAGATCTCAACTTCGGCGGTTTTCTTAACGTCTGGGGCCGTTACGACCGCTTCGTCCTCTCCGGCGACATCATGTATGTCGATACCACGGACAGCAAGGCGGCCGGGCCGCTGCCAGCGCTTCAAATTCCCGGTTTACCGACCTTGCCGGCAGGCGCTGCAATCGATGCAGATGTCGACACGCAGGAATTCATGGCGACGCTGCAGGCCGGATACCGCCTCGTTGACGCAGATGGTTTTTCGCTTGACGCGTTGGCCGGGGCTCGCTTCTGGCATATTTCCAACGAGGTGGCGGTGACCGCCAGCCATCCTTTGATCGGCAGCGTGTCCGCCACCCATAAGGAAAGCTTTGGCTGGATTGATCCCGTCATCGGCGCGCGCGCTTTTTTCGGCCTGACGGATAAACTCTCCGTTCAGGCGCAGGTGGATATCGGCGGCTTTGGTGCGGGATCCGATCTCACCTGGTCCGCCTTGGCGACGGTCAACTACATCTTTACCGACTCATTGTCGGTCTCGGCCGGTTATAAGGTGCTCGATGTCGATTATTCAGACGATGGTTATGTTTTTGAGTCCCGATTGAGCGGGCCTGTGATGGGCCTAACTTACCGGTTCTAATCAGTGTTTGTCTTAGCCTCCGCCATGATGGGTCCACGGCCCAGAAGACGGAGGCGACCGGCGCAACAGCTAGTTAATGCTATGTAGCAGTCAGCGCTAGCTAACGGCTCCATCCAAGCCCGCGAGACCGGTTCATTTGCTGTTTCAGCGTATGGTCATGACTAAGCTCGGCATGCCGTGTACGATACACCATGCGTGCGATTGCCTCGATCTGCTCGGCCTGTTTTGCGAGCTCGGGACGTGCTGTAAGCTCTTCGGCGAACCTGCGAGGATCAGAACTACCAAAGCGCCGGGTGAGTGCTTCGGCCACCAGCGTGGCCTCATCAAGCGCGGTCCGGCCCTCAGGCGATGATCGCAGCTCTTTGATGAACTTGCTTCGCCTCTCGACCGGCATTTTCTCCACCTGGCTGATGATTTCGGCGCTACGCGGCGTGAGTCCAGGCACTTCGATCACGTCACGCTTGTCGCGCTGCCACTGTTCGCTTTGACGTTCTTCGCCAAGCCTGCGCTCCCATGCCTCGGAGACATGGCCGATATGGGCAGCGAGAGACCTGGCATATTGCAACGCCTCCTTCCGCTCCCTGCTGTATCCGAACAGACCTGACTTGCCACGTAGCTCCCCGAAGCGCTCTGGTTGCTCTGCCATGGCCTTCGCCATGATCTTGCCATTGCCTTCCTTCTCGGTCATCGCGGTGCGCAATCTTGCGGCGACCTCGGCCGGATCACGGAACACGTGCCGCACCAGAGATTCGACCGTATCGAATTGCTGCTCGATAACGGACATCGCCCTGATCTGTGCCACCTGTTCGATGCTGCTTTCGTAACGGGTGATTGCTGGCACAAGCGGAGCTGGCTTACCGGGTTCCAGTGACGATTGCTGGCCGACAGTTTCTGTGGGGGCAGGGAAGGCGCCGCCTTGCGACATGAGGTCGGACCACCTGATGCGGCGATAACCTTTATTGTCCTCTGTCCGGTCGTCCCGCCGTCCGTCATCGATATCTCGGGCGACCGGATTGCGAGGATTTTCGCGGTGAGCAGGACCGGGCAGATCGCCGGCACGTTCCTCGTCAACCTGCTGACGCTCTGATGGCCGGTCCTGCTGATCGAGTTGCAGATGGGCCGCACGGGACAGGACCTCTCGACGCGCATTTTGGGCGGAAGCAAGTTCAATCTCGCTTCTGAGCCCGAGGTGATCCGCGATTTCTTGGTCGCCTGCGATCCCCTGGTCGCTTGCGATCCAACGGTCGCTGGCGATCCCGCGCCGCTCGGCAAAGTCGCTGATGTAATCCAGCGTGGTTTCCTTGGCGCCGGAACGCGACAGGCGGCTTGCCAGCTTTTGGTAGGCGAGTTCATCACCCTTGACGACACGCCAGGCATTTCGCTCGGCCTTTGTACCGTCCGGAAGCGTGACAGGCGTGGCGCCTTCATGCTGCAGTCCGATCCTGTCACCGATCTTAGGTGATGCATCTCGCATGGCCCGCTTGAGGTCGACGCCCCACACCGTGCGCTGATCGCCCTTGTCATTCTCCAGCGTCACAAAATAGTTTTCCCGGGACTGCGGATTATGCTCGTAGGGCGCTACGCCGTGATCAACCAGCCGGCCCGCATTGCTGAACTCCGTGATGTCGGCATAGAGCTGCACGCTGTGGCGATGCCTTGTCATGGCGACATAGGCCAGATGCCGGTCCATGGTGCTGGACGCCAGCACAAAGGCGCGATCGACCGTCGCGCCCTGGTTTTTATGGATCGTCGTCGCATAACCGTGGTCGATCGCCTGGTAGCTGTCCGTGGCAATGCTGACACTGTCGCCGCCTCGACCATCGAGCCGGGCAACGATCCGACCCTTCTCGACATGCTCGACGGTGCCAAGCATGCCGTTTTTGACGCCGAGGTCGCGGTTGTTTTCGAGGAAGATGATCCGGTCACCAAGAGCGAAAGCGCGTTTGCCGTTACTGGTCTGGAAGGTGAGTTCTCCAACATTCTCACTGTTCCCACGGTCCTCAACATCCCCACGGTCTCCTCGGTCCGCACCGACGTTCTCCCCGTGGCCGCGCTCGATCCTTTGCCGGTTCTGAAGTTCGGAGCGGATAGCGGTATTGAGGGCTCGCACATCGGCGCGACGATGCGCCATGGCAACCCGGCTGCCATCGGCACGCCGCTCACTATCGGCAACATAATCACGCACGATCTCTGCCATCGCCGCGTCGCGGCTTTCCGCAAGGTGGATATCGCCGTGATCCCGATAGGCGGCCAGGCCCTCCGCTGTCTTGTGGGTCGCAAAGGCAACCGATGCTTCTCTCTGCCAATCATGGCGCTGGCGGCGAATGTCGGAAAGCTCGACATGGCCGATCTGCTCGGCAATCGCCCTGAAGGGGGCACCGGCTCCGATTGCCTGAAGCTGCTCATGGTCGCCGACGAGAACAATCTTTGCGCCACGCTCTTCGGCCTCGCCGATGAACCGGGCAAGCTGCCGGCTTCCGACCATGCCGGCCTCGTCGATGACGAACACGTCGCTGTTGCCGATCAGATCCCGGCCATGGTCCCAGCTGTAAGACCATGACGCCAGAGTCCGGCTCTCTATGCCGGAACTTTCCTCAAGACCCTCGGCTGCCTTTCCGCTAAGTGCCGCCCCATGGACCTGATAACCTTCAGCCTCCCAGGCCTCGCGCGCGGCTGCCAGCATGGTGGACTTTCCAGCACCGGCAAAACCGACCACGGCGGCGATGCGTTCTCGCCCGGTAATATGCTCGATCGCCTGACGCTGTTCGTCCGACAATCCCGCCGACGGATCGCTCGCAGCCACCATTCCGCCAGAGCTTGTCCGAAGAGAGCGATCCTGCCTCTCCATGGCACGCTCGACATGGCGATGATCGACGCCATGGGACTGCGCCTTATGCAGCCGCTCCGCCGATCGCGCCATTGCGAGTTCCAGGTCGATCATGTCCCGCGTCGAATAGCGCGCATTGGAGACGTCGCCCGTCTCAGGATCGATGTGCTCAGCCTGGAGTTCGACAAGCGCTGGCGACGCCATCACAGCGGCAAAGGCGTTCCGGAACATTTGGGCGTCATCGTTGATGTAGCGATGCAGGGTTTTGGCAATATCGTGCCGGTCGAACACGCTCTTCTCATGGCTGATCAGCGTCAAAACCTGCTCCGGTTTTTGCCGGATCAGTTCGGCATTTTGGCGTGCCGCCTCGTCATCCAGCCGGCCGCGCTCGACTGCCATTCCTTGCTGCTGCATCTGCGAGGCATGCACGCCCATGTGCTCGGTTGGCGACAACTCGAGACCGCGCTCCACATGTGACCGGTGATCGATGCGAACGTCCAGGTCTTCGCGCTGAAGCTGGCGGTTGGCGATGCCTTCCCAGGCCTGCCGGATATCGCGAAGCTGCATGTCGGTCGTCGCCATACCATTTGCCAGCAGCCGTGCGTTCTTGTGCTCAAGATACGTTTTCTCGCCAAGACGGGTTTTGCCAAGCTGTCGCGTCGTCATCAGCACATGCGCATGGTAGTTCCTGATATCACCATGCTCGCTTGGCGAATGGATGGCAAAATCCACGGCTGCGCCATAGCGGTTTGCCAGATCCTGGGCAAAGGCGCGTGCAGCCTTCAGTCGCCCTTCTGGCGACAGCTCATGCGGAAGGGCGATTTCGAATTCGCGGGCGACGCGGGCGTCTTTTCGCTTTTCTGCGAACTCGGCGGCATTCCACAACGCCGAACGATCCAAAGCCCATTCGGCAGAAAGACCGTCCGGCAACACGATCTCCTTATGCTCCACGCCCTCTTTGCGGGTGAAGTCATGCACGAGCCCATCGCGGTGATTGGTAAGAAGAACCGCGCAACGATAGGCGGCAGATGCCACAGCACTTCGGCCGGATGAGCGCGAGACAGGTTTGGTGCTGAGATGATAAATCGCCAACCGAAATCTCCGATCCGCAAACGGGAAAATTCAGCGCTCAATTGCGGTGCAAGTCGTAAGTGCGCCCTTGTCTGTTTACCGGTCGCGAGGTTAGCAACATCAAACGGGCATTTCGACTACTAAAAGTAGTAGTCGCCAAGTGGCAATTACTCGTGTTTGAATAGGGAGACAAACGCATCGATGCGGGGAGGGCAATAGGTGCATGTCGATCGCACGACTGATCGGGGAGAAGGAAGGAGAGGAGGAAGACATTGCAGGCGCGGCTCGACAAAACAGGAGAGGGCGCAGGCAACCCGCCGGAAGAATTTGCGTGCAGGAGACAGGCATTCGATTGGCGGCTACCAAAAATCGGAGTTTCAAAGAAGTTTACAATGGACCATACAGGATACCGTCCAGAAACGGAGCAGACATGAAGACCAGCCTTGAACACCTGCCGGAACGAAAGCAACGCGAGCTTGCGCGCGTCGTCGGAATTATCCAGGAAGAGTTTGCTGATCTGGTCGAGCGCTCGAAGTCTGACGCCAAGAAGGATGGACGGATTTTCAAAATCATTCTGTTCGGTTCTTACGCGCGCGGCACCTGGGTGGATGAACCGCATACGTCGAAAGGCTATCGCTCGGATTTCGATATTCTCGTCATCGTCAGCAACAAGGAACTGGCCGATCCCAAATACTGGGACAAGGCGACAGACCGGCTGATGTGGGACAAGGAGATCGAGACGCCCGTTGGTCTCATCGTGCATGGCGCTCGCGAGATCAGTAATTTTTTACGTGATGGCCAGTACTTCTTCGTCGACCTCGCCCGCGAAGGTGTTGTTCTTTACGAATTCGACGACAGGCCGCTGGCTGAAGCGAAACCGCTCAGCCCTTCCGATGCACTCAGGGTGGCCGAGGAGCATTTCAGTACCCAGCTTAATAGCGCCAAATTCTTTCGTGAACTCGCTCTATATTCTATCACCCATGATCAGCGAAATCACGCGGCTTTCAATCTTCATCAGGCGGTCGAGACGGCTTACAACTGCTACCTGCTGACACTGACAAACTATTCGCCCGCGTCGCACAATCTCAAATTCCTGCGTGGACTTTCCGAAGGTCGTGACCACCGTCTGATTGACATCTGGCCGCGCGACCGTCAGCGATTTACCACGTGGTACAACATCCTGAATGAGGCCTACGTCAAGGCACGCTATTCGAAGCGTTTCGAGGTTTCCGAAGAGGCGCTGACATGGCTTCAGGAGCGGACGGCGGAACTTCACAAGCTGGTTGAGACGCTCTGCCGTGAGCACATCGAAAAGCTCAAACAGGCCGCGGGACAAGCCGCCGACTGAGCCTTACCGGTGACAGAATAATCCTGAGCTCAGGCAGCAGCCACCGTAGCGTGATGAACCACAGGGTCCAACAGACTCTCACAATCGCAATGCCGATCTCCCCGTAGAAACTGGTCTGTCTTCCAGGAGCAAAGCCGTGGTCAACAACGGCAGTTCCGGTGCGACCTCAATCGAAAGGAACAATCGTGGCAAGGAAAACCATCGAACAGCGCCTGGCTGAACTGGATGCCCAACGGTCCGCGCTCAAGGCCCGTCTTTCGAAAACCGAGCGCAACAACGATATGCGTCGCAAGGTCCTGATCGGCTCACTCGTTCTGCGTTACCTCGAAACCTCGGATGATCAGGAGTTCAGCAAACAACTCGGTGAATGGCTGCGTCGCGAACTGCCGGGCTTTCTGGCACGCGACAATGACAAGACGCTGTTTGCCGACATGATCGGACCAGCACTGCCGGGAACGGGAGAGGGTGGCGACAGTGGGCAGGGTGCTCCATGAACCGATTGCGACTTGCCCGGCATGCATTTAAAAACATGATGCAAGCCGCCGCGCGGGATCCGCTTTGGGCGGTCCTATCTTTGCTTGCCATGCCCTTCCGGATATGGAAACAGCTCGCCGGATTTCTCTTCATCCTTATTATCGTCACGTTTGTGATCGGCATGGGTGGCGGTCATTTCCTCGAGCAAACGGGTTTCGAGCGGGGCTCGCTTGTCCACATCATCCCAGGTCTCTTAACCCTGCCGGCGCTTGCCGTTATCACCTTCTGGTTCATCACCACTCCACTGATTTTGCATTTCGGGGAGAATGACGATGAGACCCATGGCTCCGCTCGCTTCGCGACAGACAAGGAGGTAGCGGCTCTTACCGCGTCCGGCTCCGGCTTCCTGATCGGTCGTGATACGAAAACGGCCAAGCCTCTGCGCTATGATGGCCCGGCCCATCTCCTCACCATGGCGCCGACCCGTACCGGCAAGGGCGTGGGTACCATCATCCCAAACCTGCTGACCGCCGGCCGTTCGGTGATCTGCGT
The DNA here is from genome assembly GCF_017726655.1 of Agrobacterium tumefaciens. Lineage (NCBI taxonomy): Bacteria > Pseudomonadati > Pseudomonadota > Alphaproteobacteria > Hyphomicrobiales > Rhizobiaceae > Agrobacterium > Agrobacterium tumefaciens. The sequence continues at coordinate 1,779,780 of NZ_CP072309.1, forward strand.
TGATCCAAAAGGCGAGAATGCAAGGATCACCGGCCGTGCCCGCCAAAAGTTCGGACCGGTTCATGTGCTCGATCCTTTTGCTGTTACCGGGAGACCTTCTGCAGCCTTCAATCCCCTGGCCATGCTTGATCCCCAAAACCTCGATGTCGCGGAAGACGCCAGTGCGCTTGCCGACGCTCTTGTATTCGACGAACCGGGTATGGCGGGAGAGGCGCATTGGAACGAGGAGGCAAAAGCATTGATCGCCGGATTGCTGCTCGAGATCGCTGCGGCGGAACCTTTGCGACGCCGGCATCTTGCGACACTTCGCGACTATCTCACCCTTGCTCCGGAACGGTTCGCGGCGTTGCTCAAGCGTATGCAGGACAGCGATGCGGCGAGCGGTCTTGTCGCGCGTGCCGCTAACCGCCACCTCGGAAAATCCGACCGCGAAGCCGCTGGCGTTCTGTCCGCGGCTCAACGCCATACGCATTTTCTTGATTCACCGCGCATGACGACCGTGCTCAGCCGCTCGGATTTCCGGTTTGCCGATCTCAAGCGCAACAACATGACGGTGTTCCTCGTTCTTCCGCCCGACCGCCTCTCGACCTATTCGCGCTGGCTGCGACTGCTTGTCTCGCAAAGCCTGCTCGAAATGGCCCGCGATCCGGCAAAGCCGGCGGCACCGGTTCTTTATCTGCTCGATGAGTTCGCATCGCTCGGGCATCTGGCCCCGATCGAACGTGCGATGGGTCTGATGGCGGGTTACGGTGTCCAGCTTTGGCTTATCCTTCAGGACATCCATCAGCTGCGCGCAACATATGGTCATCGCGCCGGAACCTTCCTGTCAAATGCCGGCGTGCTGCAGGTCTTCGGTGTTAACGATCATGACAGCGCCCGCCTTATTTCTGATTTGCTCGGGCAGGAAACGGTCGTGTTTCAGACGATGGCGAGAGCGCTCGATTCCGATAAGACCGGCATATCCTACAGCCAGCAGCATACCGGCCGGCCGTTACTCACCCCGGACGAGGTGCGCAACCTGCCCGCAAATGGACAAGTGCTGTTCCTGGCAGGGCAACGACCGGTTTTTGCGCAAAAACTTGCCTACTTCGCCGATCCGGAGTTCAGGGAGATGTTTGATCGCGTCTGACTGAAATTGCGGTAAAAAGGCAATTCGCCGACCCATCAAGTCCCTGTATGCGCGGCCTCCGGGTTCTCTTCGGCGCAACGGGAAGCGGATAGATGAGCCATTGTCGAATTGCAGCCTTGCGGCGACGGTGGGACCACGGCTGAGGGATCGTTTTCGACCGCGAGGTCTAGCAACGGGGTAATGACCTTGACAGGGCACCATAGGAGTCTAGACGAGGTTTCATAGTCATCTCGGGAGTATGAAAATGAAAACACTGGCAGCCGTTTCGGCTTTTGTAGGCAAGACCTTTGCCGCCTGGGTCATCCTGTTTGCCGTGCTCGGCTTCTTTTTTCCGGATACGTTCAAGCAGATTGCGCCGTGGATCGTCACGCTTCTGTCGATCATCATGTTCGGGATGGGGCTCACACTTTCGGTCGATGACTTCAGGGAGGTCGTAAAAAGACCATTCGATGTGACGATCGGCGTGCTCGGCCAGTTTCTCATCATGCCGCTTCTGGCGGTGCTGCTTACCCGCATCATTCCCATGCCGCCGGAAGTCGCGGCGGGCGTCATTCTGGTCGGCTGCTGCCCGGGCGGCACGTCTTCCAATGTAATGACCTATCTCTCCAAGGGCGATGTCGCCTTGTCCGTTGCCTGCACCTCGGTCACCACGCTTGCCGCGCCGCTGGTGACGCCGTTCCTCGTTTGGCTGTTCGCGAGCCAGTTCCTGCCGGTTGACGGCTGGGCCATGTTCCTCAGCATCGTCAAGGTCGTTCTGGTTCCGCTCGCTCTCGGCGCCGCCCTGCAGAAGCTGCTGCCCGGTCTCGTCAAGACCGCCGTTCCGGCGTTGCCGCTCGTCAGCGTCATCGGCATCGTCCTCATCGTTTCGGCGGTCGTGGGAGGATCCAAGGCGTCCATCGTCCAGTCCGGGATGATGATTTTTGCCGTCGTGGTTCTGCACAATGGCCTTGGCTATCTGCTCGGTTACCTCGCGGCAAAGGCAACGGGCCTGTCGCTTGCCAAGCGCAAGGCCATTGCGATAGAGGTCGGCATGCAGAATTCGGGCCTTGGTGCAGCACTTGCCACGGCCTATTTTTCGCCTCTCGCTGCCGTTCCGAGCGCCATTTTCAGCGTCTGGCACAATATATCCGGTGCAATTCTGGCGAATTGGTTTTCGGGCCGGGTGGACGCAGGCTCTGCCAACAAAACCGCCTGAAGCTCCGCATTCGTCAGGCCGCCTGTGGTTCAAGCGGCCTGACCGTGCCTTAGAACGGCATGGTCTGACGTGCTACGGCCGGTGGATTAAGCCGGGTAAAGCCCTCCTGGCGCTGATACGGGAAATGCGGATAGGGCGCTGTCGTCTCGCTGGCTTCATCCAGCGTCGCTACCTGCGCCGATGTCAGCTCCCATCCCGCGGCGTCGAGGTTCTGGCGAAGCTGTTCCTCATTGCGCGCGCCGATGATGACCGTGGAAACAGTGGGGCGTCTTAGCAGCCAGTTGAGGGCGACCTGTGGCACCGTCGTGCCGGTTTCTTCCGCGACAGCGTCGAGCGCATCGATCACGCGGTAGAGATGTTCATCATCCACCGGCGGGCCGAAGCTGGCTGTCTCATGCAGGCGGCTGCCTTCAGGCAGCGGCGCGCCGCGACGGATTTTTCCGGTCAATCGCCCCCAGCCAAGCGGGCTCCAGGCCATTGCGCCAAGACCCTGATCCGCGCCGAGCGGCATCAGGTCCCATTCGTAGTCGCGGCCAACTAGGGAATAATAGACCTGGTTGACCACATAACGCGGCCAGCCATATCTGTCCGCGACATCAAGCGATTTCATGATCTGCCAGCCTGAAAAGTTCGACACGCCGGTATAGCGCACCTTGCCGGACCGGACGAGCGTATCGAGCGTCGACAGCACTTCCTCGACCGGCGTAAATGCATCGAAGCCGTGGAGCTGAAGGACATCGATATAGTCGGTCTGGAGACGGCGCAAGGCATCATCCACCGCGCGCAGCAGCCTAAAGCGGGAGGAGCCGGCCTCGTTTGGGCCGTCACCCATCGGCAGGCTGGTCTTGGTTGAAATCAGAGCGCCATCGCGCCTGCCTTTGAGAGCCTCGCCGAGCACCTCTTCCGATGCCCCATTAGAATAGACATCAGCCGTATCGAACAGGTTGACGCCCGCCTCGAGGCAGATGTCGACAAGGCGACGGGCCTCCGTGGCATCAGAGGTGCCCCAGTTGCTGAAGAGCGGACCGGAGCCGCCGAAGGTTCCGGTGCCGAAACTTAAGGCAGGCACTTTCAGTCCGGATTTGCCGAGATAGCGATATTCCATTGGGGTATTGCTTTCTTGCTTCGGGATGGTGGCGAGCGAGGCATGTTGCCGCGTCGAGCTTACCCATTCCGTGGTGGGTTGCTACGCCCCAGAAGATAGACGCTTACTCTTCAATGAAATAGAATGTCGAAAATACTATCACTTGTGAGGTGAAGTCATCATGGCGCGACTGGAGATTAACCGGGCAGGGGAGATGGAAATCTTCGTACGGGTTGTTGAACTCGGCGGCTTTTCCCGCGCGGCTGCGGCTGCGAACATGACGCCTTCGGCGGTGAGCAAGCTCATCGCTCGGTTGGAAAGTCGGCTGGGCGCGCGTCTGCTCATCCGGTCCACCCGGCAGCTTCAGATAACGCCAGAGGGCTGCGCTTTCTATGAAAGGGCCACTCGCATCCTCGCCGATCTCGAGGAGGCCGAACGCGCCGCCGGCTTGGGCGAGCAGCCTGTCGGCCGCGTTCGGATCAACACCAGCGCATCCTATGCAACGCATGTTCTTGCGCCCATCCTGCCACGCTTTCTCGCGCTTTATCCCGATATCACGCTCGATATCGTCCAGACGGATCTCGTGGTCGATCTTCTTGCGGAGCGTATGGATGTCGCGGTCAGGGCGGGGCCGCTGAAAAGCTCCAGCCTCGTTGCCCGCAAACTCGGCGAGACAAGGATGATCATCGCCGCCGCCCCTGACTATCTGGAGCGCTGCGGTGTGCCGCAAACAATCACCGATCTGGAAGATCACAATCGTCTAGGGTTTGGTTATGCCCGGTCAGTCGACGGATGGCCGTTGCGGGACAACGGCAAGACCGTCGTGATCCCGGCAACGGGACGCGTGCAGATAAGCGATGGCGAGGGTCTTCGCCGTCTTGCTCTTGCCGGTGTCGGGCTAGTGCGTCTTGCCTCTTTCACCGTGATAGACGATATCGCCGCCGGCCAGCTGGTCCCGGTGCTCGATCATCTCGATACGGGCGAAACGGAGATGTTTCATGCCGTCTATGTCGGCCAACGCGGGCCGCTTCCCTCACGCATCCGGGCGCTGCTCGATTTTCTGGGTGAATACGGGCGGGTGAAATAAAACGACGCAAACAGATAACGGTTGGAAACGGCGCCTGTTTGCTTCTCATGCTTGGGGATCGGGCGCGTGTGAGTGTATCCGTTAGGTTGGCGGCTTAATCTTTCGGACCTGACAATGTGAAAGCACCAACTGATTCCAGAATAATGCCGGTCTCGCCAGAAAGTGCACTCGGCAACGCACCGCAGAGGCTGCCCGTCGTCACCACTTGGCCTGCTCTCAGCATATATCCTGTGTTGAGTGCGGCGTTGGCGAAGGCGAGAAGCGGCGCCAACGGATCAATATTCGTGTGTTTTACCTTGGCATTGAAGATCTGCACCGGACCTTCGGTGACGATGAGCAGCGGCAGGTCATCGCTATTAGCCGCAAAAACATCCACGATGCGCTTGTCCACTTCTGGCCCGAGGGCGAAACCGTGGTTGGCGAGGCGATCTGCCAGAAAGAGCGGAAACGGAACCTGATTTTTCTCTTCCAGCCTGTATCGGAGAAGCTCGACACCAAGATGCACCTTGTCGATATACTGCATCATATCCGCCCTGGTGAGCTGCCCTTCAGCCGCGGCGGGAATATCGGCAGCGAGCGTAAAGCATATCTCGACTTCAATTCCCTCCGTACCAGCCAGCGGGAAGGAAGCGAGATTGGCATCGTTCACCCGGCAGCAATCGAACATGGGAGCCGCGACCGCCTCGCCATCCGGGCGGATCGCCAGCTTCCAGCCGCCGATCGGTTTTCCCAAATATCCTGCAAAGTCTCGCTGAACCGCCATCGCCTCTGCAAGCGTGCCCGGAACTAGGCCCTCCGCCTCCAGCTCAGCTAAAACAATTCTATCACCCTCCCGGCTAGCCTTTGCAAAACGCTCCGCCAGTTTTTCGATCGCCGTCATTCCGCTCATGTCTCCTGATGATCTCGCGCGCCGAACGCTGTAACGATTTGGCGCTGTGTGCCGAGGCCATCAATGCCGAGTTCGACCACGTCGCCGGCTTTAAGGAAGACGGGCGGTTTCATTCCGAGGCCCACACCGGGCGGCGTGCCGGTGGTGATCACATCGCCTGGCATCAGACGCATGAAGCGGCTGATATAGGAAACCAGCGTTGCGATCGGGAAAATCATCTTGGACGTCGAGCCTGTCTGCATGCGCTGGCCGTTAACGTCCAGCCATAGGTCGAGATTTTGCACGTCGCCGATTTCATCCGGCGTCACCAGCCATGGTCCGAGAGGACCGAACGTCGGTCCGCTTTTGCCTTTCGTCCATTGGCCGCCGCGTTCGATCTGGAAGGCGCGTTCGGAGACATCATGGCAGACGCAGAAACCCGCAATGACGGAGAGTGCATCCTCTTCCCGCACATGATAGGCCGGCTCACCGATAACGAAGGCGATCTCGACTTCCCAATCGGTTTTTTCCGAATCCTTCAGAAGACAGATCGGATCATTCGGGCCGGAAATGCATGACGTGTGTTTGTTAAAAAGCACAGGCTCTTCAGGGATCGGCGTATTCGTTTCCAGCGCATGGTCGATGTAATTGAGGCCAACCGCCACAAAATTGCCGACAGAACCGACGCAGGGACCGATCCGCACATCAGATGGTACAGCCGGGAGCGAAGAAAGATCGATTTTTGTCAGTTTTGCAAGGGAATTGCGCGAGAGGGTTGTCCCGGCTATGTCGGTGACGATCGAAGAAAGATCGCGGATAATGCCCTCGGCGTCGAGCGCTGCCGGCTTTTCTAGGCCGATGGGACCGTAACGAAGAAGTTTCATTCTGTTTTCCTATGCGGCTGATTGCTGAAGAGCATTTTCGCCAAGCGCAAATTCAAGGCGATAAAGTCCGACCTCCACGGGTCCGACAAGGTCGGCGCTTGAGAGTTTTCGTGCCAGGTCGTCTGCGGCATCGGACACGGAGGAGGCCGAGCCGCCTTCGATCATGATGATCCAGTTGGGCACGCCAACCTGACGGCCCTTGCGTTCGGCGGTTTCGAGGCTGCTTGCGCCACTGTCTGCAATGCACAGATGGGCGCCGCTGATGCCGTTCAGCTTGCCTGTTTTGCAGAGAGCGTCAGTCAGCATGGATCGGATTGTCGCCCTGTCGTTGTCGGCGACGTCAAAACGAAAAGTGGCGATGAAGCCGCCGTCGCCGCACCCATGGGAATAGTCGGTGTTGCAGACACCGCGTGTCGTGTTGCGAAAGTCTGCGGTGGAACGCTTTGTCCAGGGGGTGGGATTGTTCAGCCGATCAAGATAGGGCTGGCCGACCAGCACCTCCGCATCCGCGGCCTCATAGAGCGTGAAATACTCAGGTACTCCCTGCTCGGCGATATAACGGCGTCCGCGCAGGAAACCTGGTATCGATACCCGTTCGGGAATGTGTTCGCGATTGTGCCATTCTATGAAATTATCACGGCCTTCCGGCAAGATGTCGTTCCATATGGCGACGACGGCCTTTCCCAAGAGAGACATTGGTTACCTCAATATGTTGCGCGACCGCCGGATAGGTCGAAAACCGCGCCGGTCGAGAAGCTGCATTCGGAAGAAGAGAGCCAGGCCACCATATTGGCGACTTCGGCGGGGTCGAGAAAACGCCGCATGGGAATGCGGGAGAGAATATCGTCCAGTCGTTCCCTCGGGGAATCAACACTCATTGCCGTCATGGAGGCCGCAGGCGTAATGGCGTTAACGAGAATACCCGCTGTTGCCAGTTCCTTGCCAAGGCTTTTGGTCATCGCCACCAGCCCCGCCTTGGCGGCGCTGTAGGCGGCTGCCTGATGCATGCCTTCCTTGGCCTGGATGGAGGCGACGTTGACGATGCGGCCGAAATGGCTTTCTTTCGCCGTTTCGATCATCAGCGGCACCAACGCGCGGCAGACAAGAAACGAGCCGAAGAGATTGACGTCGATGATCCTGCGAAACTCCTCGACCGGAATTTCCCACAAGGGCGCGACATTGCCGACAATGCCGGCATTGTTGACGAGAATGTCAAGCTTGCCGAACCGTTGTTGCAGATCATTGGTGGCGGTTTCGATGCTTTGTGCATCTGTGATATCGACGCCGGCATGGGGCAGGTTGGCAACGTAACCGCTTTTCACAGCTGTCGGCAGATCCCAGTGAACCACCGTGGTGCCGCAGTCCTGTAACCTCCGGCTGATCGCGGCACCGAAGCCGCCGGCAGCACCTGTAACGACCGCCACCCGGCCGTCAAGATCATAGTGTGTGGACATGTTTGAAACCATTGTTCCGCATCGAGCCCGGCAGATCTGCCGGGCTCTCGGCGTCTGCAGTTATTTTGCGATGAGGCTGTTGGTGAAGAAGGCGTCTGCCGGCATATCGGTCTTGATGTCCTGATATTCCTTCATCAGATCGAGTGTCTGCTGCCAGTCTGCCGCAGCCATTTCGCCGAGCGGCGCAGATGGGGCAGATGGCGACGGCAGAAGTTTGAGCGAGACTTCCAGCTGCTCCTTCAGAAGCTTGGGATCGCCGGTCGGCTTTTCCTTCACGGCTGCAGCAACTGCTGCGTCAGGATCCGCCTTGGCTGCCTCTATGGATTTCAGCGACGCCGCCACGAAGCGCTTGACCAGATCCTGATTGCTGTCGATCAACTTTGTGTTGGTAACAATCGTCAGGCCCTGCGTGTTCACGCCCAGCTCCGCAAAAGAAAATACCTTCTGCTCCAGACCCTTTGAATTGAGCACCACGACCTGGTTTTCAAGCCCGCCGAGAATGCCCGCGGCGCGATCCTGCATGATGGCGATGATCTTGCCGGGTCCATCCACATTCAGAATATTGACCTTCGACGCATCAACGCCGTTCTTTTTCCAGATAGCGGGCAGGAGGGCGAGTGAAGCTTCGCCGGCGCTCGCCGCGACCGTCTTGCCCTCCACATCCTTGATGGATTTTACGCCGGAATCGGCGCGAAACGTCATGGCGTAGGGTGAGGTGTTAAGCAGACCTAGCACGGATTTGACCGGCGCGCCTTTCGAAGCGCCGGCAATGACGCTGCCGCCATCGGCGATGCCGAACATATCGCCACCAGTTGCGACCGACTGGACCGTGCGCGCCGAGCCCTGGCCTTCGCCGATCTGAAGATCGATACCCGCCTCCTTGTAGAAACCCTTTTCTGCACCGTAATAAAAGATGGTGTGGACACCGCTCAAAAGGAAATTGAGACGGAGTGTCACCTTGTCTTCAGCCGCAGCTGGCTGAATTCCCGCCAGACCCACGGCGAGCGCGATCGCACCGCCCGCAAGCGTATTTTTTATAATATTGAACATTCTATCCTCCCGTTTTTAATTTAAGTCCGAATTCAGGTCGCGCTTTTCCCGACGGTGAAGTCGTCACGGCGCTGCGAAACGTGCCAGGGGATCGCGAAGCGTTCGATAATTTCCACGATGCCGTAGAGAAGAAGGCCGAGAAGGCTGAGCACGATGATGACGGCGAAGGTCATGCTGGTATTCATGTTGCCGTTATAGTTCAGCAGCAGGTATCCAAGCCCGTTGTCGGAGGCAACGAATTCCGCCACCACTGCCGCCGTCGCAGAAAGTGCTGCAGCCACCTTGAAGCCGGCAAAAAGCGAGGGCAGGGCGCCAGGCAGTTCCACCTTCCAGAAAATCTTCAGTCGTCCGGCGCGATAGCTCTTGGCGAGATCGTAGACGTCAGGTTCGATGGACTTAAACGCTACGATGGAATTGACCACGATCGGAAAAAAGGAAAGCAGGAAGACCAGCAGTATCTTCGAAGGCAGGCCGAAGCCGACCCAGATAATGAAGAGCGGTGCGATGGCGATCTTGGGGATGATCTGCAGGATCACCAGCAGCGGATAAAAGATTGCCTCGAATGCACGTGAATATACGACCAGCAGGGCAAGCAACGTTCCCATGACGACGGCCACGAGGAAGCCGAGCACCATGGGCTGTAACGTGTAGAACGATGCGGTAAAAACGATAGGCACGTTGTTATAAAGGTCCGCAAAGACCTTGCTTGGCGCTGGCAGGATATATTCCGGAACATTGAGGAGACGCACCGCGATCTCCCAGACAATGCCTGCGCCCACGAGGCTGCCCACGGTGTGGGCCTGTCCTTTGACGGCACCGATGACTTTCGAAAACATGCTTCCTCCCGAATTGCCCGCTCGTTACCGGACAATTTTGTATTATTGGAACAATGTTCCATATGGACTGATGTTTCGTCAAGTGCTATTTCGGAAGCAGCAGAAGAATGAAATGCAGCGCGAGGAACGCATGTTACAGAAGGAAAAAGACAGGACAGGTTATGAACCCGGCGTCTTGTTAAGGGGTGTTAGCAAATATTTCGGGCATGCGGACGCGCCTGTTGTCGCCTTGGAAAAACTCGACCTGACGATTGGTGACGGGGAGTTTGTCGCGATTGTTGGTCCGTCGGGGTGCGGCAAGTCAACGATGATGCGACTGATCTCCCGGCTTTCTCACGCCAGCACGGGAGAGATTTCCGTTTTCGGCGACGTTTCCAAGGAACCGCCGCCCGGTATGAGCATCGTTTTTCAGAATCACGTACTTCTCGCCTGGCGAACGATCATCGACAATGTGCTGTTCCCAGCCGAAATGACCGGGCGGAACCGCGAGGAATTGCGGCCGCATGCGCTTGCGCTTCTCGAATCCGTCGGTTTGAAGGATTTCGCGGACAGGTATCCGCATGAACTTTCCGGCGGCATGAAGCAGCGCGCATCGATCGCCCGCGCTCTGCTTCTGCAACCGCGTCTGTTGTTGATGGATGAGCCTTTCGGTGCGCTAGACGCGCTGACACGCGAACAGATGCGTATCGATTTGGAAGCGCTCTGGCTGAAGAATCGAATGACGGTCGTCTTCATCACCCACTCCATCGATGAAGCGGTTCTTCTTGCGGATCGCGTCATTGTCATGACCCCGAGACCTGGGAGAATCGAGAGGATATTGGATATCGACATGCCTCGGCCGCGTGGGCTGGCGGCGCGGCGGGAGCCGGAATTCATCGAGAAATCCGAGGAGATTACCGAGATTTTCCTTTCGCGCGGCATTTTGCAACGCCATGCCTGAAACGAATGGACCTTTCACGTATCCAAAGAGGAAGACGCGAAAGGCCCTGCGTCTTCCTGATGAAGCGTTGTCTTTTGATTGAAAATCGCGACGCATATGGGACCGGAGAATGAAATGGACAGGACGACCAATGTACCAAACGGTGGCGTCGAGCGGACGATCGCCATGCTGGAGCTTCTTGCCTTGGCCGAGGAGCCGCTCAAACTATCCGATGTGGCTCATCAACTCGATATTCCGAAAAGCGCATGTCATCGCATCCTCACCTCCCTGATCGAGAATGGCTGGGCTTGGCAGAGTCCCGAGAGCGATTGCTACGCGCTAACCATGCGCATGGCGCTGGTGGGCCAGAAACAACTGGCGCGACTGCAAGTCTCGGATTTGCGCCAACCGATCCTGAATGCGCTCGCCGAACGCACCCGCGAACTTGTTCGTTTGACGGCTGTGCAGAATAATACGCTTGTCTGGGTCGGCTCCGCTCGCGGTCGCCGCTCAGGCCTGGTGTTTGAACCCGATATGAGCGCCGGTATTGTGCCCTATGCAACGGCAAACGGTAAAATATGGCTGGCGAGCCTGGAGCGGGAGAGGGCGCTGAGGATCGCCCTTGAAGCCGGGCTCGGCCAACCCGGCCAGCAGGCTGCAAACGCCATCAATACCATCGAAGCGCTAAACCGGGAACTCGATGCCGTTGCAGGTCTCGGTTACGGCCGCGCAGTTGGCGAAGCCGAGGAGGGAGTGGGGGCAATTGCTGTCGCCATTCGCCAGGGGAAAGAGGTCGTGGGAACCATGAGCGTGGCGGCGCCGCTAACTCGTCTTACGGATGAGCGTGTGGCGGAGATATTGCCGCTTCTGGCAAGGGCTGCGAGTGACATGGAAATCGCCTGGTAGCTAATCCGGCTATTTTGGGGCCCAAGCTCAAGATAGCCGAAAAGCAAATTCGGGCGGCAGAGCCGCCCGATTTCATTATGGTGTCAAGCGACGTCGGCGTCGAACTGGATGCTGTGAAGCCGCTTGTAAAGACCATCATTCGCTAACAATTCACGCCGGCTGCCCTGTTCGACCACTTCACCATTATCCATTACGACAATCTTGTCGGCCCGGTTGATGGTGGAAAGGCGGTGGGCGATGACGATGGATGTCTTGTTGAGCGTCAGACGCTCGAGCGCATCGCGCACGAGGGATTCGGATTCGGAATCCAGTGCACTCGTCGCTTCGTCGAGGATCAGAATATCCGCGTCTCGAAGCATTGCGCGAGCAATGGCCACGCGCTGGCGCTGACCGCCCGACAGACCGGAGCCGTTCTCACCGAGCTTGGTGTCGTAGCCGTCCTGCATCTTCATGATGAAATCATGCGCATTTGCGGCCTTGGCTGCAGCGATGATCTCCTCCTCCGTTGCATTGTCGCGACCGACGGAGATGTTGTGCTTGATCGTTCCGGAGAACAGGAAGGTCTCCTGGCCGACATAAGAAACATGCTCGCGCAGGCTGGCGAAGGAAACATCGCGCAGATCCGTGCCGTTGATTTCAACAGAGCCGTTCTGCGGGTCGTAAAGACGCATCATGAGGTTGATGATAGTCGACTTGCCACTGCCAGAGGGGCCGACCAGCGCAGTCATCTTGCCGCCTTCGAAAAGGACGCTGACGTCCCTGAGAACGGGCTGGCCAGAAACATATTCGAAGTTGACGTTCTTGAGTTCGACATCGCCGCTTGCCTTCGGGAGCGCTACTGCGTCTTTCTTTTCCATCAGTGTCAGCGGCGCATCCAGAACCTCGAACATCATACGCACGCCGATCATCCCGCCTTCGATCTGTACGCGCATTCGCGCAAGCCGCTTAGCCGGTTCGTAGGCTAGGAGAAGAGCGGTAATGAATGCCATCAGATCGCCGGGGGAGCCGCCTTTTTCGAGCACGGTGTATCCAGAGACAGCAATTACCACTGCGATGGCAAGGCCAGAAAGGGTCTCCATGATCGGGCTCGTAGCTGCCTCGAGCTTGGCAATCCCATTGGCACGGTGCTCAACATCCGACACCGCCTTGTTCATGCGCTGGCGCATTAGCTTCTCGAGTGAGAAGGCTTTTATGACGCGAACGCCGATACTGGTTTCCTGGACCACGTTGACGATTTCACCAAGCGAAGCAAGTTCGGCTTCCATGATCTTTCGGACGCGCCGCAGCACGAGACGGACGCTGAATATCGCGATAGGTCCGATAATCATGGAAATTGCGCTCAGAAGGAAGTTCTGGGCAAACATCACGATGATGAGCCCGAGGAGCGAAAATAGGTCGCGGACGAACGACGTAACGATCGTGTCGATAACGCTGCGCGCAGCTTGAGCATTATACGTCACGCGGACTAGGAGTTCGGAGGAGGGCAGGTTTTGGAAGAAGGACACGCCCTGCTTCAGGAGCCGGTCATAGATTTTGCGCTGCTGCTCGGCGACGATGCTGTTTCCCGCTTTGCTGAGGTAGTAGCTCTGAACAAAGGTAGCAAGACCCTTCACTACGAAGATAGCCGCAACTGCAAACGCAATCTCGAGGACGACATCGAAACCTTGCTTCAGGTAGACGCTGTTGACAATATCACGCATTATCCACGCGCTAAGAGATGTCATGCCAGCGACAACGACCATCGCCGCGATCGCCGCAGAATACCAGCCGACGTGTTTTTTGAAGTTCTCTTTAAATAGCCGCGTTAACAGCTTTTTGTCGTCTGGCGACAAAAATGATCCTATCACTTCGATGTCCTTGCGATTCTGATTGAAATGACTGGGAGCTCTAATGTTTCATCATTTTCGTACCGAGACTGGTATCAAAAAGGGTTCTGATATTTCTATCAGCCCAATCATTTCCAGGCCTCGAAGCCTCTGATTACCCGCAATCGCAACCGTGAAGATACCTTCATATGGGATGCTCATGTGTCGATGGGCGATCGGCGCGATGATTTGTTCAGATTGCGTGCCATGCAATAGTCGGCGGCCATCCTTAAGTCAATACTGCCCGATCAGAGGGAATTTTACCAAAAGCCTCACCCCTTTCGACCGATGACAAGTAGTCATGTGAGCTGAACGCTTGGCTGCTGCTTTGGGCGTGTCCAAAATAGTGATGCAACTTAGTTCACCTGGAGTGAACCCCTCGGGCTGGACCAGCGACGCACTTCAAACTAAGCCGCCTGCTGGGCAAGTTGGGTTTCAAATTCTGCTGGCGATCGATAGCCAAGGGCTGAGTGCAGCCGCTTGGCATTGTAAACATCTTCAATGAACCTGGGCAATCTCTCGGCGACGTCTGCGAAGGTCTCGTAACCGGCGGGATAGATATCCTCTACTTTAAGCGTCTTCATGAAGCTCTCGGCCTGAGCATTGTGATAGGGGTTTCCGACCGCACTCATGGAGGCCCGTAGACCAGCGGCATTGAGTGCGCGGCGATAGCTCTCGCTTGCGTATTGGGCAGATTCAACCGGTCGCCGCAACACCTTCGATCATATCCGATTTGAGCAGTCCGTCGAGCGCTTCTGCCGGCGTGCGATAACCCAGCGTTTTGCGCGGTCTGCTATTCAGGGCATGCGCCACAGCGGTTAGTTCATCGGCTCCATGCTGGCTCAGATCTGTACCCTTGGGGAAGTACTGCCGTAGCAAACCGTTTGTGTTTTCGTTGCTACCGCGCTGCCATGGGCTTTGAGGGTCGCAGAAGTAAATATCGAGACCAGTATCGATCTTAAGCTGTGCGTGTTGAGCCATTTCGGCACCTTGGTCCCAAGTCAGGGATTGGCGTAAGTGCGCTGGCAGTTCCATGATCGTTTCGGCGATCGCATCACGGACTGCTTCGGCACCATGCCCAGCAAGCGCAGGACCGTTTTTGACGGATTTATCGATCCCGTGGCCCTGCATGCGTGGTAGGTGCAAAAGCATTGTGAACCGTGTTGTACGTTCGACCAGCGTGCCGATCGCGGAGCTGCCGAGCCCCAGAATAAGATCACCTTCCCAATGACCAGGCACTGCTCGTTCGTCGATTTCCGCAGGGCGATCGCTGATCATGATTCCATTACCGACAAAGGACTTGCCTCGATTGCGAGCACGTTCGCGGGGCAAACGCAGTGCTCGTCCGGACCGCAAACAAGCCGACAGCTCTCGTTTTAAAGCGCCTCGGCTTTGAATGTAGAGTGCCTGATAGATGGCTTCGTGGCTTATGCGCATAGTCGCGTCCTCGGGGAAGTCCAATCTCAGACGCTGTGCAATCTGTTCCGGGCTCCAGGCTTTGGACCAGCGTCGGCTTTGCCGATGAACGGCCCGTCGTCCTTTCCATACCACGGCAGGCCCACCAAAGGCGATGCCGCCGGGCGTGGCAATCAGGCCCGAGAGCCGGTCCTGCACATAATCGCGAAGGGCGCCATTGGTTGCCAGTTTCGCCTCCTTCGGTCGTCGGGCCGCTCGATCGGCATGCCATTGTGCAGTGATGGCGCGATAGTCGAAGTCGCCGCCGCGTGTCGCTGAATTGCGCCTGATCTCGCGTGAAATTGTGCTCGGTGATCGTCCCAATTTACGTGCGATAGCACGGATCCCAGTACCTCGGGCGCATTCCAAAGCAATTTCCTCTCGCTCTCGGAACGTCAGGCTGCGATTCCTCAGTGGTGTCGCCGAGGGTGAAAGATGTGTGGGAGGCATACCGCCAGAACTCCGAAACCATCGGTTCCCAACAGGGGCAGAGACGCCGGCTTCCACAGCGGCATCCTCGCTGGACAAGCCAGCCGCTATATTTCGCCAGAACCGACACAAATTCTCACGCTGCCATACAGGCGGCCGGCCTGGCGAGGATAATTTCTGCCGCGTTGATCGCTCCGATTTCCGTCTTCCCGTAGCCATTCACACCTCCTAGTTTGGGGGTGTTGCGGCGACCGGTTGAATCTGCCTTGGCATCCGCGATCGGTGTGATGAATGCAGCCAGGAGGAGGTTTTCTGTTATCAATGGCCGAATGCAACGCTGCCAATGCCAGCGGTGTATCCAGTCGTCTCGACAGCGCGTAACCCACAACCTTGCGACTGCAGGCGTCGAGAATGACAGCAAGGTAGCAGAAGCCAACGGTGATGCGGATATACGTGAAGTCGGCCACCCAGACCATATCGGGCCGCGCCGGGATCACATTACGATATAGGTTCGGGTAGATCGGTGAATCGTGGTTGCTGTCGGTCGTGCGAACATACCGCTTGCGGGGCTTAATCCCGAGGCCATTGGCTCGCATGATCCGAGCGACACGCTTGTGGTTGACCAGATGGCCTCGTCGCTGAAGCTCGTGTGTTATGCGTCGATATCCGTAACAAGGCAGTTCGTCCTGGATGTCCTCGATGATTGCAACGAGTTCGCTGTCGCCGAGATTTAAAGCTTTTGCCGTTGATCGGTAATAGTAAGTGCTTCTTGGAAGATCGATCATTTTGCACCCCCGTCTGACAGAGCAGGCCGGGGACCGGTGATGATGGAGGAGCTCCCGCTGTCGCCGGCGGTCGGCTGACGCGGAGTTTTTTTAACCAGGTCCAGTTCCATGGTGAGTTGGCCGACCTTGCGTTCCAGCGCCGCAATGTGGGCCTCGTACTCGGCGATAACGCTCGCCTCAGCCTCCTCATCGTTCAGTTCGCCGCGATCGAACTGCGTTAGCCACAACTGGATGAGGTTGGCCGAAACGCCGTATGTCCGCTGTGCATCACGGCGTCCGATGACGCCGTTGCGGATATCCTGGCAAAGCTGCAACTTGAACGGCGTGGAATGCCGACGATATGGACCTCGGGACTTCATGAGCCTTCTCCGATTTAGGCCCGCAGAGTGTATCAGTTTTTCCGTGTGCCGTGGTCCAGCCCGAGGGGTTCACTCCAACCTTGGCTCTATTTCATCCGGAGATGATGTCTACTAAAGCATAATTTCGTTGCGGTTTTCATATCATTTCAGGCGGTTGGCCCACTTTGCCGCAGGCGTTTCTTCAACACTCTCCGGCGGTTTCGCCGCAACCAAGCGGGTCCGTTTCCAGTCCATGCTGTCGACGTGCGCTACGAGCGGGCATGGTTGAGTTGGATTAGTTGTGGCCCATAACCGGCTAGCAAACTGCGAGTTCTGCAAGCGCTTGGCGTAAAGGCAGACTCCGGATAAATCCCAACGGGCTTATTGATCCGGTCTGCTTGTTTGGCCCGGTAGACATAACGCGAACCGCTCGAAGGATGAATTTCAGTATCGCGCACCGCCAATAGGAGGCTGCCAGTCGCTCCCGACTGGATAGTCAAAGACGATTTCGGCGGCAGGTACGGCGCTCTGCGGTTCACCAGCTAATGGTGCTTGCCCGGACTCATCAGAGCCCAATAATTCTATACGGCAGCGGTAGAGTTGAGAGGCGAAATTTCAATCTGCCGCCCCACGGCAGATATTTTCACACTGGCCTGACAGGCCTGCTCAACCTTTGTGGCGTTGAGTCACACTGGCGTCCTTAAGCGCGTAATGAGCCATGCCCACCCTCGAGAGGAAGTACCGCAAACTAATCGCCGCGTTATCGTTTGGGGCTAACAGCTTTAGCACTACCTCCACGATGCAGCTGGCGAGGTGAAGCTATCCGAGCTATGTAGGCCCGCAATTTCGCCTGCCCGCCGAACGTTCTGTTCGGCTGCATAATGCGGTCGCGCAATGATTCATCGTGATCAGAGTGCCAAGGCACTAATTCACACCTATCTAAGGTTTGGTCTCAGAGCATCTACGTGAGTGGCTTGTTCATTTCCTTGCTTCGTAAAGCCCGAGATGCAATACGACTTTATTGAGTATTCCGATGCGCTGAAATTGGGTCACGTTCGCTGAGTTGGGGAAGATATGAAAAAAAATGTGCAGCTTGAGAGCCTAGGATTGCATTACGAATTTGACGGAGATTTAGGTATATTGAAGCGACCTGGATATTCTGGAATTCCGTATTCGGACGGCGACGATGCCGAGAATCGACTGGACGAGATTGTGTCGCGGGCAGCGGATTTAAGCGTTTTGTCTGACGAGCTGAAAGAGCACTGCACCGACTGGGCCAGCACCTACCATCTCTCACCTACACGAGCAAATATCCTTCGGCCATTTTCCGAATCGCTCCAGGGTTCCGAAGTACTGGAGATAGGGGCGGGATGCGGTGCAATCACCCGCTTTCTGGGAGAAAGCGGCGCTAAAGTGGTGGCATTGGAGGGGTCAATTCGCCGCGCGAGGATCGCTCGATCCAGAACCCGCGACATTGAAAATGTATCTGTTTTAGCTGAGCGATTCTCCGACTTCCAAACAGAAAAGCGGTTCGACATAGTAACCCTTATCGGGGTGCTGGAGTACGCATCCCTATATTCGGACGCGGAAGATCCCGTCAAAGAAATGCTCAACACGGTCCGTCGTTTACTAAAGCCCGGCGGCAGATTAATTATCGCAATCGAGAACCAACTTGGCCTTAAGTATTTTGCAGGAGCAAAAGAGGATCATTTGGGTCACCGGATGCTCGGGCTTGAAGGGAGGTACATAGCTGGCGGTGTGCGGACATTCGGGCGACGAGATCTAGAGCGCAGGGTAATCGAGAGCGGCTTTGTAAATACAAAGCTTTTGTTGCCATTCCCGGACTATAAGTTTCCGACATCGATAATTTCAGCCGAGGCATTCGAAACACCTGGATTCAATGTTGCTGCACTAGTAGCGCAAGGCGCACCACGTGATCCGCAGCTCCCGCACACGCCCCTTTTCGCACCCGAGCTTGTTTGGCCGCAGATCGTGAGTAACGGTCTAGCGTGCGATTTCTCGAATTCCTTTTTGCTAATCGCGAAGACAAGCGTTGATAATGAGCATGAACGGAAGTCGCTAGCATATCACTACTCGACTGGGCGGAAGAAGGCGTTCTGTAAGGAAACGGTTTTTGTTATTGAACAAGACAGCAATATTTCAGTTGTATCCAGTAGATTAGGTTCAAAATCTCTCATGGAAGAGGTTGATATCTCGTTCAGCCCAGAGGAAAGAACAAACTACATCAGCGGCAGCCTTTTATCAGAGGCCTTTGTCAAAATCGTAACAAAGGACGGTTGGGATTTTCGCGAGCTAGTTGAGTTTTTCAAACTGTACGGTGCCGTGCTACGTGCCGTATCCACTGGCGAAAGCGAGGACAGGCAAAGCTGCTCTCCAAATCGCTCGTTTGTCCTACGCGGAGAATTTATTGATGCCGTTCCCCAAAACCTAATAAGAGACCAGCAACTCGAGTATCATTTTTTTGATAAAGAATGGATCCGTTCGCGGCCGGTTTCGTTCGAATATATGGTGTTCAGATCTCTGATTACTCTCTCGGGTCACGTCACGCTAATTGGCAGACCGATAGATGAGGAACTCGTTACGTGGAATATCATTTTTGAAAAGTTGTTTCACGAACTTGGCTTGACATCGTTCCGATCGTGTAAGGGTGATCTCATTGCACAAGAAGCAGAATTGCATCAACTAACATCAGGAAAGTCGAACGAAGGCCCTCTATATAACTTTCTGCTTTCCGAGCTGCCGATACGTGTGGATGTTTATGCAGAGCTCGAGAAAAACGCGGAATCCACTCGGCTACTTAATGAAACCATCCGTCTTGGGAACACTCGAGCGCAGTATCTCGAGTCTGAACTAGCGCGCGAAAATTCCCGATCTATATTTCTTCAGGCTGAAATATTGCGGTTGAATGGTTTCCTTTTAAGCGCGCAACGGTTGGCAGGTCGAGTTCGAAAGTTTCCGTTCTCACTATTTTTCTCGTCCAAGCAAAAGTATCGCCGCATTATTGAAGAAGTTTGCTCAGCGCGACCTGGTGAGATCTTGAAGTCGGACGATGAGTAGCTATTGGCTGAGTACCATGTCTAGGCATCATTCTGCGCACTGGCAGTTTGGCAACATTTGCGCGGCTTGGCTTTAACCTATCGCTTTGATATTTTGTTGCGCACTTGCAGGGGTAATTTCCGGCGAATTAACAGGCTTCAAAAGCAGGATATCCTCGTCCATAGAACCGAGGAAATTCTCACTTAGAAGCCTGTTATTTGCCCGAAGGATAATCGAACGACACCCGCCTAGGTTGCTCAGATGACCTGAGACCCGACTTCCCTCCAGTTTTCGGGAGAGTCTTGAGTTTTTTGAACCGCCCCCAAACATTGGACCAGCGAAGGCTGGAGTTTTCCGGCTTCAGTCAGGGAGGCGGGCTGGTTACGCTTCCCGGATTCATCAGTGCGATCGGGACCTTGTTTCCAATCGCGCCATGTGGCCGAACCTCATTGTAGATCCTATGCAAGCTCGCCGCGGAGCTTGATAATCTGCCTCCGCTTTTCCATGGAGGATGATCATGAGCGCAGAACGTGTCAACGATTGTTATGTCGCCCTTGAACTCAGCCAACGCACATGGCTGATCGGCTTTCTTCTGCCCGGCACGGTTAAGGTTCAGATAATGACGGTTGCCGGTGGTGACGCCGAAGCTCTTCTGTCGGCGCTCGGAAGGATTGAAAGCCTGGCAGGAACTCGGTTGCCTCCAGAATGCACCATGGTGTCGATGCGGGTCTGCTACGAGGCCGGTTATGACGGCTTCTGGCTTGCCCGTTATCTTATCGATCGCGGCATCGATACCACAATCCTGGACCCATCCAGCTTTCTGGTTTCGCGACGAGGCCGACGTGTGAAGACAGATCGCATCGATGTCGAAGCGATGGTGTTTACGCTGAAGGCATATTTGCTCGGAGACAGGTCAGTTTGTCGACCAGTTCGGCTGCCCTCAGTCGCGGAAGAAGACGCGAAGCGTCTTTCTCGGGAACGCACACAATTGAAGAAGGAGCGCACGCGGCACGTCAATCGTATCCGCGCCTTGCTCGTACTTCACGGTATCCGCTCTGTTCCTGGTCTTTGGGGAGGACGTTGGAAGGAGGCACTTTCGAATATCCGGACCGGTGATGGCAGGGAATTAGGGCGGTTCATCTTCCTTGAGCTTTGCCGCCAGTTTGAACGGCTCGATCTCGTGCACTCGCAGCTCAAGAGCTTAGAGAAGGAGCGCATTCAGGCTTGCGAGACCGAAGGAGCCATCAACGACAGCGGGAAGATCAGGGTGCTGAAGCAGCTTGACGGCATCGGTGAAGTGGGTGCCACACAGTTGGTCGCCGAAGTGTACCATCGAACATTCAAGAACCGAAAGCATCTGGCCTCTTACTTAGGACTGTCACCCAGCCCCTATTCCAGTGGTGAGGTCCATCGGGATCAAGGCATCAGCAAAGCCGGAAACAAACAGGCTCGAGTGATGCTCGTCGAACTGGCCTGGTGCTGGCTTAAATACCAGCCACAGAGCGAACTGACGCGTTGGTATCGCGCCCGCTTCTCGGGGCATGGAAGTCGGTCCGGGAAGGTCGGAATAGTCGCCTTGGCCCGTAAACTCGCAGTAACCGGTGTTTCGGTCCCACATTGTCCTTCGCGGCCTGATCTGTGATCGACATTCCATGGATCATGAACGGGAGTTTCTCCATGGAGACCTCATTGGAGTTTCTCACAACCAGGAAGCCTGGACGTGAGGTTCACCGACATTGGCCCGATGAAGTCAAGGCGAAGATCGTTTCGGAAAGCTTGAGGCCCGGCATGACGGTCAATGAAGTTGCGCAACGCTATGGAGTGCGAGCGAACAGCCTTTCCACCTGGCGGACGATGGCGCGGCAGGGCAAGCTGATCCTGCCCGCACCGGAGGATGCGGTAGAGTTCGCGGCGGTGATCGTCGATCCGCCGGTTTCGGAACTGCCGCCTAAAATGCTCAGTCGCCCCGAGATCGTCCTCGGTCCCGTCACCATCCGTCTTGAGGAAGGTGCGCCTGCTGCCCGGATCGTTGCCATCGCTCGCGCCTTGGCGGCGGCGACATGATCTTTCCGTCAAACCGGGTTCGAATCATGGTGGCCACCAAACCCGTGGATTTCCGCAAAGGTCATGACGGCTTGGCAGCGCTGGTGAAGAATGAGCTGCACAGGGACCCGTTCACTGGAACGGTCTTTGTGTTTAGGTCTCGTAAGGCAGATCGACTGAAGCTGATCTACTGGGATGGCTCCGGTATCGTGCTGGCTTACAAGCGGCTGGAAGAGCACGCCTTTACCTGGCCCGGCATCAAGGATGGACTGATGACGCTCACCCACGCCCAGTTCGAAGCCCTGTTTGGGGGACTTGATTGGCGGCGGGTTCATGCCGTCAGGACGAGAACGCCGGAGACCATCGAATAGCTGCGGCAAGATGACTCAGGACAACAGATTCCGAAGGCAAATCGGCACAGAATTTGGTAGGTTCCCGGCCATGCTGAACGCCGCCGATCTTCCCGATGATGTTGCTGCCCTGAAGGCGATGCTGATCGCAGCCCAGGCACGCGAGACGGCAAAGGACGTCGCGATAGCAAGTAAGGACGAGCATATCGCTCGCAAGGACGAGCGGATCGAACGGCTTGAGAAGCTGGTGGCCGCCTTCAAACAGGCAGCCTTCGGGCGCAAATCCGAGAAGACCGATCCCGACCAGTTCGATCTGGCATTGGAGGACCTGGAAACGGCGATGGCTGCGATCCATGCCGAGGACGAGGCGG
The DNA here is from genome assembly GCF_017726655.1 of Agrobacterium tumefaciens. Classification (NCBI taxonomy): domain Bacteria; kingdom Pseudomonadati; phylum Pseudomonadota; class Alphaproteobacteria; order Hyphomicrobiales; family Rhizobiaceae; genus Agrobacterium; species Agrobacterium tumefaciens. The sequence continues at coordinate 1,801,885 of NZ_CP072309.1, forward strand.
ACACTCCTGCTGGAACCAGGACGACCAAGCCACGCACGACCAATCGTGGCTCTCTTCCAAAACATCTTCCGCGCGTCGAAGAGGTGATCGAGCCGGAAAGCCTGGTGTGCGCCTGCGGCGGCTGCCTGCATTGCATCGGCGAGGATGTCTCCGAACGCCTCGATCTCGTACCGGCGCAATTCCGAGTCTTGGTCACCCGCCGTCCCAAATATGCCTGCCGTTCCTGCACCGACGGCGTCGTTCAGGCTCCTGCTCCAGCGCGATTAATCCAGGCTGGATTGCCAACGGAGGCGACGGTCGCCCATGTGCTGGTCTCTAAATATGCTGATCACCTTCCGCTGTATCGGCAGGCCCAGATCATGGGCCGCCAGGGTGTCGATCTCGACCGCTCCACACTTGCCGACTGGGTCGGGCGAGCAGCCTATGAGCTGCGTCCCGTCTTCGATGCGCTGATCGCCGACCTGAAGCGCTCGACCAAGCTGTTCATGGACGAGACCCGTGCTCCGGTTCTCGATCCAGGCTCTCGCAAAACCAAGACCGGATACTTCTGGGCGTTGGCACGGGATGATCGACCGTGGAACGGCAGTGCTCCGCCAGGGGTCGCCTTCACCTACGCGCCTGGTCGCGGAGGCATTCATGCCGAACGGATATTGCGGGGCTTCTCCGGCGTCCTGCAGGTCGATGGTTATGCCGGATACAACAGGCTGATCGGTCCAGACCGGATTGGCCCAGACATTCGGCTTGCCTATTGCTGGGCGCACGCTCGTCGCAAGCTGGTCGAGATCACCCGTAACGGAATAGCACCGATTGCCGAGGACGGCGCCAAACGGATCGGCGAGCTGTACCGGATCGAAGCCGAATTGCGCGGCCTTGATCCGCAGGCTCGTCTTGCTGGGCGGCAGGAACGGTCTGCACCGCTCGTCGCCGACATGCAGGTTTGGCTCACGCATAACAGAGCCCGTGTCGCTGCAAAATCCCCGCTCGGAGAAGCCTTGGCCTACATCGCCAAATACTGGGATGGCCTCCAACTCTTCCTGACAGACGGTCGCATCGAGATCGATAGCAACACCGTCGAGCGGACCATTCGTCCGATTGCACTGAACCGGAAAAACGCGCTCTTTGCGGGTCACGATGCCGGAGCAGAGAACTGGGCCACCATCGCTTCGCTCATCGAGACCTGTAAGCTCAATGCCGTCGATCCGTTGGCCTACGTGACCAGCACACTCGCCGCCATCGTAAATGGCCATAAGCAGAACCGGATCGATGAACTGCTACCTTGGAATTATTCCGGGCGAACAAACGGTTGAAGTCCGCTTCGGCCCAAGGCGGTCAGTGAGGTTGCTCAACTTTGTGAATCCTCTAATTTCTTAATTGATTATGGAGAAGACTGATATGACATGGCTTATCCACTCTTTCTCGGGAATTGGGCCCATAAAATTCGGCATGACTCCAGAGGATGTCGCCACACATATCGGAGCACCAGACCGGTCAAGACGAGGCCTTCGGTCTGATACGTTCAGTGAACATCGCGGTACCAAAGCGCCAATCGTGCGTTATCGAGGAAATCGCGTTCGCGAGATCGAAGCCTTCTACGACATTGGGGTAGTTATGTTTCGAGGAATATCTATTTTCGAAACGAACGGATTAAAGGTACTCCGCGCATTGGAGCAGCTAAATGGGGGAGCTGCGATTTCTGCTGGGATCATACTGTTCGACAAGCTCGGCTTAACGGCGGGTCGCCTGGATGAAGGTCCGCCCACAGGGCATTCGGTAACCGCCTTTACGTCCGGCACCTGGGACGGCAAGACCGCCGACTTCAAGAGCATCAGCTTCAATGACCGCTAATGGCGCATTCTCGCCTTCAATGTTGCAGCGGGAATCTTCGGAATTGTCCATCGCGCTTGGTAAATGTGCGAGGAAGACACCGCTTACAACTCGCAATAGCGTTCTGGCGGTTTATCGAAGATGGCGTAGTCCCCGAAGGGGCTACACTAGCAGTCGCCACCAAGTAAGGTTTGACTGCCGACGGGCAGTTGAAGGGGAAGCGCGGCTACCGTGCGTAGAGATGGACATCAGACGCCGAGTTGTAGTTTGGTAACGCGCTTCAAGCAGACGCCTGGCCACCATGAATCGGGATTATGGTCGGGAGCAATGGCTCCAGCCGAATACAAGTCGAGGCACCAGTGTGCCAGATCGCCAGACGACTGCGAATAACTGGAGGAAAGCAATTTTGGGCAAGATGGAAGAAGGATTGACAAACACCGCTTCATACAAGTCTCTACGCCAATCCTCCATCTTTTCGCGGGCATCCGCAAGGGTCAGGAACCAATGTTGGTTCAGGCATTCTGCCCGGAAGCGGCCGTTGAACGCCTCAATGAATGCATTATCGGTCGGTTTGCCAGGGCGTGAGAAGTCAAGTGTGACGCCTTTCGCATAGGCCCAGAGATCGAGATCGCGTGATACGAACTCGGTGCCCTGATCGACGCGGATCGTCTTGGGATAGCCGACCTGGCGGCATACCCGCTCGAGCGTTTGCACAACATCTTCACCGCGATAGCTGTGCCTTGGATCAAGCACCGGGACGTAGCGTGAGAAGGTGTCCACCACGGTCAGAACGCGTAGCTTCTTGCCGGTGGCGAGCTGGTCGTGAACAAAGTCCATCGCCCAGACATCATTCGGCCCGACGGCCATTTGCCGATCCTCCCGCAGCTTCGCTTTCACCCGGCGTTTCGGTGTCTTGTTACGCAATTGCAGGCCCAAGTCCCTGTAAATGCGATAGGTTCGCTTGATATTGGTCCCCCAACCCTCGCGTTCCAACAGTACATGCACGCGACGATAGCCGTAGCGAACACGTATCTCGCAGATCTCACGAATCCGACGTTCCAGACCGGCCTGATCGGCACGGCGGGAGGTGTAGTGGTGGGTCGACCGATCGAAGTCCAGCGCCCCACAGGCACGCCGGATCGAGATCGCCCAGTCCTGGCACATGCCTTTCACCATCTCCCGCTTGCGAGCAGGCCTTAGAGCTTTCGGCGAATGACGTCCTGCAACATCTCGCGGTCCAACGTCAGATCCGCGACGATCTTCTTCAGCCGTGCATTCTCGTCCTCCAGCTGCTTCAGCTTCTTCATCTCCGGCGGCAACATGCCCGCGTATTTTTTCTTCCAGTTGAAATAGGTCGCCTGGCTGATCCCTGCCTTCCGGCAGATCTCCGCAACCGTAACGCCTTCATCACCCTGCTTCAGAATGAACGCCTTCTGTGCGTCCGAAAACTGCGATGCCTTCATCGTCTTCCGTTCCTTTCCCAGCCAGGAAAATGCACCGGAAAACTCTAACCAAAAACGGTCCAGTTTGAAGGGTTCAGATCACGATGGGCCGGACTCTAATCTAATCTGGAGGAAATTCTCAGTGGCAGGTCACTTGCTGCGGAATCAAATGGCTCCATTCCCCGATACAGCCCAAAACACCCTTAGAGTGAACTCCAAACTTGATAGGGTCGCGAGGAAATGCAACCTAGGGCTGATATTCATACATGTTTCGGTTTAACGTGTAACACCGCTTACGTAGGTTACTGCGCTGTCAAAACCCATTTCAGAGGTGTGGACTGCGAACAATCTTTCGAGTGCGTGGAGCATGGTTCCGTCGTTCGCCACCGGTTCGCACGGATAATCATCCCAGTTGAAGTTCAAATTCACGAATGGCGATAATGCATTAGACCTCATCCAGAACATATTTCCGATTGGAAAGTCAAACGCGTTCGGAAGATTTTCTAATCGAAGACGAGTGGCGATCTTCATTGCCCATTTTCGGTTTTTGGACCAACCTATTACATGTGGGTCTGCTGGGAAAACAATGCCCAAATTGGGTTGGGCTAAAAATTGGTCGATGATAAGATCTGTCATTCCTCCTGCGGTATCACCCCCAAGAACGTTCTCAAACAAAAGACCAGTCCAATCAGAAACCATTTCGGTGTTTGCTAGCGTTAGGCTCTTTTTTGTGTGGACGTGTCCGACAACGTCATAGCTTTGAACGAGTTCCTTTCCGAATGCTGTCAGCAGTGGACCGATGTCACGACCAATGTTGGGAACGACTCTAACTTCGATTTTCCCGTCGTATCCACTTAAAATCTTTCGAGCAGCTGCTTCCGCCTCTGAGCTTATGACGCTAACAAAAAGCGCCGGACGAACCGCGTTTGCAGATAAATGTCGCAATATTTTTGCGAGCTCATCAATGTAAAACGCGTGTATGTGCAGCGCACATCTGAGATCATGGCTCGTTCGTCCACCGTCGACCTTAGCGCGAGACTGAGGAGATGGTTGAATTATCGGGTAGATCCATCGACCGTTAGGTCGGTCGTTCCGCAGGAAGTCAGCGTACGGATCCGATTCTAACGGGCCGAACTCGGCCGGACGATGCATTGCATACACGAGAGGATTAAATCCTGGCTCAGGCCTTCGCGGATGCAGGCCCACAGAAAGTTCGTTCAAATAAAGCTCGGCGGCGGAGGAGATGCTTCGTTTTCCATATTCCTTCGGCAGCATAAATTCCGGATCGAAACTGGGCTCGCTGACGATCACGTTCACGTCGGACGTGAAATTTTTTAACCTTTTGGCCGCTGCGATACCAAGCGTTTCGATTTCCCCCCCATACCTTTTCATGTTGAAGGTCTCATTCGCAAGCGCCTTTGTCCTTTGCGATACATCTTCATAGATCGCTTTGGATTCTACCAAGCGGAGGAGACGATCCGCCATATCATTGGTATCAAGGTAATCGGCCACACATTGCTCTTCTAAGCCTCCTTTACGTAGGATTTCGGGTACTCCCGACGCGCTGTCAAAGCAAATAACCGGTAAACCTACAGTCATTGCATCAATCGCGACATTCGGGAGTGGGTCTAACCGACTACTAAGGACAAAAAAATCGGCTATCTCGTATACATACTCAATGTCACTTGTCTCTGGTATGATTATAACGCTTTCAGAGAACCCAGATCGCTTAAGTTGATCGGCCAAATATACCGAATAATATGCGTCAGAATCTGGAGCGAAACCGGCGCCTATCCAGGCAAACCTAATCCTCTTGTGCTGATTTTGCACAAGTGCTCGACGGGCAACCTCGATAAACAAGTCGACCCCTTTACGCAACTGGACGGTCCCTGCGCCAATAACTAGGATTTCATCGCCTGTAGGAGATAAAAGAGCCTTCAGACGACTTCGTTCCGCGGTAGACTGATTTTGCGCGCCACCCTCATTGGGGACCTCGCATTTTCCTTGAGGAAAGATGTGGAATTGATAGTTCTCGTCAATTCCTGTGGTTTCAACAGCGTTTTCCAGCGTCACCGAAGTTGAAAAGACGATCTCGTCGGCGTTCTTTATCACGTCGTAGAATGCTGTTCGCGGAAGGGTATAAGCGGAAAATTCATGCACAAGCATTACGCTTGGAGTCTTCGTTTCACGTAGTAGCGGTAATAAATAACGTGATTCTACAGAATTCACGACACTGAAATAGAAACTATTTGTGGAGAGAAAGTCTTGAAGCCGGGTCCAAACCTCCGTTCCCCTTTCTGGAATGGCCCCTAAGACGGCGACGCCAACTGCGACATCGAGAAACGAATCGATCAGGTTGCCGCCTCGAATGCATAACACAGTCACGTTGTAAGTATCGGACAGTGCCCGGGCCAAGTTGTGCACGAGAATCGGCGCTCCAGTTCTACTGGCCTCATGGCTCACCAAAAGCACATTCCGTTTCTCTCCGTCTCTCGCCAAACGCCCGGGCAACGTTGAAATGGTTTGGAAGGCCGAATGAGGTCCGCAATTTGCGACACTACCAACGACACCGCTCATACCTAGCGAGCGCCTGGGATCTCGTTTTTCGGCACTTCTTCGGAACCGCGTCCGGGTTCTATTCGAGAGTGGCAGCGGGCTAGCAACCAACCAGGAAAGGGTTTTAAATAGTAGATAATCTTTCCACACGCGATGGGCGCGCGAGCGAGCGAAGGCAAGTTCGACTTGCAAATTATTTTTTTCTATCAATGAGTTAGAGTAGTTCTCGGTGGTAAGGGCCAGCGCCTCGGCCAGCCTCCTTACCTCCGCAGACAACTCGTCGTAGTTATTTTTCGTCATCTTCAACGCCTATCACTGTCGACTATGGCTGGATCTCTACACATCGTTCCGCAAAATCGCAACGCTACAACGATTGATGGTTGCTTTCTCCCTTAAATCTACACGCCGCATTTTCTATCTGACATATTCAACCCGTGTGACCGTAGATGTGGGCGAGGCGAAAGCAATTAGGCACGAGTCTGTAGTGGCCCCTAAATCTCCGGACACGATCTCCCACTTGTTAAGTGTTAGGAGTAATGTGCCCATTATGACCAGTCACATACCTAAGATAGAGGTGCTGTCCGGCCCTGAGTGAACCGCGCCGGGTTTGCCGGAGGGTTCTGTGTGGATGCCCCGGTTCATGCAAGCGGTTTTCGAACATTTCCGGCATGTGATCGGGTGCGGTCATGTGTCAGGCCTTTCGCGCGACATCAGATGCAGCCGCTGGCCGTCATGGAGATACGCGGATCAGGCGCAAATTAACTTAACGAGCTTTCCACTCTTGGAGCCTCGGTGCATTTCCTGATCCCGATCGAACCGACCAATTGCCCTCCATGTTCACGACCTCCTCACATGCCTGCGTATCCAGTCCTATAGCTGCGCGATCGATTGATCAGACAGCCACGACTGGATTCCGGTAATCTTCATTCTTCGTCAACATGGCCCAGATCGAGCGTGCCATCTTGTTCGCCAGCGCCATCGCGGCCAGCATAATGGGCTTCCGCTCTATCATTCTGTGCAACCAAGAACCAGTTTGCGCTCCTCGGCGCGAGGCCCACTGGATGACAGCCATAGCGCCGATGATCAGCAGCCTGCGGATGTCTCGTTGCTCCATCGTTGATGTTCGAACAAGTCGTTGCTTCCCTCCGGTCGAGTGCTTGACAGGGACCAATCCAACCAAGCCGCAAAGTGTTGCACGGCGCGCACCGCGATTACCCCATGTTCAATAACCGCCGCCTTCTGGAGCCGATCGGCAATATACCGCCAGCCGAAGCCGAAGAACGATATTACGTCATGCTGTACGCACCGGCCGTGGCCGCATAACTTAAATGAAATGGCCTCCGGCAACCTGGTGCGGTTCAGTGGCCCAAACTTAGGGGGCACCTCAAAAGCTCTTGACCTGCCCATGGGCTGTCTTTAGTTCCTGCGATCTTGGGTTCTGAGGCGTAGGAAATTCAAACTCTCCGTGTAAGCCTAAATTTGGCTACAGAGGATACACTGGAAGGTGCCCTATCACTCAGCATGGATATTAAAAGGTGTCGGCAATGGCGAGAACTAAAAAGATAGTAACATCCTTCACCCTTGGCATCTTTCTGCTGCTTTACACCCTTATCAATATGAACTGGATCAGCAATTATAGAGATGGCGGCCTATTCGATATAGATGAATCTGCTTACCTGATGATGGCGGTCAAGAATTATTTTGCCTACGTTAATGGCGGCTTTCTTTCGTGGCTTCTTATGGTGGAGTCTCCTAACGCAGCGTCCCCATTAACGTCTGCCCTCGCGTCGCTATTATTTGTGGCAACGGGGCCACGCTTAGCGTTTGGGATATACGTGCCTCTTTTTGCATGTATCGTTTCCATCGTATGCATATATTACATTGCCAAGCACTGCGGCGATCGCTCGTTCGCCGCAGTGACCGCTTTGCTTGTGGCCACCACGCCGCTCTTGGTGATTTATTCACGTAGCTTTCACTTTGCTATGCCTGCAACCGCCTGTACGACTGCAGCGTTACTGTGTCTGATTAAATCAGAACAAGCCGCGCGTTGGGCGTGGATCGTTGCATTCGGCTTTTTTGTAGGCTTGATGCCCCTCGCACGCACGATGACGATCGCATTCATTCCTTGCATCGGCATAGCCGCTTTCATATACGTAGCAGGGTCTTCGGTCGATAAATTGCCCCGGATTGGGCGGCTTTTTGTGGCTGGAATAGTCGCATGCGCGACATCTGCAACTTGGCTGGCTTGGAACGGTAGTTATGTAGCCGAGTACCTCTTTAGTTTTGGCTACGGCGCAAGAGCACAGGAATTCGGGCCTAAGTTGTCCTATTTTGGCAGCATTCGTTACATGGTCCAAGTCTATCTCGACCAAGTCTACGCTCCCCATTTTATTGCAATTTCCTTGGGGATGGCAATGGCGCTACTCGTACTTGCCAAAAACGTACTACGCGGTCCGCCTGGCCAGCTCTGGAATTATGTGGCATCTCCGATAACGCCGCTCTCAATTTTTGTTTTGTCTTCTTTCTTGGTTCTTTGCTCATCCCAGAATAAAGGTACGGCGTTTATTGCTCCGATCCTTCCGGCTACAATCCTATTATCAACGTGGTCACTATTTAAACTCGCGAACAACAGTCACGTTTGTAGGGGCGCGTTGGCTGCATCGTTAACGTTGATAGCAACGTATTCGTTTGTGCCCATGGTTGCGTTGAACCCCGTCGTTTCGACGAGGACAACGCACTGGCTACCCGGTTATGGTAACGTCGTATATTCGGATGGGAGTGGTACGCAGCAAGTCTATGAAGCGGCCCATGGACTAAATATGACTTCGCCGGGCAAAGCGTTGCCTCAAGAGACTGCGGCGGCGTGGAAGAGCCTTTATGTGGATACATTAGACGCTGTCATGCCACTGGCAGGGTCCACCAGAACAGTCGCCTTTGGATTCAGAAACGCTGTATATAACGTCAACACAATCGGGTTGACGAATAGCTTACGAAATCAGGAGCCACTCTATTTCGCGCAGATCGAGCCATTGGTAACTGGTGAAAGCACAGAGGGTTATCTGGCTTGGCTAAGTTCAGGTCCAGCAAAGAAAGCGTGCGTACTTCTCACCTCGCCGGGGGCGGATGCGGAATTTTCACCTTACGTTAATACCGCTCTCCTGGAGATCGCTGCGAAACAAGCCAATTTCGTAGTGATGGATTCGTTGACAATGCCTAATGGTCGTATCGCCAAAATATGGGCCCGTCCATGTGATCGGTAGGGCACGTGGGATCAAAACACGATCATGCTATTAGTCATATTCTACGTGTTTACCGTCTCCGCTCGCGCGGGTGGATATGGGAGGAGACTTCTTGGCTCGTGGATTGGAAATTCGTTGATCGCACGGGACCTAGATGAACTGCCCCCCATTTTGACCGGACAGTCGGCATAAGCCTATACCCAAGCCTGTGCTTGAGCCTTTCTGCTTATGCCGACTGTCCGGCGAAACGGCGAAACGGGGGCACTCCACTAGAACGCGCTAGTGAGGCGCATGTCGAACCAACAACGGCCGTGATTAGCGCGACCATCAATATCTTGCGATCAGGCTGTTGTCCTGCATTTTGCGATTTTTCGACAACCATCTACGATATCCCTGCGGCTGGCCTGCCGAATGATATGGCTGCGGTGGGTGAAGCCACGATGCAAACGGCCGACTGCTATATGGATGTGATCAACGCGTGGACGCTTCAAAATTCGATGTCAGAGCAAAACCATTTGCCATCCCACTGTACCTTAGCAGGGCTCTTCGATCGCAGACTGTCTGTACCAGGAACGTTTATGTGCCAAAGGGCTTGAAGGCAGGATATGGTCTGGGATATAGCGCTCTCGAAGGAGTATCACGTGCTTATCGACAATTTACCAATCCTACCGAACAACATAAGTAATACAAGGCGGATTGCTCCGATGCTGTCGGTAGTGGTGCCAAGCTTCAACGAGCGCGGCAATATAGAGCTGCTGTATCAGAATATCGTTGCCGCCCTAGGAAGCATCCCGTTCGAACTGATAGTTGTAGATGACAATAGTCCCGATGGAACCGCGGAATTCACCAAAGCTTTAGCTAGGGAATACGGCAATATACGCTGTATTCGCCGCTTTGGTCGGCGAGGTCTTTCGTCTGCCTGCGTAGAGGGAATAGCATCCTCATCCGCCACATATGTTGCAGTGATGGATGCGGATCACCAACACGACGAGCGCATACTCCCGGAAATGCTTCGAGAAATGGCGGCGGGAGCGGATCTGGTGATAGGTTCTCGCTACGTTGCAACAGGGTCGGCAGGGGACGGGCTTTCTAATGCCCGACTTAAAGGGAGCCAACTTGCCACCCGCCTCTCTTCAATGGTTACTGGTCGTAATATCTCGGATCCTATGAGCGGCTTCTTCATGGTACGAAGAGAGCTTTTCGATGTAATCGCGCCAATGCTTAGCAAGGAAGGTTTCAAGATCTTGCTTGATATGGTTGTGATTGCGCTTAGGAAGGGTGTAGACCTAAAAATCACCGAGGTGCCCTACGTATTTCGTTCCCGCCATGCCGGTGAAAGCAAGATGAGTTCGCTCGTCGTCGTTCAATTTCTTGGGCTATGGTTGTCACAACTAACCGGCGGATTGTTGCCAACTAGCTTTCTACTATTTGCCATGGTCGGAGCAAGCGGTATAGTTGTGCATATGACGGTTTTGGGTCTGTTTACAAAGATTTTTGCTGAAGGGTTTGTTGTAAGCCAGATAGTGGCCACCTTAGTGGCTATGACTTGGAACTTCTTTCTCAATAATATTTTGACCTATTCGGATAGGAAACTTAAGGGTCGCAATATGTGGATCGGCCTTTTAGGCTTTTATTGTATTTGTTCTCTGGGTGGCATAGCAAATATATCCGTCGCGACTACCATATACGAGTTCCGACACGCGACGTCCTTAGCCGGGCTCGCCGGCGCACTTATGAGTTCTGTTTTTAATTACGCCGTAACTCGGGTATTCACCTGGCGGTAGCGCCGCCAATATTAGCCCATTGATCCCGTTGGAGAGTGTCGAGCCCGGTGCAATAGTGCCTAAGTTGGCAGCTTGACAAGGCCGACCTAATCCGCCTTTGGATTGAATCCCTCGGGTGGACCGTAAGCCCACGGTGAAGGCCGTCTTGCGATAGAGGGCTTCTGACTGCCAGTCCTAGTGGTAACACCAGGAGTAGTTATATGACGAAGCATCCAATTGAGGTGATCACGTCTCTCGAGCGCCGCCGTCGTAAGCGGCAAGGACCCCCCATCTGACGCGGCTGATGCTGAGTAGGGTATGTCGGGCATACGAGTTCTCTGAATGTGAGGATCTATGTCTAGACCTGCGGCTAGCCTTGGGTTGATGCGAATGATCGAGGCGGTGCCCGATCGACTGGACGGGTCTCCGCGACAGTTGCAGCGGTTCTGGTCCGACGAATTCAAGGCCACAGCGGTTGAGCAGGCCTGTCAGCCTGGTGTGAACATGTCGGCAGTGGCGCGACAGATCGGTATCTTGCCGTCTCAACTCTACCGCTTGCGTAGAGAACTGTTGGGCAGTGATGAGTCTGGACTAGCAGCACCAGTTGATCCGCAGAGCGTCGCACCTGACCCCGACCCCGTCGTCGAAATCGACATTGACGGTATCGTCGTGCGGGCCGGACGACGTATCGAAGAAGCGCATTTGCAGCGTGTCATCCGAGGGATCCGCTCAGCATGGTTCAAACTCTGCTCAATGATCGTCAGCTTTTGCTCGCTTGTCCACCGCCTACGGCAAACATCACTTGTCAGCAATTCAACGTGTTGATTCTCGTTAGAGACAAGCCTATACCCAAGCTTCAGCTTGAGCCTTTCTGTTTGCGCCGACTGTCCGGTCGGAAGTAGGGGCAGTTCAGGAACATCGTTTCGGGTAAATCCCGGACAGCCGTTCCACTAAATCGGGGGCAGTCTCGTGGGGTTGACTTTCGTTCGCCTGGTTGATGTCATGGATTGATAGTTTCGGCGTTTTGCCCTTCGGTCAAGAGCGGTCTTGATTTTTGCTCTCTTGTGCTGTCTCTCTCGCCCAACTCGGTGGCGTTATGGACGATACAATGCACTTATGCCGTGGGATTTCGAGCTCTGAGCGGTTCAGCTTGCCGCTAAGAGCTTGATGATTTCTAGTGACGCTTTGATGCTTCACCTTCGATGCCGTAGCATCGATTCATATGAAACCACGAGGCTCCGCAGGCGGTTCATTGGCTCGACTTGGATCCGTGAATAAGGTATCCGCCTAGAAATCTCACTAGTTACGCAGTTTGCCGAGGAAAGTATGAGCGATGATCTTAATTTTACCGGCGAACGTTATTCACCCATGATAGGCGAAGTTAATTTACCCGAGCATATGCGCAGATATTACCTGACAAAGACCTTCGTCAAAGGAAAAGACGTTCTCGATATAGTAAGCGGGGAGGGCTTAGGAGCAGCGCTTTTTGCGGATTCCGCCAGATCCGTAATTCGTATGGCCATCTCGGCGAATTCAGCTCGTCCGGTCCAACCGATGGAAAATGCGGAAAATATCTCCTTCGGTGCTGGGTCCTATGAAAGTATTCCCTTGCCGTCCGCCTCAGTGGATGTCATTACTGTATTCGAAGTGCTCGATCAGATCGGATCCCGTGATAGCTTGATGCGCGAAATTAAACGCGTTTTGAGAGCCGACGGGATGCTTCTCATCTCGATTGATGATGAATTACCCGAGACCGTTTCGACGCCGTCAGGTCATCCTCACCGCAACGAATTTAATCAGGGTGCACTTAGTGACTTTCTAACTAGGTATTTTGCATCTGTATCGATTTATAAGCAAAAATTTGATAGTGGCTCGATCATCTCGTCTGAAACAAGCACTGCACTATATGCTGAAGCCGACGATGGTGACGTCGTCTCGTCCAACGGCAGTTCTGTATCGAGGTCTTTTATCGGAATTGCATCGGACTGTCCGTTGGACAGTGACGGCATAAGAGAAACATTTTCCCACGAAATGCAAAGGTCTAGATTATTGGTCGATTTCAATTTTGATGAGGCTCAATGGAGCGAGATCCTCATGAAGGATGTTGATCATATTTCTGGCCGAGTAGACGCGCTACAGCGCAGCAACTGGATGAGCAGTGCGCCCCTCGCAAAGCTTTTAAAGCGTTTGGTTTATGCCCGCCTTCTGTACGCGCTGTCTGAAATGACCGTTTTCGGCAGTCGCAGACGCCAGAAGTTTTTGAAGTCTGCGGAAAAGCGCGACCCAATGTTGCTCTCGCGCAAAGTCGACCAATTCTGTGTCGAATATTACGAGAGGATAAATTCGAACAAAGTTATCGCTGCCAGCCGCTCTAAAACAAGTTCGCACAGCGGAGTCAGAGTAACCGCCATCGTGCCAAACTTCAACCACGCTCGGTATCTTCCACAGCGCCTCGACTCTATTCTCGCGCAAACATACCCGCTTGTCGAAATCGTAGTTCTTGATGATAACTCCGGTGATGACAGTCGATCCGTAATCGACTCATATATCAAGCGTTTCCCTGAGCGTATCAGAGCCGTCTATAATACTGAAAATTCTGGAAATGTGTTCCGTCAGTGGCAGAAAGGCCATTCGCTGGCGACTGGCGATTTGGTTTGGATTTGCGAAAGTGATGATTTTTGCGAACCCACGTTCGTAGAGAGGTTGGTTAACACGTTTCGCGACCCAAGCGTGATGATGGCCTTCGGACGTATTCAGTTTGCGAACAGTCAAGGGGAATACTTGGCCGGACTTGATTACTACCGAGAGGATGCTGAGCCCGGCATATGGGAGGACTGTCGGATCCGCCCAGCGGCCGAATGGTTCCAGGGTGGCTTTGGCGTGAAGAATGTGATCGCAAATGTCGGAGGTAGCCTGTGGCGACGTTTTGAGATTTCCGAGCAAGCGTGGGAGGAAGCCAGAAGTTTCAAAGTAATGGGCGACTGGTACCTCTATTCGGTGGTCGCAGGGGGTGGGCAAATCGCCTATGAGCCAAGTGCGGTAAGCTATTTCCGAATTCACGAGAGTAATACTTCTGGGCGAAGCGCCCAGTCAAAGCCCGAATACTACAAAGAATACGCTCAATTAATGACTTCTTTGAAGAAGCGATGGGATATTCCTGACGCCACACTCTCCCAATTTATCGATGTTTGTCGTAGCGTGGCAAGAGGCGCCGGCCTCCCGCCCCAAGAATTTGCAAGAGTCTTAAATTACGATAGCCTTCGAAAAATCTCGCGTGAGCAAATTCATGTGCTCATCGGCATCTTGGGCTTCTCTTTTGGCGGAGGTGAAATATTTCCGATTCACCTCGCGAACGCGCTCCGTCGCAAGGGAATAATAGTATCGATTCTCCAGATGCATGGCGCGGACGATCACAAAGACGTTCAGCTTATGCTCGATCCGGGGATACCCGTTTACACGGCCAACTTTGTTCAAGATATTGGTATAACCAACTTCATAAAGAAAGCAGGCATTTCCGTCGTCCATTCCCATGTCGCAAACGTTGAAGCGTTCCTGCTCCGTAGAGCAAGCGTTTCAGTCCCCTTCATTTCTACACTGCATGGGTCCTATGAAGCGATGGATATTTCCCCACGCAGGATAGCCCGTTGGAGCGAGAAGATTGACAAATTTGCTTATACCGCGGATCGGAACCTTAGGCCGTTCGATAATTTGCAGGTCAACAGGGAAAAATTCGTAAAAATTAAAAATGCAATGCCTGTTGACGATTTGCCGTTTCCGAGAACTCGCGCTGAATTAGGCATAGCAAATAATGCTATCGTGTTCGCATTCGTCGCGAGGGGAGTTGAAGGCAAAGGCTGGGTGGAAGCCGTCAAGGCTTATCGCGCATTGAGGGAGCGGCGGCCGGAGGCCCAGATGGCACTGTTAATGGTAGGCGAAGGTCCGGCTGCTGACGATGCTGAACGCCTGGCAACGGGGGATTCAACAATCCATTTTTTTGGCTTTGTGAAAGAGATATACGGCCTTTATCGTATCAGCGACGTCGCTCTGATCCCGACAAGGTTTCCAGGTGAA